>SVLC01000031.1 GCA_015068155.1 Oscillospiraceae bacterium | reverse complement strand
AACTTAGTGACATTGCCCCTGGGGGGAAGGCTTTGGTAGTGTAAACAACCATTTATCTTCTTATCGCTTCCAGGGGTCGGCGTCTTCGACGTATTCAAACAGGTCGCCGGGCTGGCATTTCAGTTCCCGGCAGATGGCGTCCAGCGTTTCAAACCGCACAGCCTTGGCCTTGCCGGTTTTCAGAATGCTGAGGTTTGCCGGCGTCAGGTCGATCCGCTGGCACAGTTCCAAGGAAGTCATCTTCCGCTTGGCCAGCATCATATCCAAATTTACAATAATCGCCATAATGCCACCTCAGATCGTCAGATCATTTTCTTCCCGGATGGCCACAGCAGCATTCAGCACGCAAGCCGCCACATTGATGGCCATGCAAAGGAAGCCCATGATAATGGCAAAGATCGCCATTGGCAATACAAAGTAGATCGCTGCCGCGCAGATCAACGCCACCGCCGCGCAGCACCAAACCACACGCCGCACCCGCTTCACATTCTCCCGGATAAAAACATCCCCCTTCAGAATGCTCCGCAGCAGCTTGTCCACATTCCACAGCGCGATCAGCATGGCCACAGCGCAAAGATCGTAGGCAATGGCCAGGCCCACCATATCCTCTTCATAAGGACGGTAGCCCAGCAGACCGCTGTACCAATCCAGCAGGCTGGGCAAGGTAAAGATCAGCGCCGCCACGATAAGCGCCACGCCCCGGTTTACCCACAAAGTAATGCATGTTATTTTTTTCGTATTCATAAAAAGCACCTCCGTTGTCCATATATTACCAAAGTTATTATCGAAAGTCAATAATAATTTTAGATTTTTTGCAATAATTACGGAAAAATTATCCACAACTTCAAACAATCTTAATAACTATACACTTTTTTTATTCACAACTTTTCGATAAGATATCAGTAATAAGTTTCCTGTTCATCTTTTTCATTTTTCCTCTCCTCTTTTCTCAAAAAGCGAAATCCGCAGGTGTCCCCTGCGGATTTTGCTTTTTTTGTATAGTTTTCCCGGCAACGGGGATGCTATCTCAGAGGTGAAACATAATGACCTTGGCATATATCCGAACCATTTTACTGTATTTACTGCTGATCGCCGTAGTGCGGCTGATGGGCAAACGCCAGATCGGGCAAATGGAGCCGTCGGAATTTGTGGTGACCATGCTGATCGCCAATCTGGCCGCCATTCCCATGCAGGACGGCGGTATTCCTCTGCTGTCGGGGCTGGTGCCCATCGTGACGGTGCTGGGGGTGGAGCTGGTGCTTTCCTGGCTTTCCATGCGCAGTGTATTTTTCCGGAAACTGCTCTGCGGCAAGCCGGTGATCCTCATCGAAAACGGCAGGATCCTGCAGAATAATCTTCGCCGCACCGGCGTGACATTGGATGAGCTGACCGGCCACCTGCGGCTAAAGGATGTACTGGACGTGCAGACGGTGCAATATGCCATTTTGGAGACCGACGGCAACCTTTCCGTTTTCCCCTATGCCCATCTGCGGCCCGCCACCGCCCAGGAGGCGGGCATTGCGCCCCAAAAGCAGCATCTGCCGGTAACCGTTATTGCCGACGGCCATTTATTTCAGGATAATCTGGCCCTCATCGGCAAGGATGCCGCCTGGGTACAGCAGGTACTGCAAGATCACAAAGCCAGCCTGCAGGATACCTGGCTATTGACTGCCGACGAAAGTGGCAGGCTGCAATTTCTGAAAAAGGAGGAGCTTTGATGCGGCGACCGTTTTTGGGCATCTGCATTTTGCTGGCGCTGCTGGCCATAAGCGTAACCATTTGGTGGGGCATGGACCGGGTCCACAGAGAAATCTCCCAATTGCTGATCCAATCCCAGGCTGCCGCCCAAGCTGAGGATTGGCGCGGCGCAGAGCATTATGCCAACCAGGCCCGGCAGCTTTGGCAGCGGTATCACCATTTTACCGCCGCCTTCGCCGATCACACCCCCATGGATGAATTGGACAGCTTGTTCGCCGAGCTGACGGTGTACCTGGAAAATCGGGAATCGCCCCATTTTGAAGCCACCTGCGCCCAGTTGATCCTGCTGAGTCAGGCCATGGCCGACAGCCACGGGCTGCAATGGTGGAATATTCTCTAGGCCTCCGCGCCCCAGGCCAGGGCGCAGATGGCCTCCGCCAACGGCGGCACCGCCCGCAGGGCTTCCGTCAGAGTGTTGCCGGCAGTTCCGATCTCCACGATCAGCATACCGGTGCTGAGATACTGGTTAAACGCGCTGCCACGGAGCACCGTCCGGCGGGTAATGCCGGGGTTTTCCTGTTCCAGAAGCACCTGCAGCTTCAGCGCCAAAGACAGATTTTCCTGCCAGGCCGGATGGCTGGTACCGGTCCAATCGCTGCCGGAGAGCAGCATGATCTGGGCCGACCGCTGGCCGTCCACCGTAGCTGAAGTTGCAAATTGGCTGCCGTCCGGGTTCAGCGCCGCATCCCGATGCAGATCCAGCACCAGACGAATGGAAGGATACGCCTGCAAATAATCCGCCACCGCCTTGCCGGAATTGACATAGGCCGCATTGTAGGAAGGATAATCGTGGATCTGTCGGTCGTGGATCACGCCAATACCCCGCTGCCGCAGCAGGTCCGTCAGCAGATCCCCCACCGCCACCATATTATAGCCGGTATCCAGCGTGCGATAGTAATCATTCTCGGTGTAGGTATCGGTCGGCTGTTTTTCATAACTTTCGGTGGCGTGACTATGGATGATCAGCACCGTCGGTTCCTCCCCTGCCAACTGCCATTGCAGCGGTTGGAGCAAAAGGCTCTGCAGATCCACCGTGTAGCCGCAATCCGTGGCCACACGGAATTTTACATAAGCCAGATCCTCCTGGGCAAAGCGGATCGCCGGCGGGATCTCCGGCTGGGGCGGCAGCGCAGGCGCGGTGGAAACGGTGGGCAATGTTGGGGCAGCGGTAGGTACGGTTGGGCATTGGGTTTCCACCCTGGGCGCCGTGGGCATGGTGACACCGGTGGAAGGCCCCGGAGATACGCCGCCGGAGGCGCGGTGGGGCAGAAAATCGCTATGGAACATCTGCAGCAGCCCCAGCGCGTCAGCCTGGGGCATCCATATGGCACCCACCAACCGCAGCAGCGCCGCAAAAATAAGAAGCGCAGCGCCAAATCGGGCGCTGCGTTTTTCTATGTTCATATCATACACCCTTTCTTCCTGGGTGCCATAGGATCAGGGTTCCGGTTTACGCCATTTGGGGCGGCTGTGCAGCTCCACCCGAAGCTGGGCGAAAAAATCCCGCAGCAATGCCGCGCAGGCTTCCTCCCGGATGCCGGATTCCACTTGGGGATGATGGTTGTATTCCATGGAAAACAGATCGCACACAGAACCGCAGGAGCCGGCCTTGGCATCCTTAGCTCCATATACCACCCGGGGAATACGGGCGTTGATGATGGCGCCGGCGCACAT
This sequence comes from Oscillospiraceae bacterium, assembly GCA_015068155.1. Lineage (GTDB taxonomy): Bacteria > Bacillota > Clostridia > Oscillospirales > Oscillospiraceae > Faecousia. The sequence goes on along the minus strand of SVLC01000031.1, from coordinate 21,384 downwards.
GGGACAAGGCTCCAGCGTCACATATAATGTACAATCCCACAGCCGCCAGCCGCCTAAATTACGGCAGGCATCGCCGATGGCTTCGATCTCGCCATGGCCCAGCGCCGTTTTGTCCGTTTCCCGGCGGTTTCTGCCCCGGCCCACGATCTGCCCGTTTCGCACGATCACACAGCCCACCGGCACTTCTCCGTCGGCCGCGGCCTGTTTGGCCAGTTCCAACGCCTCATCCATAAACCGTTCGTCCTGCATCCGAATCACCTCGGATACCATCATATCCTATTTGCACCGATTTTGTCAAGCGATCTTACGTTTCCTGCAGCATGGTCTGCATCAGCAGCCGCAGCTCTTCCCGGCTGAAACCGCCGTCCCCTTTTCGGCCTCCCAGAATGCGTCCGTTCATCACGCCGCAGAGCACGGCTTCATCCGTTTGGGTCAGCGGTTTGCCGGTCAGCAGGTAATCCGCCGACACACCAAACACCGCCGCCAGCTCCACGACCCCCGCCAAAGACGGTTCCCGTCGGCCCTGCTCATACATGCCCACCGCGCTGGCGCTGATATGTAATTGATTCGCCAGGTCCATTTGGCTCCATCCCCGGCCTCTGCGCAGCAGCGCGATCCGATCTCCCAGCATGTCCACGCCCCCTTTGGCCCTATCCTAGCATATTTTTCCTGCGAAAATTGTAGAATTTTGTCTTCAACACAATTCGATGGTTTTCACACATTTCGTGTGCTATCTTCCAGACAGGTATCGACCGGCAATCCCCCATCTGCCGGCGCGATGCCAAATCAAAAAGGAGGATGCACATGATGAAACCATACCGAGATCTTCAGTGTCAGCGGCCTGCCGGCACCTGCCCCATTTGCGGCAGCCTGGTATTCCGTCCCACCTTCCGGTGTATCCGCTGCCGGAGGGATATACTATGACATTACAGGAATTAAGTTTATGCTACGAAGATGCCGCCGCCCTGCTGCGGGCGCGGCTGCGGCTGCTGCGGCAATTGCTGGCCCAGGAGCCAGATCCGGAGCAGCGGCTGCGGCTGAAACGCCGGATCTCCGAACTGACACCCATGCTCAGGCAAACCAAGGAATTGGCGGAGCTGACCGCCCACTACTACGACAGGGGGTATTACCGAAATGACAAATACACCGTATAGCCGCAGGGGCAAATACTTTCTATCCAAAGACCTGCAGATGGAACGGGTCCGCCGGGCCATTTACCGGGAGCTGACGCCTCTCCAAAAAGAAACTCTGCTTTCCTACTACATCCACAGAAAGACCATTCCCCAAATCGCAGCAGAACGCAGCGTGAACAAAAGTACCGTCCAGCGCACTTTGCGGCGGGCCGAAAACAGGCTGCGGCGATGTCTGAAATACTGATATGCCCCGCTGCCATAAGGGTTCTTTACTTTTTCGGAAAAACTGATATAATGAGAAAAAATGCGAAGGGCGGTGGGCCGATTTGAAAACCAAAAAACTGGTTCTGCTGGCGTTGCTGGCCGCCATTGCGCTGACCATCTTTATGGTAGAAGCCCAGATCCCGGCCCTGGTACCCATTCCCGGCATCAAATTAGGGCTGAGCAACATCGTCACGGTATTCACCGTCTTTGCCGTCGGCGCCTGGGAAGGGGCTGCGGTGTTATTCGTCAGAATTTTTCTGGGCGCGGTTTTTTCTGGAAATTTCAGTTCCATTCTCTACAGCGCCGCCGGCGGTCTTTTGGCCATCACCGCCACCGTACTGCTGCGGAAGATCCTGAAAAAAGAGCAGCTTTGGGTAGCCGGCTGCTGCGGCGCAGTGGCCCACGCCCTGGGGCAGATGGCCATGGCGATTTTTGTCACCGGCACCCCTGCCATAGCGGTGTATCTGCCTGTGATGATAGCCTGCGGCATCGTAACCGGGCTGTTTACCGGCCTATGCGCCCAATTTCTTGTGAATCGCGGAGGAAACCTATGGAAAATTACTTCCAAATGAATTTGGATATCCGGCAGATCAACGCCTTCTCCAACCTGGGTCTGGCCCATATTGGCGACGGTGTGTATGAGCTGCTTTGCCGCAGCTATCTCTGCGCCCAAGGGGAGCATACCGTGGGGCAACTGCACAAAGATACGGTGCAGTTGGTCAAGGCCCCCACCCAGGCGAAATTAGCAGAAAAGATCCTGCCGGAATTGACGGAAGAGGAGCTTTCCTTCTACCGCCGGGGCAAGAACGCCCATGTGCATGCCGTACCCAAGGGGGCCACTGCGGCTGAGTATGCCAAGGCCACCGGCCTGGAGGCGCTGTTGGGCGCGCTGTATCTGGCGGGCCGAACGGAACGGATCAACCAGTTGTTTCACAAAATGATGGAAATGTAAATTGTTGTTTAGCTTAGTATCCGTACCGAATATGTCATTCTGAGTGGAGCGGCCCAAAGGGCCGCGTAGTCGAAGAATCCGTATTCTTCGACTACGCGGAACGGATCCTTCGACTCGCTTTGCTCGCTCAGGATGACATGATAAACAACAATTTATTTACAAAACAGGAGGCCACTATGGCATTTGACGCTTTTTATTTATCCGCGGTACTCTCAGAGATCCGGGCGCTGGGCGAAGCCCGAGTGGACAAAATCCATCAGCCCAGCCGGGACACGGTGATCCTGCATCTGAAGGGCCGGGAAATGCGGTCGAAATTGCTCATCGCCGCCAATCCCGCCGCTCCCCGGCTGCATCTGACCACCGCTTCCCCGGAAAATCCCGCGGAGCCGCCTATGTTCTGCATGCTGTTGCGCAAGCATCTCAGCGGCGCCCGGCTGGTGGATATTTCCCAGCTTCCCATGGAGCGCTGCGCCGTATTCACCTTCGACTGCATCGACGAAATGGGCGATCAGGTGCAAAAAAAGCTGATCGCAGAGCTGATGGGCAAAACCTGCAACATCTATCTGCTGGGTCCCGACGGCCGGATCATCGATTGTCTGCGGCGCATCGGCCTGGACGCCGGCGCCAAGCGCACCGCCCTGCCGGGCATGTACTATCAGGATCCGGAGCCGGTGGAAAAAGCCGATCCCCGGAACTGGGATTATGCCGATTATATGTCCTTGCTGACCCAGCCCGGCGCGGATCTGCTGGCGGACCGGCTGATGGATAAGCTGGGCGGCTTATCGCCTTTGGTATGCCGGGAGGCGGCGCTGTTTGCCGCCGGCGATGTGGATGCCCGGATCGAAAGCTTGAACCCGGCAGCCGCGGCAGAAAAGCTGGCATTGTTCTTCCGGGAGCATTTGATCCACCCCGCACCCTATTATTTCACCCAGGCCGACGGCACACCCAAGCAATTCGCCTTCTGTCCCATCCGCCAGTACGGCGGCTGTCAGACTGCGGAAGGTTTTTCTGCGCTGCTGGATATGTACTACACCGTCCGGGACCGGAAGGATGCCATGCGGCAAAAAAGCCAGGCGGTGCGCAAAACCGTCACCAACACCTGCCAGCGGCTAAAACGAAAGCTGGCCATTCAGGAAAAGGAGCTTACCGCCACCTACGATCGGGAACGGCTGCGGCAGTACGGCGACATTCTCATGGCCAATCTGCGCAGCATTCAAAAGGGTCAGACCGAGGCAAAATGCCAGGATTTTTACCATGAGGATATGCCCATCATCGACATCCCCATTTCCGTCACCCTTTCGCCCCAGCAGAATGCCGCCAAATATTACAAAGACTACAACCGGATGAAAAACGCGGAAAACGAGCTGGTGAAGCAGATCTCCCTGGGCGAAACGGAGCTAAACTATCTGCAAAGCGTATTGGATGAGCTGAATCGGGCCGGATCGGAGCAGGAGCTGGAGGAGATCCGCCGGGAGCTGCAGGACACCGGATATCTCAAGGCCGACAGCGCCAAAAAACGGGCCAAGCAAAGCAAGCTGGCGCCTATGCGGTTTGAAAGCACCGACGGCTACCCCATCTATGTAGGCCGCAACAATCGTCAGAATGAAGAATTGACCTTCAAACTTGCCCGCAAGGACGATCTGTGGCTCCATGCCAGCAAGGTCCACGGCAGCCATGTGATCATCGCCTGCGCCGGCATCACCCCGCCGGACAACACCATCACCCAAGCGGCCCAGTTGGCTGCTTATTACGCAGAGACCGGCGGCGGTCAGAACATCGCCGTGGATATGACCCCTGTTAAACAGGTCAAAAAGATCCCCAACGGCAAGCCCGGCATGGTGATCTATCATAGCTACAAAACCGTCATCGCCAACCCCTATCCCGATATCGTGGTAGACGCCCTGAACGCCGAACCCACAGCCGAAGATTGACCCCCGCCCCGGAGAATGTCCCTCCGGGGCGTTTGTCATACCGCAGCCATCGCAGAAAAAAACTTGACAATTTTGCCCTAATGTATTAGTATAATAATACAATAAAGGAAGGTGATGGTATTGCATTGGAAATTTTCAAGTAATCGACCGGTATACATCCAAATCATGGACCAGATCCGCAACGCCATAGTCACCGGGGAGCTGGAGCCCGGCGGGCGGGTGTCGCCGGTGCGGGAGCTGGCTGCGCAGGCCCAGGTCAACCCCAACACCATGCAGCGGGCGCTGGTGGAACTGGAACGGGAGCATCTGCTGGTGACCTGCAGCACAGCCGGTCGGTTTGTAACCAGCGATCCCCAAATTTTGGAAAACCTGCGGAATGCGGCTTTGGACGCCGTGATCCGGGATTGCGCGGCGCAATTCGCCGCCGCAGGCATCACCATTGACCAGGCAGTACAAATGCTGCTGGCATTAAAGCAAGAGGAGGAACAACATGGATAATGTATTGACCATTGCCGGACTGACCAAAAACTACGGCAGCACCCCGGCGCTGAACAATCTGTATATGAATTTACAGCCCGGCCGCGTCGTCGGTCTTTTAGGCCCCAACGGCAGCGGCAAAACCACCTTGCTCAAGCTGGTAGCCGGTCTGCTGACCACCAACATCGGCACCATCCAGGTCTGCGGCAAGCCCATCGGCCCGGAAAGCAAGGCACTGGTATCCTATCTGCCGGATCGGACCTATCTGCGCAGCAACGAAAAGATCAGCCAGCAGTTGGATTTCTTCCAGGATTTCTACGCGGATTTCGACCGGTCCCGGGCGGAAGCCATGCTGTCCAATCTGGGCATCAGCCTGGACCAGCGGTTCGGCTCTCTCAGCAAGGGCAACAAGGAAAAAGTGCATCTGGTGCTGGTGATGTCCCGTCGGGCCAAGCTGTATCTTTTGGACGAACCCATCGGCGGCGTGGACCCGGCAGCCCGGGATTACATCCTGCATACCATCATTTCCAATTTCGACCCCGACGCCACCGTAGTGATCTCCACCCATCTGATCCAGGATGTGGAGCCGGTGCTGGATGATTTCATTTTCCTGTACCAGGGCAACGTGGTGCGGGCCGGCAGTGTGGATGAGGCAAGAGAAGAAACAGGCAAGAGCCTGGATGAGCTGTTTAGGGAGGTATTCAGATGTTTTCCAAGTTATTAAAATATGAGTGGAAGTCCAATGCCAAACTTCTGTGGATCCTAAGCATTTGCGCCCTGGGCGCCGGCGTAATGGGCACTCTGGTGACCCGTCTGATCGTGTATCTGGATCAAAACGCCCAGCAGGTGGATACGGTGATTTTGGGCACCATGGGTCTGGGCAGCATTTTAGCCTTTATCGTCGTCGCCTTGATCGCCTATTTGCTGGCAGTACAGTTTATCAATCTGTTCCGCTTCTACAAAAGCCGCTTTACCGACCAGGGCTATCTGACCTTCACCCTGCCGGTAACGCCCCATCAGATCTTCCTGTCCAGCTTTCTGAACATCCTGTTCTGGATGCTGATCTCCTTTGCGGTATTCTGCATCAGCGGACTGATGATCGCCGTCATCGGCGCATGGGATCTGTGGCAGGATTCCTACATCAATGCGGACGATATCATCGACATCGGCCAGTCGCTGGATGATGTGCTGTCCCAGGAGCCGGGCTATCGGCTGAACATGATCCTGACCGTGGTGGGCGTGGTCATTGAGGTGCTTTACAGCATTTTCCTGATAATGACCTGCATCACCCTGGGCTGCGTCATCGCCAGAAAGGGCAAGATCTTCCTGACCATCGGCCTGTATTACGGCATCACCATGGGCGTAAGCGCTGTGGAGAGCGTGCTGGCCTTTATTCCCCTGCTGGCTATTTCCGAATTCTATGAATCGTATTACATCTTTGCCGATGTGGTGCTTTGCATTAACATGGCCATGCAGATCGGCCTGGCCGTGGGCGGCTATTTCCTGTCCACATCGATGATGAAAAACAAGCTGAACCTGCCGTAAATTGCAGTTTATCGAGCAGACTTGTACTGTCATTCTGAGCGAGCAGAGCGAGTCGAAGGATCCGCATTCCCTAAAAAAGAACGGATTCTTCGACTTTGCCGCCTGTCGGTGGCTTCGCTCAGAATGACATGGTTTTCTATACTGAGCGACAAACTGAAATTTGAACATCGGGGGAAATCCTATGAAAAGAATTACAGCAATGGTCTTATTGGCAGCCATGGCGCTGACCATGTTTGCCGGCTGTCAAAAAGAGAAAAAAGAGATCACCTGCGCCCAGGTCATCGCCGCCTATGAAGAAGCGGGCTACGAAGTCTACCATCGGGAGTATCCGGAGAAAGAATACGGCTATGTGTGCATGGTAAGGATCGAAGAGGGGGATGGAGATTCCATCGAATTCCACTTCCACGAAACCAGCGAAGACGCCCAGGCCGAAGCCGAGAAACGGCAATGGAACAGCCTTTTGTGGATATTCAGCGCCATTTACGGCGAGCCCACCTGGCTGGAAACGGAAACCTACCGCAATATCGAGATCGAGTACGACGACGATGATTTATATACGCCTTTTAAGGAGTTGACCAAGTAATAGAACCCATGTCATCCTGAGCGAAGCTGTGCGGCGCACAGCGTAGCCGAAGGATCCGCATCCTCCAAAAAAGAGAGCGGATTCTTCGACTTCGCCGCTTTCCAGCGGCTGCGCTCAGAATGACAAAATCCTTCGGATTTTATGCGGGCGATTCAGCGGTCGCCCTCCCCACGAAAAGAGGTACACTATGAAAAAGTTACTTGCAATATCCTTGTTACTGGCTGTTATAGTTGGCACGCTGGGAGGTTGCGCATTATCGACACATGGTCTGGGTTCACTTTTTTCCCAACAGGAAGCAGCAGACACCGAAAATACCCTGCACTGGTTGCCGGAGGAAAGTTATTTTGTGGATTATGAGATTCTGGGCGACAAAGTTCGGTTCCGTTATGCCATCTGCTTTGTAAACAACTCCGGTGATGATTGCAGTATTAGTATCAGCGCCAAATTTCACAGAAAAGATTTGAGTGGCTGGACCAGTAGCTTTGATTTTCTGGAAGCATGCAATGAAAATGGCGAGTGGGAATACCAAAAAATTAGTAATGGCGAAAAAGCTGTGTTCACCTATTGTTTCACGGTCCCCTACACCGGCGGCGAAGTCAATACGCAGATGGCATTTCCTGCAGATATCCTGCTGGTAATGCGTCTGGACGAAGAATAAGTCCCCGGAGCTTGACGAAAGGATGATATGCGGACGGCCGCAAGGGCCGTCCCTACAAGGAAAGGAGCCTATATGAAAAAGTGCAAAATTTCTTTATTCTTGTCCGTTTGTATCCTCTTGGGGTGTTTATCCGCATGTACAAATCCTTTTTTGCAGGAATTGCCCACCGACGGCGTATGGTATTGTGAGGAATTGAAGATTTCCATCGATTTTGCTTTGTATCAAACTGTAGGCTCTCATTGTGCAAAATTGTACGATGAAAGTGGTGGTTACGAAGAGATACTGTGCTATGTCGATTATGGTACAGGAATATTCTTTTGCTCCGAAGATTGTGCGGATGTTGATATTCTAGCCGGCGACTACACATTTATAGCTAACGTGCTTGTTGTAACATCAAGGGAAGACGGCACAAAATACTCGTTTGACAAGGTATAATACATTGCGCCCAGGAACGGCCGCAAGGGCCGTCCCCGGGAGAAAAGAGGAAATGCTATGAAAAAGTATTGGTTTTATCTGCTGGCGGCGCTGATGCTGCTGCTTTCCGGCTGCGGAGCCAAAAATTACAGTGCGGACACCTTTTATTCTGCGGAGCTGCTGACCGAATACGATCTGGAGGGCCTTCCCGCGCCCAAGCTGGAAAATTCCCGGCTGGACGGAGATTACCTCTATTGCAATCTGACCCAGGAAGAATACGAAGACTATGTGGCCCAGGTCATGACCTACCTGCAGGACCGGGAAGATGTGCAGCATGTGTGCTATTTATACGACAGCACCATGATGTTCGGCTTCTTTCCCCAGCAGACCTTCGCCCCGGTAACCGAAAATTATTCCCTTTCCGGCAATCATCGCTTCGCCTGCGTAACAGACCAGACCCTGTCGAAGGACAGCGCCCTGGAGCCTTATCGAATCTGCATCTACCGGGAAAGCGGCACGCTGTCCCGCGCGGATTTTTCTTACAACACCTATATCCAGCTGATTGCGGACGCGGTCATCGGCGATGTTGACCCCTGCGCCGCGGCGCACCGTCTCGACGAAGGCGCCAACTATCCCTGTCCCGGCCAGGAGGACATCACCGTATATCGCTGCGTTTATTGCAGCGCCGTTGATCTGAGCCAGAAGCCGGACTACGGCTACTACGATGTGACCGTCAGCCAGGGCCGCAATTACATTCTTTCCAACAGCTACAGCGCCCCGGCAGCCTGGGATATCACCAGTCTGTCGGCAGGAACCCTGCTGGAGATCACCGTCCGCCGGGCCACCACCGGTGAAACGGCCATGACCGTCAACGGCCAGTCCATCCCGGCGCTGCGGGAAGACGCCAACACGGTGACCTTTGGCTTTGTTATGCCGGAGGCGGATATCGACATCCAATTTGTGACTGTCCCCCAGGAATGATCCCATCGGGGATTTGAAAGGAGGAACCTATATGAAAAAGCGCGTATGTCTGTTTCTTGTCCTCTGCCTGATGTGTACATCACTTTGCGGCTGTTTCCAGCAGTTTGCTGCCATCACCACCGGCAGCGACGGGCAACTGCAATACCAGGATCGGACCTACCGCGGGTTTAATGACTATTTCCATTATGGCTCCCCAAAAGATGGGGATACTTGGACAGAAGACGATGCCTGGGAAAACATCGGCGCCAGATTTACAACCAACGAAAATGTGATCATGTTCGGCCTGCATCCGTATTATGGGAACACCGAGGATGATCCTGCCATTATTCGCACGATTCAAGGCATTAGCTGGGGTTACTATGTCCGGGAGGACATACAATTAGAGCAATGTCCGCTGAAACCCTATAACAAGGAACCCACCTTTTCCCTCAGCCTACAGCAAATCCTGACCGGCAATCGAGCGCCTTGGTCCCAAGAAATCGAGGAGGCCGTTACCTCCAATTATGAACTGATCGTGCAATTTGAGGAATATCCCATGATGCATGTTAAAATGGTTTTCTGCATAACCGAGGACGCCGTGTATTTGTCGCCCCGTTGGAATAACGATTATCTGGAAGTCACCGACGAATTTGTGGCCATTTTGGAACAAATGGAAGATTGGCAATAAACCGCCCGCTGCGGCGCGATGTTATTCAGTTAGCATGTCATCCTGAACGAAGGGCGAACGCCCGGAGTCGAAGGATCCGTTTTTTCAGATATTACGGATTCTTCGTCTCTCTTCGCTCACTCAGAATGACACGACTTTCTTAACCGGGTAACATTGCGCTGCGGCGGTCCTCTTTTTTGCTGAATTTTTTCCCGGGGCATTGCAAGATGGAACTTTTTTTGATATGATGTTGAAAACAGGAAAAGGGAAATTGTTGTTTACAGCGCCAAAGGCGCAAAGGCTTCTCCTTGAGGTAAGCGAAGCGCAGTCGGCGGTAGTGAATGACAGCCCGGTGGGCTGTCAGAGCCGCCGACCGGGTGCTCCGCAGAGCACAGCTGTCACCGAAGGTGACTGATGTGGTGTAGGCTGCGAAGCAGCCGTCCATAACGCCGCCTTTGGCGGCTACACCACACCCGGTCCTACGGACCACCCTCTCCTCAAGGAGAGGTCTTTCATAACAATTTACCACACAAAAGGCAGGTGAAAGCGGTGAAGTCCCAAGATTATATTGCGGTTTTTGACTCCGGCGTAGGCGGCATCAGCGTTCTGCGGCATTTGCGCAAGCTGCTGCCCAAGGAGAATTTCATTTATTTCGGCGATTGCGCCAACGCCCCCTATGGTTCCCGCACCACCCAGGAAGTCCGGGCGCTGACCCTGGCAGCAACAGAAAAACTGCTGCGGCAATATCCCATCAAAGCTCTGGTGGTGGCCTGCAACACCGCCACCTCCGCCGCCATCCGGGATCTGCGGGCCGAATACCCGAATCTGATCGTCATCGGCATCGAACCGGCGCTGAAGCTGGCCGCAGACACCTTCCCCGGCGGCCGCATCGGCGTGATGGCCACGGAAGTGACCCTGCGGGAAGAAAAATTTGACGCCCTGATGCACCGCTTCAACAACGGCTGCACCGTTACCAAGATCCCAGCCCCCGGCCTGGTGGAGCTGATCGAAGCCGGGCAGGCGGCCTCTGTCGAAGCCGAGACCCTGCTGCGGCAGATTCTGGTGCCCTATGCAGGCAAATTGGATGCCCTGGTTTTGGGCTGCACCCATTATCCCTTTGCCGCCAAGGCCATCCTCCGGGTGCTGGGCGAAGATGTGGCTCTGTTGGATGGCGGCGAAGGCACCGCCCGTCAGACCCGACGGCTGCTGCGGGAGGCGGCGCTGCTAAACGAAGACGGCGGCGATCTGCTGCTGACCGCCAGCGATCATGAAGAAAATTTCGCCGCATTGGCAGAACAATTATTGCGATAGATTGCTGCTTGCGCGATTCGAGAAATTCTATACTGTAGGGTGAGGTTATGCCCTCACCGTTACCCTTACAGTTTCGGAACGGCCCGTTATTGCGGATGATTTTTATAACCAACAGATCTGTTTTTGATACTGCAGCGGCAAGGCCATAGCCTTGCCCTACGAAGGAATATGCTGTAAAAAACATTTTACATCCCGTGAGAGACTTGGAGAAGGTTTATGGAGAACAACATTTTGGTCATTGGCATTGCCGGCGGTACCGGCAGCGGAAAAACCACTCTGATGCAGCGGCTGGTGGAGCAATTCGGCGCCGATGTCACCGTCCTCAGCCACGACAATTACTACCGCCGCCGGGATGACATGCCCTTTGAAGAGCGGTGCAAGCAGAATTACGACGAGCCCGCCGCTTTGGAAACGGATCTGATGGCCCGTCACCTGGATGCTTTGCGTCATGGCCAGGCCATCGACTGCCCGGTATACGATTTCGCCCGGCACAATCGCTCCGACAAGACGGTGCGCATTGAGCCCCGGCGGGTGATCATTGTGGAGGGCATTCTGATTTTTGAAAATCGACAGCTGCGGGATCTGATGGACATCAAGATCTTTGTGGATACCGATGCCGATGTCCGCCTTTGCCGCCGCATCCGCCGGGATGTACGGGAACGGGGACGGACACTGGAATCGGTGATCGAACAATACCAAACCACCGTCAAGCCTATGCATGAAAAATATGTGGAACCCAGCAAGCGCCACGCCCACATCGTTGTGCCGGAAGGCGGCAGAAACGCGGTGGCCCTGGAATTGATCGAAGGCCGCATCCGGCGGCATTTGGAGGGCGTATGAAAAGTTTGATCTTTGATATCGACGGTACCCTATGGGACTCCCGGGCACTGGTGGCCGAAGGCTACAACATCCAACTGCGCAAGGAGGGCTATGGCCATCTGTGCGTTACCGCGGAAGACCTGAAGCCCCTTTTCGGCAAGGTCATGACGGAAATCGCCGATGTGATGCTGGCGCAGATCCCGCTGCCGGAACGGTATGCGCTGATGGAACGGTGCATGGACACGGAAAACCGGTATTTGGCGGAAAACGAATGCAGGATCGGCTACGACGGCGTCAAGGAAACCTTGCAGGAACTCTCCAGGGAATACCGGCTGTTCATCGTCAGCAACGCCCAATGCGGTTATCCGGAGCTGTGCATGGAAAAGCTGGGTATCGCCCATCTTTTTGAAGGCCATCTTTGCTTCGGCGACACCGGCACGGAAAAGGGCGAGACCATTTTGGAACTGATGCGCCGCCACCGGATCACCGACGCGGTGTATATCGGCGACACCCAGGGGGATTTTGAAGCCACCGTAGTGGCGGATATTCCCTTTATTTGGGCCGCTTACGGGTTCGGCAGTCCCGCCGGCGCCGCCGGCCGGATCACAGACATCCGGCAGCTACCGAAAACTTTGAAAGCATTATAAAACACCACCGAAAGGAAGGAATTTTTATGATCATCTGCCCCTGGAAGGATATTAAGAAATACGCAGCCCTGCTGCCCGGCATTGAAGAGGCTTTCGATGCCGTCAACGCCCTGACGGTCTATGAAAACGGCGCGGTGCATCCGCTATCCAACGGCAACCGTTTCTTTGTCTGCGCCCTGACCACCAAGGAGCCGGATGTAGCCGAAGCCCACCGCAAGTATCTGGATATCCAGTATGTGGTGAAGGGTAAGGAAGTCATGGGCTGGGCCGATCTGGACGCCTGCTCCCCCGCCGTACCCTTCAGCGAGGAAAAGGATATCGGCATGTACACCGGTCCTTTCCAGTACTATACCATCACCGAGGGCATGTGCTATGTGGCCTTCCCCGAGGATGCCCACATGCCCGGCCGGCATTTGGATGTTCCCAATGACTATGTAAAAGTCATCGTCAAGCTGGCCGTATGAAGATCCGCATGAACGCCACCTGCCTAAAGTGCCATTTTAACAAAAACCTGGAGACCGCCCTTTCTCTGGGCGACGAGGCTACCGCCTTTGCCTTTGGCAAGGACCTGATGCGTCTGTACCTTTCCGCCCCGGATGATGTATCCTCTCCCTGGTTTGGCCCCGGTGTAACGGCGCTGTTTCAAAAGTATTACGGCCTGGGCGAGGATCGATATGTGGAAGAAAAGCAGCTTTCCAACGCCTATGTACTGCAACGGATGGATGCCATCCGCAGCCGGGTGGAAAGTCAGGCGGATCCGGTGTATGCCGGTTTGCAATTTTCCATTTTGGGCAATTACCTGGATTTTTCCGCGCTGCAGGGCAAGGTGTCTTTCGACGAACTGGACCGGATGCTGGACCTGGGTTTTACCATGGATGTGGAAAAAGGCTGCTATAAAAAGCTGTGCCACGATCTGGAAACCGGCAAAAGATTGCTGTTTTTAACGGACAACGCCGGCGAGATCGGCTTCGACCGGATCTTCGCGGAGCAGATAGCCGCTAAATATCCCCAATTGGAGATCACCTTCTGCGTCCGGGGCGGCCCGGTATTAAACGATGCCACCCGGGAAGATGCCCTGGCGGTGGGTGTTCCCTTCCCTGTCATCGACAACGGCAACTGCATCGGCGGCACAGATCTGCAGCAATTAAGCAGCCAGGCCAAAGCCGCTTTGGAGCAGGCGGATGTGATCATCGCCAAGGGCATGGGCAATGTGGAAACCGCCTACGGCTGCGGTTACAACCTATACTACGCCTTTTTGATCAAATGTCAGATGTTTGCCGACCGTTTCCAGAAGCCCATGATGACACCCATGCTGGTCAGAGAATTGGACGGCTGAAGCCGTCCTTTTCCTTCTGTGCCCCAAGCTGCAGGCAACAAGCATTTCTTTACACATCTTCTATTTACTTTTGGAAACAGGGATGATACAATGGTTCACGGAAAGGAGGTGGAGAGCCGTTGCGTCAATTTTTCTCCGAGCTTCGTAACTTTTTCCGTCGGGGCGATATGGTGCTGTTGTTTTTATGTGTAGGCACCTCCGCCTTCGGCTGCTTAATGATCGCCAGCGCCACCAATTACATGGGTTATGTGCGCTACGTGGCGGTGCAGATCTTTGCCATCGTCGCCGGCATTATAGCCTATGCGGTGGTGTCTTCCATTGATATCCGGTCTTTGGCAGAACGGCGGGGTCTGTTGGTAGTGTTTAATACGGTTTTGCTGCTGACGCTGCTGACGCCTTACGGCGTGGATGTCAACGGCAACCGGAGCTGGCTCAGTTTTCCCTTTTTGCCTTTCAATATACAGCCTGCAGAATTCTGCAAGATCACCTATGTGATCATTATGGCCTCCGTCATGAACACCTACCAGGATCGTGTTTCTTCCCTGCGGTCGATCTTTATGATGTGCTTCCACCTGCTGTTGGCAGCGGGTCTTAATCTGGCCGTATCCAGCGATGCCGGCGTTTCCCTGATTTTCGTATTCATTTTCCTGGTAGCCGCTTTTGCCGGCGGTGTGAAGCTGATCTGGTTCCTGCTGGGCGGCGGCGCCATTGTGGCAGCCGTTCCCTTTATCTGGACCTATGTGATGAAAGAATATCAGCGCCGCAGAATCCTGGTGCTGTTTGATCCCTCCATCGACCCCTTGGGCCTGAACGAGCGATACCAAATGCTCCATTCCCAGCGTTCGCTGAATGGCGGCGGCATGACCGGCCAGGGTCTTTTCAACGGACACCGCACCCAATCCGGCGCGCTGTTTGCCCAGCACACCGACTTTATCTTCTCCGCCATCGGTGAAGAAATGGGCTATCTGGGCTGTGTGCTGGTGATCGTGATGCTGGTGCTGATCATTATCCGGTGCATCCATGTGGGCACCCGCAGCCCCGACTATTTGCGGAAACTGGTTTGCTTCGGCGTAGCCGGCGCCCTGATCTTCCAAACCCTGAGTAATGTGGGTATGTGCATGGGCATTACCCCCGTCATCGGTCTGACATTGCCCTTCATCAGCTATGGCGGCAGCTCGATACTGTCCATGTTTATGATGATGGGTCTGGTTTCCGGCGTACACGCCCGGCCCACCCGACCGGTTCACGAACGGTATATCCATGCGCCTCTGAGCGGACGCGCGGCCTACAATGAAGATTGATTTACGCGGCCCGGGAACAATTCCCGGGCCGCTGATTTTTTCGGATGCCGCAAGGCCGTCACAGTAATTCCGCGATCTGAACGGCATTGGTGGCTGCGCCTTTCCGCAGTTGGTCACCGCAGCACCACAGATGCAGGCTGCAGGGATCGGCCATATCCCGCCGGATGCGGCCCACATACACCAGATCCTGGCAGGAGGTATCCCGTGGCATGGGATACCGCATTTGGGCCAGATCATCCACCAGCCTACAGCCCGGCGCCACCGCGATGGCCTGGCGTGCCTGTTCCACGGATACCGGCCGTTCAAAGGTGACCCGCGCAGAAACGGAATGGCTCCGCAGCACCGGCACCCGCACACAGGTGCTGCTGGCCTTGAAATCCGGTCTGTGGAGAATCTTGCGGCCTTCATAATGGAGTTTCATTTCCTCGGAAGTGTAGCCATGTTCCTGCGGGCCGCCGATCTGGGGTATGAGGTTATAGGCAATGGGATAGGCAAACACCTGGGGCGGATATTCCCGGCCATGGCAGATCGCTTCGGTCTGCCGCATCAGCTCCACCGGCCCCCCTGCTCCGGCGCCGGAAACCGCCTGATAGCTGGAGATCACCATGGATCGGATGGGACTGATGGCATCCAGCGCATAGACCGCGGTAAGTGTGATGATGGTGGTGCAGTTTGGATTGCTGATAATGCCCTTATGCTGTTTCACATCTTGCGGATTCACCTCCGCCACCACCAGCGGCACATCCGCCTCCAGCCGGAAAGCCGAGGAATTATCCACAAACACCGCCCCGGCTGCCCGGATGGCCGGCGCCATTGCCACCGCGGTTTCGCTATCCGCCGCACCCAGCACCAGGTCGATGCCGTCAAAGGCAGCCGCCTCTGCGGTTTCCACCGGAATCGTTCGATCCCGGAATGTGATTACCGCTCCGGCGCTGCGGCTGCTGGCCAGGGGCAGCAATGTTTCCACCGGAAATTGACGCTCCTCCAACACCCGGAGCATCTGTTGTCCAACGGCGCCTGTGGCGCCCAGGATGGCGATACGATACTGTTTCATGGTGATCCCTCCAAAAACTTCGCTGGAAACAGTGTATGCGCCGTTTTGAAAAAGGTTCCGGTCTCCATAAAAAATCCGCAGACGGAAAACCGTCTGCGGAACTTGTATAATCATCCGGATATCTGCGCCGGATCGGCAGGCTGGGATTCTTCATCGGGGGCAACTTCGCTCATTTCGATGGTCATTTCCTTCTTGGGGATCAGGAAGTGGCGGGTGGCAAACAGACCGGCAATACACACCACGCAGCAGATATTACTGATGGGATCGTCGTGGCTGACGATGACCTGCCGGGCAATGGCCACGATCAGCACCTCCAAGGTGTTGGCCGGGGTCATATCGATCAGCATACGCACAAACTCCAAGCCCACGACGATGGTAAGAATATTGTGCAGATAATTATGGACATCGGCAAAATAACCCTCTACCGTTGCCATTTTGTAAATTTCAAAGCCTACCATAAACACCATAACAAACAATGTCATAATGGCGATGGCGCCTTCCAAAAAATGCAGGATCTTTCGCAGGATTCTTTCGACAGTTTTGTGCATAAACGGCCCTCCTTTGTTTTTCAATGGCTATTATACAGCAAAACACCATAAAATGGAAGTATTTTTTACCGGCTGAATGCGATAAAAATGTTGTTTACGCACCCAAAGCCTTCCCCTGGGGGAAGCCTTTGTGCCGTTAGCGCTGTAAACAACAATTTTGCTTACTAAATACCGAAAATTTTGCATTTCCCTATTTACTTTTTGCAGAAAATGGTGTATGATACCTTGCGAACAGAGTAGGAAGCCTCGCGTTAAGTGCCACCGGGACGGGGAGTTGCCCGGAGGACGAAGGAATGTTCTGCGATGGGGTTTCCGCACCCGCTGCGTCATATGGGATTCACCTCCTTTATGTAGCAACGATACTCGGTCGGGCGAATGGTCGGCTGTTTTTTTGCTGCACTTCCCTGCCGGTAACACACATCTGTAACACTCCCCGACGGTTTTCCGTCGGGTTTTTTTACGGATGTTTGCCGCCATGGGTCGTTCGCCTACATAAAAGGAGGATATTTTTATGCAAAGATCTCAAAAAAGAGTCATGACTACCCGCACCCTGGTCTACTCCGCCTTGCTGGCTGCATTGAGCGTGGTGCTGGCCAGAATATTCGGCATGATGCCCGATGAATCCAGCCGTTTTTCCATTGAAGCCGTTCCTATTTTCCTGGCAGGTATGCTTTGCGGTCCCCTGGCCGGCGCATTGGTCGGTTTCACCGCAGACTTTGTAGGCTGCCTGTTCACCCCCTTCGGATACAATCCCATTTTCTGTCTGCCCCCCATTCTTTACGGTCTGTGCGGTGGTTTGCTGCGGCATTTTCTGTCCAAAGGTGTGAATCTGCCCCGATTGGCCGTCTCTTTTTTGCCGCCGGTGCTTTTCGGTTCCGTGTTGTACCAAAGCGCCGCCCTGGCTGCCGTATATTTCAAAGACAATTTTATTGAGGGACTGATCCTGAAGCTGACCACCCGGTCCGTCCAGTTCGCGGTGGTATATGCGCTGGATGTATTGATCATTTACCTGCTGTTCCGCAGCAATATATTTACCCGTTTGGGCATTTGGCCCCCTGTAAAAAAAGAAAGGAATACGAATCCCAATGAACGTTAATGAAGCCATTGCATATATCCACTCCAATTTCTGGAAGGGCAGCATTCCCGGCCTGAGCCGTACCCAGGAACTGCTGCGTTTGATGGGAAACCCGGAAAAGAAACTGAAATTTGTCCACATCGCTGGCACCAACGGCAAGGGTTCCACCGCCGCCATGACCGCCTCTATTTTGCGGCAGGCAGGCTACAAGGTGGGCCTGTACACCTCTCCCTACATCTACCGTTTCCACGAGCGGATGCAGGTAAACGGCGTGGAGATCTCCGACGAGGATCTGATCGCCGTCACCGAATATGTGCGTCCCTTTGCCCAATCCATGGCCGAGCAGCCCACCGAGTTTGAACTGGTCTGCGGCATTGCCTTTGAATATTTCCTGCGGCAGAACTGCGATATCGTGGTGCTGGAAGTGGGTATGGGCGGCTCCTGGGATGCCACCAATGTGATCGAATGCCCCGAAGTGGCAGTCATCACCAACATTGGCCTGGACCACACCGATGTGCTGGGCAGCACAGTGGAAGAGATCGCCGCCACCAAGGCCGGTATTTTTAAGGAAGGTGGCAACGCAGTCATTTACCGCAGCAGTGAAAGTGTGGAAAAGGTATTCGAGGACATCTGCGCTGAGCGGAATATCTCCCTGAAGAAAGCCGATTTTGACGGTTTGAAGCTGCTGACCCACGGTTTGGAAGGCCAGACCTTTGACTGCGGCGAGAGAAAAGCCCTGCAGCTGCCCCTGCTGGGCGTGCATCAGCTGAAGAATGCTGCCGTGGTACTGTCCGTCATCGACACCCTTATCGAAAAAGGCTGGAACATCACTGAAGAGAATATCCGGGAAGGTATGCGCACCGTTTCCTGGCCCGGCCGTTTTGACATCGTAGGCAGAGATCCTCTGTTCATCATCGACGGCGGCCATAATCCCCAGTGCATCGAAGCATTGGTAGTGAACATCCGGGATTATTTGACAGACCGGAAGGTGGTTGCCCTCACCGGTGTGTTGGCGGACAAGGATTACGCCGATATGTACAAGCCCGTTATGCCCTTCGTACAGGAATTTGTCTGCGTCACGCCCCCCAATCCCCGAAAGCTGGAAGCCGCCGAACTTGCCAATCATCTGCAAAGTGTGGGCGCCAAGGCTACCCCCTGCGCCTCCATTGAAGAAGGCGTCCGCAAGGCCCGGGAACTGTCCGGCCGGGACGGCGTTGTGCTGTGCTTCGGCTCTCTCTACACCATCGGTTCCATTAAGGAAGCTTTGGATAATCTGTAACCCCAGGAGGCCCCATGTCTGGTAAGAAAAAATCAAAGAAAAAGACTCCGCCCAAGCCGGTCAACAAACGGCTGCGGGCCATCGTATGTATCAGCATTGCCCTGGCCCTTATTTTGGGCGGTGTGCTGACTTGGTACTTGGTCACCAAGGAAAAGCCTCTGATCGTCCAGTATAACGGCGCTATGACCGCCAAGGCCCAGGATCAAGGCTACATCAGCGCCAACGAGGTGCTGATCGTCCACACCGTGGACGATTCCGCCGGCGGCTATACGGTGCTGGAATGCTACATCTACCAAGTGCCGGAGAATGTGAACATTAAGCGTATGCTGAAATTCTACGCCCACGAACTGCCGGAGCGTTGGAATTTAGAGCCTGTCGGCACTGCATCTGCAAAATTTTTGACCGATAACCTGGACACCCTGTATTCCATGAAAGTGGAGCATGTAAAATAAACCAATCTCCCTCCGGCAAGATCCGGAGGGAGATTTTTATCCCGGAATTTTTGTGTATATGCGACCCCCTCCGGTTTTCACCGGAGGGGGTCGGTTAGAATCGGTTATTCGACACAAACCACGCCGCCATCTTCAATAGTGATGGTCATGCCTTCCTGGACATAGTTCAAAAATTCATCGCCCAGGGAGTCCACCACGGGCATCTGGATGCCATCCAGCCAAACAGAGGCCAGGATGGAGCCGGCTGCCGCCAGGGAATCGATGGGTTTGCTGAACAACATACAGGCAGGCTGACGGCCCATGGCGCAGGCGCAATACAGCACCAGACCGCCGGTGGTAGAGCCAATGGTCATAGGCAGGCACAGGGCCTTGCCAGCCATTTCCTTGTTATAGAGGTCCGGGTTGTTCTGATCGCCGCAAGTGGCCTTTTTGTCGCCGAACTGCAGCGCGCCCTGGAAGGAAGCCAGGGTATTCAAACCGCCGTGAGACACCAGCGCGGAGGCGGTGACAGTGCCGGGGGCGATGACTCTGCCTTGGAACTTTTTCATATCACTTACCTCCCTTGGTGATCTTGCGCAGGATCTCCGCTTCGGTGTAGAACCGGGCGGTGGTGTAGGTGCGCAGCTTATTGGAGCAGGTCATAACAGGCATGGCCTTGCACAGCGGGTTATTCATATACATCAGCGGGCAGATGTAGCTCAGCACCACGCCGGTGGCTTCCAGCCGCTTGGCATACTCGGTCTTTTCAAATTCGGCCTTGACAGCGGGGGCGGTGGTGAACACGGTGGGCACCAGCACCTTTTTGTTGCCGGATTCCTGCAGGCCCTTTTCCACGGCCAGGGTCCAGTCGATGAGCTGCTGCATGGAAAGGTGGGGACAGCCGATGAAGCACAGCTTGGGCTTGGCATCGGGGTTTTTCCACATAACGGGATAGTTGTTCTTCACCCGTTCCAGCTCCGCATCGTCGATGATGTATTCCCGGGCGCCGGCGGCGATGAGAGCCGCGCCCTGCTCCTTGGCCTCGGGGGTCAGGTTTTCGATGTGATACAGACCAACTGCGCCGTTGGAAGCGGTGGCCGCGCCGAAATCCTTCAAATAGGCGCAGTTTTCGTCGTTCAGTTCCGTACCCAGCCACTGATTCATGCCGGTGATATAGGGCACATCCTCCATCACCTTCATGCCGATGGCAGAGCCCAGAAGCTGTGCTTCGGGTTTATTCTTGCACTGAACCTTGACGATCCAGGTGGCCTTGCGGCCCTCGTCGGTTAGCAGGCCAAAGTTGGGAACGTAGCCTGCGATGGAGCCCATGATGTCCATGATGCCGGAGTTGCGGTTGCAGCGGGCGCCCAGCACGGAGTTGGCATAGACCACGGCGGAGGACTCTGCCCAGGAAAGGATATCGCCCTTTTGAGGCTTGTTGCCCATCTGGTCAAGATAGCAGGCGCAGGTGAAGGCGTTCTCGTCCATGAGGCCCAGCTCTTTGAGCTGGCCTTCATAGCTTTCCTGGGTGGCATACATGATCTTGTTGAAGATGAAATTCTGCAGGAAATTGGCAGGCACATTCTTATCCAGAGGACGGGGGTCCACACTAAACTGCTGCTGGGAAATGGCGCCGGCATCAATAAGCTGCTGCATTAAATCAAATACAGGCTTCATCATCTTCAGGCCAAAAGAAGTGACCAGGTGGTTATATTTAGAAGTGACAGGCACCAGCTTATCCGCGCCGAAGGCTTCGCCGTACATGACCAGGGTCTTCATGACCTTGGCCTGCACTTCGCCCTTGGAGCCATCCAAAATGGCCTGCTGTTCGGGGGTTAAAATCATAAAAATCGTCCTTTCTTTTAAGATAAATGGTTGTTTACAGGATAACAGGTGTATGAAAATCCCGTGTCATCCTGAGGGAGCGAAGCGAGTCGAAGGATCCGTATCCTTTTTGAACATCTACCGAAAAGGACGGATTCTTCGACTTCGCCGCCCA
>SVLC01000030.1 GCA_015068155.1 Oscillospiraceae bacterium | reverse complement strand
CAATAGCTAACTTTTCTTCTTTGCTTCGTATAGTGTATTTACCAGCCATAATTCCACCTCCATGTCTATAATAGCATAAAAATAATGGTAGGCACTTTCGTGTCTACCATTATTTTATCACTTCAGCACCATTGGATCGGTGCTGCGGTTTTTTTATGCTTGGCGGGGGTTTCGGGAATCGCCCCTACGATCGGATTTACTGATTTCCCAATCCCATCAGGATCTTGGCCAATTCGGAATCGGCGTCCAGGATCACGGTCTTGTTGTCGCCGGTGAGGCTGGCCTTCAGCGCCTCCAGCGCCAGGATAAATTCGTAGAAATCCTTCTTTTCCTGGGTATCATAAGCGGCAGCCAGGATCCGCATATACTCCGCTTCGCCTTCGGCGATCCGCTGGGTAGCGGCCAACTCCGCATTGGAGATCATAATGTTCACCTGGCGGTCCACTTCGTTGCGGGTCTTGGAGGCTTCCAGATTACCCTCAGCGGTAAACTTTTCCGCCATCTGATTCCGTTCGGAGATCATACGGGCATACACGGCGTTCAGGTTGGAATCCGGCAGGTCAAAGCGCTTGATTTTCACATCCTCCACCCGGATGCCGTAGGCGGCTGCCTGCTTATTGACTTCCACGGCAATGCCTTCGTAGATCTGATTGCGCTCAGCGCCGTCTTCCTCGTTGATGATATCGTCCTGGCTCAAAGAGCTCATGGTGGTCTTCAGGGCATTGTAGGTCAGGGCGTCCAGCCGATCTTCGGCCTTGGCCACGGT
This sequence comes from Oscillospiraceae bacterium, assembly GCA_015068155.1. GTDB lineage: Bacteria > Bacillota > Clostridia > Oscillospirales > Oscillospiraceae > Faecousia. The sequence goes on along the minus strand of SVLC01000030.1, from coordinate 24,817 downwards.
GCCCAGGCTGCGATAGAACTGCTGGGGATCGGAGATACTCCAAAGGATGTAGCAGTCCACGGTCATGCTCTTCTTGTCGGAGGTCAGCACCTCGGAGGGAGGAATGTCATACAGCTGGGTGGCCTTGGTGAATTTCTCCGCCTTATCGATGAAGGGGATCTTGAAATGCAGGCCGGCAGTATCGGTTGTGGATACGATCTCGGAGAAGCGGAAAATACAAACAGATTGATTTTCTGCCACGGTATACATGGAGCTGGCAGCCACGATCACCAGCAGAACCGCGATAATACCGATCAAAATACCTTTTTTCATAGCGTTAGTTACCTCCCATCAAGCTCTCCAGGGGCAGCAGCATCTGCACATCCCCTTCCCCGGTGGTGGTGATATACAGCTTCACACCGGGCAGGATCTCGGAAATGGCTTCGTAGTACATACGGGCCATCGTAATATCTTCGTTGAGGATATACTCATTATACATGGCGTTGAACAGCGCCACCTTTTCCAAAGCTTCGTTGACCCGGGCCTGGTAGAGGTACTCCGCCTCCTCCGTCAGCTTGTGGGCCTGGGCCTGGGCATTGGGGATCTGGGCATTTTGGTAGGCCAGGGCCTTATTGATCACGGCTTCGGCCTGCTGCTTGGCGGTTTCCACCGCCTTAAAAGCTTCGATAACCTCCTGGGTGGGAGGATCGGAGTCCTGGATGCGGACTTCCACCAGGGTCAAACCGATGTCATATTCCGCCAGGATCTCCATCACCAGCTCCTTGACCCGCATCTGGATCTCTTCCTTACCCACGGTGAGCACATTGTCCACCTGGGCAGAGCCTACCACATTACGGACCTGGCTTTGCACCAGATTCCGCAGGATCAGCTCCGGGGCTGTGGAGGAATACAGATAGGCCACCGGATCGGAGATCTTGTATTCCACGAAGAAATCCACTTTGACGATGTTGTAGTCACCGGTGATCATAGTGCTTTCCTCAGGATAGGACAGGGTGATGCCGTTTTCCTGGGTGCGATAGCCCAGCTCGATCTTTTGGTATACATTCACATCCACCCGGCTGACCTTTTGGATGCCGTAGGGCAGCTTGAAATGCAGACCGGGGTTTGTAATGTCGGTAACCTTGCCGAAGGTGGTCAGCACCGCCTGCTGCTTATCGTCCACGGTGTAGAAGCAGGTAAAGATGCCGATCAGCAGAAACAGCGCCAGGGCGCTCAGCAGAATGGTCTTTCCCAGTTTTTTCCCATCGAAGGCGGTTTTTCCCTTCTTGGGCGGGTTTTCGGGTACCCAACGATAGTTTTCACTTGCCATAATCATTGCTCCTTTATCATGTTTTCTATTAGAATGTATTTATAAATTTCTGTTTATCGCTCCATAGTGCCGATAATTTGGTAGACACGATTCACATCCGGCACATTTTCCAGCATAAACGGCGCGCCGTGCTGGAAGCCTTCAAAATAAACATTGCGGCGGGCATACAGACTGTATTCCCCAAAACAGATGGTGCCGCTACCGTCGGCATAGGGGGTAATGTGGGTTGCAGGCATATTGCCCGCCCCCAGTATATCCACCCGTTTGCCACGCCTGCGGATGATCTTCTTGTTTGTGATCACATAGGCAGTGTGGCGGCGCAGATACGCGGTGTGGAAAAAGCGGCCAACCGTGATATACAAGCCAACCAAAATAAAAGGTATGCCCCAAAGCCAAAAGAAAACGGGCGCGCCGCCGGCAACGGCGGTAATTTCCCAAACAAAGGCAAATCCGCACCAAAAGATGCTAAACGGGATCATAAAGGCATCCTGGGGCGTCAGCAGATGGCCTTTTCCCGGCTTACCTTTCCACAAAACTGCCTCTCCGGGGACGATATAGGTCCTGGCAAAGTTATATTCATCTGTATATTCCATTGGATCATCTCCTTTCGCCACATTCCATGTCATTCGGGGGGCTTTCCGGCAGCTTCCGGGAATGACGCGATAAACGCTGTTTTACAGCTCCGCTACCAGCAAGTTTGCAGCATCGTGGAGCCGGCCAGCGGCCCAGGCGGTTAACATAATCCGCAAAACCTTAGCGACCCGGTCTTTGGCGCCGGGCATAGGCTCTGCATAGTCCTTCAAAACCTCCGCGATGGCCGCATCCCCCTCATTGGGATCCCGCAGGGAGGGCGCGATGGTCGCCAGCCGCACAAACATGAAATACAGCTTGCTGTCGTCGATGATATCATCGGAGGTATCCACCAGGCTGCCGTTGATATAGCCCAAAAGCCCAACGATCTGCTCCATCAGCAATGTGCGCTTGAGCAGATTGATGTTAATGATCCGGCAAAGCTGATTGATATTATAATGTTTCTGCTCCGGCGGGGCCAGAAATCCCCGTTTCACCCAGTTTTGCACCGTGTAGGCCTCCAAACCGGTGATGGTACAAACCTGGCTCAGCACAATGCCGCCCCCCAGGAACATGGCGGTAAACTGCTGGTCTATATTTTGCGCTTCGGCCTTATCGATTTGAATAACCGTGCCGGGAATTGTCCATGTCATAAGAAATGCTCCTCTCTGTTTATGTGGTAATATGATAATAGCACATGGTTATGTGATTGTCAAGTACTGCCAAATAATTATTTATTCTATGTTATGTAAACCTGTCTTAAAAAATAAAACTGTTGGTTTTGGAATAAATGTAATTTTCCTCTTTACGAATACAAAAAAATGGTGTACAATAATCACCAACTGGTATAGGAGGTCGCGTTATGAACTGTTTGAAATGTGGGCAGGAAATATCCGGTGAGCAGGTTTTCTGCGATAGCTGTCTTGCGGATATGGAGCGCCATCCGGTTAAACCCGGCACGCCTGTGATCATTCCGAAGCGGAGCAAGCCCCTCCCTTCCAAGCGGCCGCACCGGAAAATCCAAAAGCCGGAAGATCAGATCGCCGCGCTGAAAAAAATTGCGAACTTTTTACTTGCGTTGGTCATCCTGCTGATGATCGCCTGTGGCTTGCTCACCGCCGCCATGTTCCATTTCAAGAACCAGGCGGAGGATCAAACCCATCAAAAACAAGCGGCTGTAGAAATTGTTTCACGTGAAACATTTTTCGACAGCATCTGACATTTGTTTCACGTGAAACATTCTGCAAAATAACACATAGAAAAGGAGGCGGAATATGGGAAAAACCATTGCCATCGTCAATCAAAAAGGCGGTGTCGGCAAAACCACAACTTCCGTCAATCTGACAGCGGCCCTTTGTGAAAAAGGCAAAAAGGTGCTGCTGTGTGACTTTGACCCCCAAGCCAATGCCACTTCCGGTTTTGGCATTGACAAAAGAAAACTCAAGCATTCCATTTATAATGTGGTGATCGACGGCGTGCCGGCAAAAGAAGCGATCATCACAACAAAATACGGCGATGTGCTACCGTCCACCCCGGATCTGGCCGGCGCGGCAATCGAACTGATCTCTTCGGAATACAGGGAGCATCAGCTGGAAAAATGCTTGGAACCCATTAAAGATCTGTATGATGTGATCCTCATCGACTGCCCGCCCAGCCTGGAAATGCTGACCCTCAACGGATTGGCGGCAGCGGACAGCATTCTGGTGCCGGTGCAGTGCGAATACTATGCGCTGGAGGGCCTGTCCGACCTGATGAGCACCATGCGGATGGTAAAACGCCGGATCAATCCCAAGCTGGAGATCTTTGCGGTGGCTCTGACCATGTACGACGGCCGAACCAATTTCTCCGCGCAGGTGGCGCAGGAAGTTCGCAGACACTTCCCCGGCAAGGTATTTGCCACAGCCATCCCCCGAAATATCCGTCTTTCCGAGGCGCCCAGCCACGGCCTGCCTGTCACCGCTTATGATAAGAGCAGCAAGGGCGCAGTGGCATACCGGGCAATGGCCGAGGAAATGATTCAAAAACTCTAAAGAGGTGAGAAAATGGCATCCAATAAAGGACTGGGCCGCGGCCTGGGCGCGCTGCTGGGCGATTTTGATGAGCCGGTAGTGGCCAATACCCCCTATAAACTGCTGCCGATCCATAAAATTGAACCCAATCCCGATCAGCCCCGCCGGGATTTTGATGAAGAAGAGCTGGAGGCGCTGTCGGAATCCATTGCCATTCACGGTATCATTCAGCCTTTGACCGTCCGGGAAATGAGCGGCGGCTATTATCAGATCATCGCCGGCGAACGCCGCTGGCGGGCTGCCAGAATGGCAGGACTCCAGGAAGTTCCCGTGGTGGTCGTGGAAGCAGATGACCGGAAGGCCATGGAATTGGCATTGATCGAAAATCTGCAGCGCCAGGATCTGAATCCTGTGGAAGAAGCTCTGGGCTATCGCAGCCTGATGGAAGAATACGGCATGACCCAGGAAGAAGCCGCCGGCCGGGTTGGAAAATCCCGTCCTGCCGTGGCCAACGCCCTGCGTCTGTTGAATCTCTGCGAGGATGTACTGGAAAAGGTCCGCAACAGCGTTCTCAGCGCCGGTCATGCCCGGGCGCTGCTGGTATTGAAGGATGAGAAAAAGCAGATCCAGGCAGCGCAGAAAATCTGCGCCCTGGGACTTTCCGTTCGCCAGGCAGAATTGCTGTGCAAAAATATGACCAGGGAGCCAGCGCCGGTCCGCCGCGTGGCGCTGACGGTGGATTACATCGGGGAATGTGAAAAATCCCTGAGCAAACACCTGGGCCGCGGTGTAAAGATTGTCAACGGCAAGCGCAAGGGCAAATTTGAACTGGAATTCTACGGCCAGGAAGATTTACAACTGCTGCTGGACGCTCTTATGAGCATTAAAAAATAAAATAAGGAGTCAACCATGTTAGATATTCGTAAAATTAAGGAAAATCCTGATGCTGTCAAGGCCGGTCTTAAGGCAAAGGAAGTGGATTGCGATGCCATCATTGACCGCATCCTGGAGCTGGACATCCAGATCCGCGGACTGAAAACCGCTTCCGAGGGCAGAACCGCCCAAAAGAATAAGCTTTCCAAGGAAAACGGTAAGCTCTTCGGCATGAAGAAGGGCCTGGAAAAGAAGGGCGAGGATACCGCCGCTGTAGATGCCCAGATCGAGGCAAATAAGGCCGAATCCCTGGCGCTGGATGCTTCCAACGAAGCGGACACCGCACTTTTGAAGGATCTCAGCGCGGAATACCGCGTGGCCATGCTCAGCCTGCCCAATCTGCCGGATCCGGATCTGCTGCCCGGCGGCAAGGAAAATAATGAGCCCCTGCGGTATGTGGGCGAGCCTGCCAAATTTGATTTTGAACCCAAGCATCATGTGGATCTCTGCTGCGGTTTGGGCCTGATCGACTACGAGCGGGGCGTCAAGCTGGCCGGCGCCGGCAACTGGATGTACACCGGCATGGGCGCCCGCCTGGAATGGGCGCTGCTGAACTTCTTTATTGATACCCACATCGCCGACGGCTACGATTTCATCCTGCCGCCCCACATGCTGGAGTACCAGTGCGGCGAAACCGCCGGCCAGTTCCCGAAGTTCGCCGACGAAGTATACAAGATCGCCAACCCCACTGATGACCGGGTGCATTATATGCTGCCCACCGCCGAGGCTGCTCTTTGCTCCTTCTATCGGGACGAGATCCTCACCGAGGATATGCTGCCCCACAAGATGTTCGCTTACACCCCCTGCTTCCGCAGAGAAGCCGGCTCCCACAGAGCTGACGAGCGGGGCATGGTTCGCGGCCATCAGTTCAATAAGGTAGAGATGTTCCAGTTCTGCAAGCCCGAGGAATCCGATGCTGCTTTCGAGGAATTGGTACGCAAGGCTGAAAATATTGTTAAGGAACTGGGCTTCCATTTCCGCACCGTGAAGCTGGCTGCCGGCGACTGCTCCGCTTCCATGGCCCGGACCTACGACATCGAGATCCAAATCCCTTCCATGAACGGCTACAAGGAAGTTTCCTCTGTTTCCAATGCCCGGGATTATCAGGCCCGCCGCGGCAATATCCGCTATCGCCGCGCCGATGGCAAGATCGACTTCGTCCACACCCTCAACGGCTCCGGCCTAGCCACCAGCCGCATCTTCCCCGCCATGGTGGAGCAGAATCAGCGGGCCGACGGCTCTGTGGTGGTGCCCGAATGCCTGCGGAAGTACCTGGGCGGCATTGAGATCATCGAAAAGAAGTAATATCATATTGTTGTTATGGGTCGGCGGGCGGCTCACACACCGCCCCGCCGCTATAATAAACGGATAAAAAAACAGAAAGAAAGGAATACAAACATGAGTAAGAAAAATCCCAACAAGAAGTCCCTGTGGGCTGAATTCAAGGAATTCATCAACAAGGGCAACGCCATGGCTCTGGCCGTTGGCACCATCATCGGCGGCGCTTTCTCCGGCATCACCAAGTCCGTCACCAATGACCTGATCATGCCTTTGGTCAATATTTTCCTGGGCGGCACCGATTTTAGCGAGGCAAAACTGCAGCTGCCCCGTATGCCCTGGGTCGAGCCCAAGTACGAAACCATCATCGACGAGGCCGGCGCCGAAGTGGTGCAGGAGATCCACAACTATCTGACCTACGGTAACTTCATCGCCGCTGTTATCAACTTCCTGATCATGGCTCTGGTGGTGTTCTTCATCGTCAAGGCTATGAACTCCCTGATGGAAGCCGCCAAGCGCAAGGAGCGGGAGGAAGCCGAAGCCGCCGCTGCTGCTGCCGCTGCCGCCGCTGCCGAGGCTGCTGCCAATGCGCCCCATGTTCCCACCAGCGAGGAACTGCTGACCGAGATCCGCGACCTGCTGAAGAACAAGTAAATTTTGGTTTACATAACCCCCGTGGCCACACCGGTCACGGGGGTTTTAACATTGGAATATCCTTGCGGTAGCATAAAATTTACAAAAAATCCCGTCGATTGGTCTTTCGTTTCCGGTGAATATATGATAAAATAGAAAAAATATACCTGCGAGGTGATGGCTATGAAAAAATGCTATATTTTTTGCGCCGGAGAATTCACCGAATTGGCCCACAGCATCACTTCCAACGACGTGATCATCGCCGCCGACGGCGGTCTTGCCTGTTTGGAAGGTTTGTCCCTGAAGCCGGATGTGATCCTGGGAGATTTCGATTCTCTGGGCTATACGCCCCGGGGCGCCCAGGTCTTCCCGGTGGAAAAGGACGATACCGATTCCATGCTGGCGATCAAAAAGGGCCTGCAAATGGGCTGCGACACCTTCTACCTCTACGGCGCTCTGGAAGGCAGCCGCATTGACCACACCATGGCCAATTTCCAGGCGCTGCAATATCTGTCGGAACGGGGCTGCCGGGGATATCTGGTGGGTATACGGCAGATCGCCACCGCCATTACCGATGGACAGATCACATTTCCGGCAGATTATCAAAACTATCTCAGCGTATTTTGCATGGGCGCCGATGCCCGGGGCGTCACCATCCGGGGCGCTCAGTATCCATTGGAGAATGCCACCCTCACCAGCGGCTTTCCCCTGGGTGTCAGCAACGCATTTCAGCAGAGACCCGTAACGGTTTCCGTGGAAAACGGTACGCTGCTGCTGATCTGGCACCGCAGCAACAATACCCCGTAACCCGGAAAGGAGGAACCTTATGTCAAACATTGTTGAGATCCCGGAGCCGGTGGCTGTGGAAAAGCCGGATCCGAAACGGGGTCTGAGTAAAATGCAGGTCCTGCGCCGGCAGGAGGCCGGGCTGACCAATGCCACGCCGAAAAACGCCGGCAAAACCGAAAAAGAGATCATTCTGACCCATTGCTTCACCTTCTTTAACCTGGTGTTTCTGGTGCTGATGGTGGTGCTGCTGGCTTGCGGCTCCTCCTGGCATAATCTGGACTTTATGGTGATCGTGCTGATCAATACGGTCATCGGCATCGTCCAGGAGATTCGGGCAAAAAAAGCGGTGGAGAAGCTGAATTTGGTGGCTGCCGGCGCGGTACGCACCGTCCGGGAGGGACAGATCCAGATGATCGCCACCGCCGACCTGGTGCGGGATGACATCGTGGAATTCAAAGCCGGCGATCAGATCTGCGCCGACGGCATTCTGGTCAGCGGCAATCTGCAGGTCAACGAAGCGCTGATCACCGGCGAAGCCGACGCCATCAAAAAAACCCTGGATGACGAGGTAAAATCCGGCTCTTTCGTGGTATCCGGCACCGGCCGGGTGCGGCTGACCCATGTGGGCGCCGAGGCATTTGCCGCCAAGCTGGCCGCGGAGGCCAAGGCCAATCCCCAGGCCAAAAAAAGCGGCATGGCCAAGTCTATGGACAGTCTGATCCGTTTCATCGGCATCGCGCTGATCCCGGTGGGCGTGATTTTGTTCTATCAGCAGTACGCAGTGCAGCATCTGAGCCTTACCGACACCGCCAACGGCACCGTAGGCGCTTTGGTGGGCATGATCCCCGAGGGTCTTTACCTGCTGACCAGCATGGCTTTGGCCGCCTCCGCCGTAAAGCTGAGCCGGAAAAAGGTGCTGGTGCGGGATATGAACTGCATCGAGACCCTGGCCCGGGTGGATGTGCTGTGCGTGGATAAGACCGGCACCATCACCGAGCCGAAAATGGAAGTGGAGCAGGTGATCCCCCTGTCCCGCCATACCCCCCAGCAATTGGAGGATATGCTTTCCGCCTTTTATGACAACACTGAGCCGGAAAACGATACCGCCCAGGCCATGACGGAAATGTTCAGCCACAATGTGGGCTGGAATTGCACCCGCCGGGTGCCCTTCAGCTCCCAAACCAAGTGGTCCGCCGCGGAATTCAGCCGCCAGGGCACTTTGGTGGTGGGCGCGCCGGAATTTGTCATGGGCAACCGCTTCTATGAAGTGGAAGACGAGGTGGAGGAATGGACCAATTTGGGCTACCGTGTGCTTTTGGTGGCCCAGTACGACGGATATCCCGAAAGCTGGAAGCTGAACGAACGCCTGCTGACCCCCGTGGCTCTGGTAACACTGACCAACCGGGTCCGGCCCGAAGCCCCGGATACCTTCAAATTCTTTACCCAAACCGGCGTGACCATCAAGGTCATCTCCGGTGACAATCCCGCCACCGTCTCCGATGTGGCCCGCCGGGCCAATATCCCCGGCGCGGAGGATTACATTGATGTTTCCGAGCTGGAAAGCGATAAGGATTTCCGGATCGCCGTGGAAAATTACACGGTTTTCGGCCGTGTCACCCCGGATAAGAAGAAAAAGCTGATCCAGGCTTTGAAGCGGAACAAGCACACCGTAGCCATGACCGGCGACGGCGTCAATGATGTGCTGGCCATGAAGGAAGCCGATTGCGGCATCTCCATGGCCTCCGGCGCCCAGGCCGCCAGCCAGGTGGCCCAGTTGGTGCTGCTGCACAACGATTTTTCCGCCCTGCCCGGCATTGTGGATGAGGGCCGCCGGGTCATCAATAATATCCAGCGCGCCGCCGCGCTGTTCCTGGTGAAAAATATTTTCTCCTTCTTTACATCCATCATCACCATTCTGTTTGTGCTGCCGTATCCCTTGGAGCCGTCCCAGTTGACGGTGATTTCCGCCGCCACCATCGGTATTCCCGCCTTTTTCCTGGCCATGCAGCCCAATTATGACCCGGTGCCCAAGCGGTTTATGATGGGCGCCATGCGCCGGGCATTCCCCGGCGGTCTGACCAATATTTTCGTGGTGGTCACCGCCATGGCCTATATGGTCATGTTCCAGCTGCCGGCTTCCGATGTTTCCACCATTGCGGCGGCCATCTTGTCGGTGGTGGGCATTTTGGTGCTGTATCAGATCTGCAAACCCATGGATATCTGGCGATGGATCGTCTGCGGCGCCATGACCGCGCTGCTGATCGTATGCTTTACCACCTTGAAATCCACTTTCTCGCTGCATTTGGAAACCAACCAGGGCAAGCTTTTGATGATGACCCTGCTGATCATGACCCCCACGGTATTTTTCTTCTTCCAGCGGGTCTTCGATACCGGCGACTGGCTGGCCAATAAGCTGCGGCGAAAGAAAAACAAACAGTAGACCGGGCCGGAAGGACCGTATTAACCCAAATCAGTACAGCGGGGGAGCTATGTTATGTTAACTTACGAACTGAAAAAAGCCCCGGGCATCCCGCTTTACGAATCGCTGTATCGCTGTATTCGGGAGGATATCCTCAGCGGCCGGCTGCCGGCAGGGGAGAAGCTGCCTTCCAAACGGGCCTTGGCTGCCCATCTGGAGGTCAGCATCATCACCGTGGAGACCGCCTATTCCCAGTTGGCGGCGGAAGGCTACCTTTGTTCTAAGGAAAAGGTGGGCTATTTTGTAGAGACGGTGCAGACCCACACCGCCGTTCCGGCCACCCCGGTGGCAGCCGAAAAGAAAATTCAAAAAAACTATGTGGATCTGACCTCCAATGTGCCTGCGGACTTTCCCTTTTCCGTGTGGAACCGGCTGCAGCGGCAGGTGCTGCAGGATTTCGGCAATCAGCTTTTGGAGCCGGTGCCCCATCAGGGCGTAGCCGCTTTGCGGCAGGCCATTGCCGCCCATTTGGCGGCGTTCCGGGGTATGCGGGTGGATCCGGAGAATATCATCATCGGCGCCGGCACCGACTTTTTATACAATCTTCTGCTGCAATTGCTGGGCTTCCAACGGGTATACGCCCTGGAAGAACCGGGCTATGGCAAGATCCGCCGGATCTATGATACCGCCGGCGCGGTGACGGCTTCGGCCATCATGGATGAAAGCGGCGTGCTGCCGGAATCTCTGGGCCGTCAGCAGGTGCTGCATATTTCCCCGTCCCACCATTTTCCCACCGGCATCGTCACCCCCATGCCCCGGCGGCTGGCGCTGCTGAACTGGGCAAAAAACACCGACAGTTGGATCATCGAGGATGACTACGATACGGAATTTCGCTTCGATACCCATCCCATCCGGGCGCTGTACGACCCGGATGCCCAGGGGCGGGTGATCTATATGAACAGCTTTTCCAAATCCCTGGCCCCTTCCATCCGCATCGGTTATATGGTGCTTCCGCCGGCGCTGATGGGGCAATTCCGGGAAAAACTGGGGTTCTACGGCTCCACGGTGTCGGGTCTGGAGCAGCATACCCTGGCCCGTTTTATCCAGTTGGGCCATTTTGAAAAGCATATCAACCGGATGCGAAAATTCTACCGCGCCCGGCGCAACGCCCTGGTGGCGCTGCTGCGGCAATGTCCCTGGGCCCATCGGCTGACCATCCAGGAGGCGGATGCGGGCCTGCATTTTTTGGTCAAGGTGGATACCGACCTCAGCGACCGGGAGCTGGTGACATTTTGCGAAAAAATGGGCCTGCGGGTCCGTTCCCTCAGCGGCTATTACCACGACGGGGTGCCGGAAAATGCCCGGCATACCCTGGTGATCAATTATTCCGGTCTGCGGGAGGCGGATATGAAAGCGCTGGAAGCCCTGCTGGGCATGGCAAAATCATAACTACCGGCCGCGCCAGTGGTATCACCCAAGGCTCCCTTGTGTAACGGCCCAGGCCGGCTTCTCTTGGCCTACGGCCAATTCACCTCCAGGGAGCTGTCAGCCGAACAGGCTGACTGAGGGATTGACAACCCCTCCGAGCCGCCCTTTGGCGGCCCACCTCCCCTTACACAGGGGAGGCTTTCCGCTGCGGCGGGACCGGGCATGGCAAAAGAATAAGGCAGAGCCTGCGCAGGCTCTGCCTTTTTGCTTATACACTTAAATAAACCGCATGGACAAGGTGACGCTTTGGCTTTGACCGGGCTGCAGGATAAAAGCCGCCGGCTTTTCGTTCCACTCCCGGCTGCCGCCTTCCGGGCTGGGCAGGCTCATCCAGGGCTCGATGCACACGAAATGCGGTTTGCCGGGCTTGCTCCACAGCAGGGTATAGGGGAACTGGGAAATATCGCAGATCACCGCCCGGCCGGTGTCCTTTTCATAAAGGCCCAGGGTTTGCGACCGGAGATTCAGCATACAGTGGCTGTCGTTGGCAAAAAGCTGCTGATCCACGGGAATTTCCCTCAGATTGCTGCCCAGGCTGTACAGCCGGTGGGTGACCAGGCCGTGGGGCAGGCAACTGACGCACAGGGGCGACTCCATTTCGGAGAACCGCAGCACATAATCCTCGTAGCTGTGGGCAGCATCGAAGGGGATCCGGAATGCGGGATGGTAGCCGATGCCGTAGGGCAGGGCGGCCTCGTCCGTATTTTCCACGGTGAGGGTGTGATGCACCGTATCCTTTTCCAGCCGGAAAGCAGAGATCAGCCGGAAGCGGTAGGGCCAGCGGGCCAGGGTGGCTTCGCTGTCCGTCAGCAGGAAACGAAGGGTATCCTCGGTGCGATCCAGGAAGGTATGGTCCATTTCCCGGGCAAACCCGTGCTGTTTGGCCGCAAACACGCTGCCCTTGGCTTCGATCACATTGTCGCAGGTCTTGCCGGCGTGGGGGAAAAGGATGGGGGCATGGTAGCCCCAGACCGCCGGGTCTGCCTGCCACATCCGCTGGGTGCCGTCGGCCTTGCAGATCACGCTTTTCAGTTGGGCGCCCCATTGGGTGACGGTGATTTTCAGATATTCATTTTCCAATGTGTATTCCATGGATAAACCTCCGTTGATATTTGTAGGGCGGGGCCTTGGTCCCGCTGTAAAGACGGTATGTGTTTTGCGCGGCGGGCGTAAAAGCCGCCCTGGGGCATTTTTATCAGATCATCAGAAAATAAGCCAGCACGGCGGCACCCAGGATAATACGGTACACGCCGAAGGGGGCAAAGGAGCGCTTGCGGACGAAGTCCATCAGCGCTTTGATCACCAGCATACTCACTGCGAAGGAAACGATACAGCCGGTGGCCAGCACCCCCAATTCCAGGCCGCTGGGCAGCATACCCTCCATAAGATATTTCACCAGCTTCAAGGCGCTGGCGCCCAGCATGGTGGGAATGGCCAGGAAAAAGCTGAATTCCGCCGCCGCGGGCCGGGCCACGCCAATGAGGATAGCGCCCAGAATGGTGGCGCCGGAGCGGGAAGTGCCGGGGATCAGGGCCAGGCACTGGAAAGCGCCGATCAGAAGGGCAGTGCGGTAGTCGATGGCATCCACATCCTGGATCTTCGGCGCTTGATTGGCCTTTTCCACCAGCAAAAAGCCGATGCCATATACCACCAGCATGATGGCAACCACCACATAATTGTAAAGGTTAGCATCCATCCAATCGTCCAGCAGCAATCCGATCACCGCGCTGGGCAGCACCGCCACGATGACCTTAAACCACAGATGCCAGGTATTTTTCTTTTCCTGGGGTGTTTTTTTCCGGGAAAACGGCCATAATTTATGAAAAAACAACGCGATCACCGCCAGGATAGCGCCCAACTGGATCACTACCTGGAACATTTCGTAGAATTCCTCCGTCACATCCAGGTGGATAAATTCCTCCAGCAGGATCAGGTGGCCGGTGGAGGATACGGGCAGCCATTCGGTGATGCCTTCGACGATGCCAAAGAGAATGGCCTTCAAAATTTCCAGCATAATCGGTTCCTTTCTTGATGCAAATTGTTGTTTATCTTCACTAGCATACACGGGTGCGGGTAAAATTGCAAGAGAATTTTGCCCGTTCACAAATTGCCGGGCAACTCTTAACAATTTGTTCACGATAATCCCCAAAAATAGGATATAATGAAAGAAAAAAAACATTATTCTAAAATAGGAGGCGTATACTATGGCTATCTCTGTTCTGATTGTGGAAGATGATCACAACATTGCCGAGCTGCTGCAGATGTATTTGGAAAAGGAAGGTTATACCGTTACTGTAGCCGGTGACGGCGGCCAGGGCCTGGCAAAATTCCGCGCCATCCGGCCCGACCTGGTGCTGCTGGATGTGATGATGCCCGTTATGGACGGCTGGGCTGTTTGCAAGTCCATCCGCGCCGAGTCTCAGACCCCGGTGATCATGCTCACCGCCAAGGGCGAGACCGACGACAAGGTTTCCGGTCTGAAGTCCGGTGCCGACGATTATATCACCAAGCCCTTTGAAATGAAGGAAGTGCTGGCCCGTATCGAAGCCGTGCTGCGCCGTTCCACCGGTGTGGTGGCTGAAAAGAAGGCCCGGAAGCTGACCTTTGAAAAGCTGTCCATCGACATGGATGCCTTTGAGCTGATCGTTGACGGCAAAAAGGTGGACACCCCGCCCAAGGAAATGGAGCTTTTGTTCTACCTGGCCTCCTCTCCCAACCGGGTCTACACCCGCAACCAGCTTCTGGACGAGGTTTGGGGCTTTGATTACTTCGGCGACAGCCGCACCGTGGATGTCCATGTGAAGCGTCTGCGGGAAAAGCTGGAGGGCGTTTCCCAAAACTGGAGCCTGAAAACCGTTTGGGGCGTGGGCTATAAGTTTGAGGTGATCTGATGCGCCGCGCCCAAGGCCGTATTTTGCGGATCGTGCTGATCATCCTGATGCTGCTTTTGGTGCTGGGTATCGGCCTGCGTTACGGCACCAAGCAATATCTGATCAACGAAACCTTCCAAACCCTGGAAAGCCATGGCCGGGTTTTGGCGGAGCTTGCCGCCGCCTATGAAGCCGAAGGCACCATGACCAATATGCAATTCATCATCAACCTGGACCTGGCGGCGGAGTTTTCCGGCTGCGATGTGCTGCTGTGCGATGCCACCGGCAATGTGATGCTTTGCTCCGATTCTCCCACCGGTTGCTATCATCAGCGCTATTATCTGAGTCCGGAATATGTACAGCGGATCGTGGAAAATGATGGCGACAGCAGTGTTTGTACCCTGCCCAACCTCTATGAGGGTACCCGGCAGGTCTCCGCCGTTCCCGTGTATTCCGCAGAAGCCCGGCTGGTTGGCATTTTGCTGATCTCCACCCCCATTTCCCAGGCGCTGCAGGCCACCACCCGGATCTCCAATTTCTACCTGATCGCCATTATCGTGATCATGCTGCTGACCTGCGGTCTGACCATTTATGTTTCCCGGCAAAGCGGCAGCCCCCTGCGGGATCTGGCCAAAACCGCCCGGGCCTTTGGTCACGGTGATCTCAACGCCCGGGTCCATCTGGAGGGCAAATATCCCGATGAAGTGCAGGATCTGGCCCTGGCTTTTAACAATATGGCCTCTTCTCTGCAGAAAAGCGAGTATTCCCGCCAGGAATTCGTGGCCAATGTGTCCCATGAGCTGAAAACCCCCATGACCACCATTGGCGGCTATATCGACGGCATTCTGGACGGTACCATCCCCGAAAACAAACAGCGGCATTATATGCAGATCGTCTCCGACGAGACCAAGCGGCTCAGCCGATTGGTGCGCAGTATGCTGGATATTTCCCAGCTCCAGGGCGAGGGCGGCATTCCGGAGGAAAAGCTGTCCCAGTTCGACATTGAAGAATGCGCCGGTCAGATGCTGATCACCTTTGAGCAGAAGATCATGAAGAAGGATATCTGCGTAGAAGTGGAAATGCCGGAATATCCGGTTTATACCGTGGCCAACCGGGACTATATTTCCCAGGTGATCTATAATCTTTTGGATAATGCGGTAAAATTCTGCCCCAACGGCGGCAATCTGTGGCTGACGGTGCAGGAGGGCGACAATAAGGTGTATGTTTCCATCGCCAACGAAGGCGCCACCATTCCCCCGGAGGAATTGAGCCTGCTGTTTGACCGGTTCCATAAAATTGACAAGAGCCGTACCCGTAATTCCGACGGCTGGGGCCTGGGCCTTTACATCGTAAAGACCATCATCGGCCTGCATGGAGAAAATATCTCCGTCACCAGCCTGGACGGAAAAACCGAATTTACCTTTACACTGCCTTTGGCAAACTAAATTTTCCTTCTTATGTAAGCAACCATCTCCCCGGAATGAGGAATTTTCTATGGCAAAACAAAAACCCGAAATCGACGATAGCCTGCCCCAATGGGATAGAGGCACCTATCAGACCGGCTCCACCCAGCCGCCCAAGGCTGCCAGCGGTATTTTTACGGTGCTGCTGGTGCTGGTGATCTTCCTTGGCGGCCTGGTCAGCGGTCTTGGTCTGATCAATGTGCGGCTGATCCGCCAGCTTTCCCAGCAGCCCGGCCCCACCATTCCCATTTCGCAGGGTGATTATGCCCTGCCGGCAGACGACAATCCCATTTTCAACAACAATATGCCCGCCCCGGCTATTCCCGCTCCCCGGCAAGTGGAAATGGTGATGATCCAATCGCCCTACTATGCCAATAATGTGGAAAATCTGGCTTTGGAGGATGGCAACGCCGTCTATCAGGCCAATCAGTCCTCTTTGGTGGAGGTTTACGCCCTGAGCCACGGCAACCTGACCCAAAGCGCTGTGGGCGTGGTGCTCACTGCCGACGGCTATATTTTGACCAATGCCCATATTGTGGAAGCCGCCAAGCGGATCTTCGTATATCTGCCTGACGGCCGGCTGATGCCGGCGGCGGTGGTGGGCAGCGACAACATGACCGATATGGCTGTGCTGTATGTGGAAACCACTGATCTGACCCCCGCTACCTTCGGTACATCCCAAACCCTGCAGGTGGCAGACCCCATCTACACCGTGTCCCTTGCCCAGCAGGCCCGGTCGTCTATGCTGATGACGGAAAGCAGTATGTTTACCGCTTCCCGAAAATTCGCCACCGATTATTATCAGTTGGACCTGCTGCAGATCAACCACCCCAGCGAAAGCGGTCCGCTGTTTAACAGCTTTGGCCATATCGTAGGCCTTTGCATCAGCCGCACCGCCCAATATTTCAACGAAAACGATAATCTGGGTGTGATCCTGGGCAGCCAGGATATGCAGCATATCATCGACCAGCTTGTGGACCAGGGCTATGTTTCCAGCCGTCCGGCCCTGAGTTTTCAGGTAGAAGCGGTTTCCATGCTGTTCCAGCACTATTGGGATCTGCCCGGCGGTCTGCTGGTTTCCGGCGTCACCGCCGACAGCGACGCGGCCCAGCGGGGATTGCGTAACGGCGACATCATTTTGGCCCTGGACGGCGAGAATCTCACCACCCGTGACGATCTTTACACGGTGCTGTATTCCTGCGCGGTGGGTCAGGAAGTGATCGCGGTGATCTTCCGGGATGGCACCATCAAAACCGTTACCCTGGTGGTCGCCGAACATGGCGCGTAGCATAAGATCCAAAGGGCAGGCAAAACCTGCCCTTTTTTCGTAAAAGGAGTACCGTTATGGATTCTGTTTATCAATTGTCTTTTACCGTGGACGATCTCCATGTTGACCGGTTTGGCCGGCTGAAAGGCGCTTCCATTTTATATTTCGTCCAGGAGGCCGCCGGCCGGCACTGGCGGCATATCGAAGGCGAAACCAGCCAGAATTGTCCGCTGTACTGGGTCATCATCCGTCACCGGGTCCAGGTGACCCGGCTGCCCGGAAAAGGGGAGCAGGTATTTTTGGAAACCTGGCCCATGCCCACCACCAGGGTGGCCTATCCCCGCAGCGTGGTGGCATATGACGAAAAAGGGGAGGAGCTGTTCCGTTCCATCAGCCTTTGGGTGCTGATGGACCCAAAGACCCGGGCCATGGTACTGCCGGGGAAAAGCGGCATTACGGTGCCGGGTATTCTCCGGGGCAACGAGCTGCCCAGTCCCCAATCTCTGGCCCCTGCCGCCCTGGGCGACCGGGTGGAGCGCATCGTCCGGTTTACGGACCTGGATGTCAACGGCCATATGAACAACGGCCGCTACCTGGATTGGCTGGCCGATCTGCTGCCCGGCAGCTTCCACCGGGATCATGTGATCCGGGATATGACCCTGGGATATTTGGCCGAAGCCCTGGAGACAGATGCGCTGCTGCAGCAGTGGCAACTGGATGAAAATGGCCGCCTGCGGCTGGAGATCACCCGGCCCGCCGGGGAGAAAAATAACCGGATCTTCAGCGCCGATGTCCAGTACGGACCGGATTTTCTGTAAACCATAAGATTTCCACAGCTCCACCGGGGCTGTGGAGTCTTTTTCCCCTTTTTTCTGTAAATGACCGGGTTTTTCCGTGCAACTGCTGTGGAAAAAGCTGTGGAGAATGTGGAAAACTTTTGTGAAACCGTGAAGAAACCAACCATAATAATCTATTATGTCAACTGGATACTATGTTGACGCATTGTAACCGCCGCGCTTTTGAAACCGACGAAGGGTCATTTATTTATAAAAATTACCGGAAATGTTTCCGTTTTGCCGAAAAAATTGCACAAAACCCGGGTATAATTCCATATAAATGTTATATAAACGCCGTTTTTTACGGTGAAAACCACACATTTTATATCTCCTTTTGTCATGGTTATATAACCATATAGCATAATTTTATAACCTCAAACTACCGGATTTATGCATCTTGCGAATTGACCGGCAAAAAAAATTCTGCTATAATAAATCCACAACCCAAGTAAGCGCAGAAGGAGGTGCCAAGTTATGAATTGGGCTGCAACTGTTTGGCTGATTCTGATGATCGGCTTTGTTGTGATGGAGGCCGCCTGTCCTTTCCATCTGGTTTCCGTTTGGTTTGCCATCGGCAGCCTGGCGGCCATGGTGGTGGCGATTTGTTCCGGCGCGGTGTGGCTGCAGATCACCGTGTTTGCGGTGGTATCTGTGGGTCTGTTGATCGCCATGCTGCCGCTGGTGAAGAAATTTGTGATCCCCAAGCAGGAGAAAACCAATGTAGAAAGTGTCGTCGGCTCCATGGGCTATGTCACCGAAACCGTGGACAATATGGATGCCACCGGCCAGGTGAAGCTGGGGGGTATGTATTGGACCGCTCGCAGTGAAGATGGACACAAGATCCCCGCCGGCACATTGGTGGAAGTCACCCGCATTGAAGGCGTCAAGGCCTTCGTCACCCCCGTCCCCGTGGAAGAAGAAGCAAAAGTATAAATGTTGTTTACAGCGCCAAAGGCGCAAATGCTTCCCCCAGGGGAAGCCTTTGGGTGCGTAAACAACAATTTACCGTATCAATCAAGTATTTTATTTAGGAGGTAACCGTATGCCCTTTCTGATTGCAGGTATTGTCATTTTAGTCATCATCATTGCCAACATCGCCATTGTTCAGCAGTCCCAGGCCTATGTCATCGAGCGCCTGGGCGGCTTCCACAAGGTTTGGAGCGTTGGCCCCCACATCAAGGTGCCCTTCATCGACCGCATCGCCAAGCGGGTCAGCCTGAAGGAGCAGGTGCTGGACTATCCCCCCCAGCCCGTGATCACCAAGGATAATGTCACCATGCAGATCGACACCGTGGTGTATTTCCAGATCACCGACCCCAAGCTGTACACCTACGGCGTGGAGCGCCCCATGCTGGCCATGGAGACCCTCACCGCCACCACCCTGCGTAACATCATCGGCGACCTGGAGCTGGACCAGACCCTGACTTCCCGCGATGTGATCAACACCAAGATGCGGGCCATTTTGGACGAAGCCACCGACCCCTGGGGCATCAAGGTCAACCGTGTGGAGCTGAAGAACATTCTGCCTCCCCAGGATATCCAGAACTCCATGGAAAAGCAGATGAAGGCTGAGCGTGACCGCCGGCAGGCCATTCTGCAGGCCGAAGGTCAGAAGAAGTCCGCCATCCTCATCGCCGAAGGCGAGCGGGAATCCGCCATTTTGAAGGCAGACGCAGAGAAGCAGGCCGCCATTTTGAAGGCGGAGGCCGAGCGCCAGGCTGCCATTTTGAAGGCAGAAGGCGAAGCCGAAGCCATCCGCGCCGTCCAGCAGGCCCTGGCGGACTCTCTGGAAATGCTGAACCAGAAGGCGCCCAACGACCAGGTGCTGAAGCTGAAGTCCATCGAGGCCATGCAGGTGGTTGCCAACGGCCAGGCCACCAAGATCATCATTCCTTCCGAGATGCAAGGCTATGTGGGCCTGGCAAACGGCATCGTCGAAGGCGTGAAGCAGTAATGCAAAATTGATTTCTAAACCGTAGGGGCCGGGCATTGCCCGGCCCTTACCCATAAAATTGGGATTTAGTGCACACCCATTGTAGGGGGCGGCGACCCGACGCCCCGGTGGTTTTGTTCGCAAAACCACATCACCGCAGGCGATAAATGATTATTTCCCTTCGGAAAATCCAAAAAACGGAACATTTTTCGGCGGGGCGTCGAGGTCGCCGCCCCCTACAATATCGGTACGATAAACTGAAATTTGCAGAGGAGAAAAATTTATGGCAATCAAGGAAGATCGTTTTATCAAGACCGTCGTCGATGGCGGCGGCTTCTCCGACAGCCGCATGGAGATCTATGTGGATAAAAAGACCGGCGTCAACTATCTGTTTGCCCAGGCCGGCTACGCCGGCGGCCTGTGCGTGCTGGTGGACCGGGACGGCAAGCCCATCGTTTCTCCCCTGCCGGTGGAGGATTAAATATGTCCAGATCTACTGCAAAAACCGTATCGGTAATCTACAAAATTGCAGTCATCATATTGGGTATTCTCCTTATTGGCACTGGTAATCTATGGAGCGTATTCTTACTCATAGTTCTTGCGCAACCATTTAGTATTTATCTTGCTCACTGCATGCGCTGCAAACATTGCGGCCGCTGGCCCAGAAAAGGGGATTTTTCATTGGAGCGTTGTCCCCGCTGCGATCACAGATTGGAATAAAGGAGGGCTGAGGCCCTCCTTTTTCCATTGTAGGGGCCGGGTTTTCCGGCCTTTGCAAATTGCGGTTTATCGCTCTGTTGGATGGTCGCTGTGGCGCGGCAGCGCCCATAGCTTCCCCCCGGGGGAAAGTACGCGCCTGCGGCACTAAATATTGCGATAAACCTAAATTTGAAAATCCGTGGTTTTTTTATCCATTACTATTTGACAAATCCATAATTGTATTTTATAATTAAAGTGTTTGAGTATACCCACTTTAAGATCTATTACTATGAAAAAAGGAAGGATCATTTTATGTTCAAAATCGTTACCAAGAAGGAGCTCAATGCCAACGTCACCCTGATGGAGATCGAGGCACCCTTCGTGGCCAAGAAGGCCCGGGCAGGTCAGTTCATCATCTTCCGTATCGACGAGCAGGGCGAGCGTGTTCCCCTGACCATCGCCGGTTACGACCGTGAGAAGGGTACCGTGTCCATCATCTTCCAGAAGGTCGGCTTCTCCACCAACGCGCTGGGCAAGCTGAACGAAGGCGACTACATCCGCGACTTTGTCGGCCCCCTGGGCAAGCCCACCCCCGTGGAAGGCAAGAAGAAGGTCTGTGTCGTTGGCGGCGGCGTCGGCTGCGCCATCGCTCTGCCCTCCGCTCAGGCTTTCAAGGAAGCCGGCGCTGAGGTCACCGTGATCGTTGGCTTCCGTAACAAGGACATCGTCATTCTGGAAGACGAGTTCCGCGCTTGCGCCGACCATATGCACCTGATGACCGACGACGGCTCCTACGGCGAGCAGGGCTTCGTTACCGTGAAGCTGCAGCAGCTGCTGGAGGCTGGCGAGCAGTTTGACGAAGTGTTGGCCATCGGCCCCGTGCCCATGATGAAGTTCGTCTGCAAGACCACCGAGCCCTTCGGCGTACATACCTCCGTGTCCCTGAACCCCGTCATGGTGGACGGCACCGGCATGTGCGGCGGCTGCCGCGTCACCGTCGGCGGCGAGACCAAGTTCGCTTGCGTCGACGGCCCCGAGTTCGACGGCCACAAGGTTGACTTTGCCGAGCTGATGAGCCGTAACGTCACCTACCGTGAGCGTGAGGCTGAAGTTTCTGCCACCCACGCCTGCCGCATGGAGACCATGGGCAAGGCTCTGATTAAGTAAGCAGGAGGAATTGCAAAATGGCTAACATGACTCTGACCAAGACCCCCATGCCCGAGCAGGATCCCAAGGTCCGCGCCCGTAACTTTAAGGAAGTAGCCCTGGGCTACACCGAGGAGCAGGCTGTTGAAGAAGCCAACCGCTGCCTGGGCTGCAAGAACCCCAAGTGCGTCGAGGGCTGCCCCGTCAACGTCCGCATCCCCGAATTCATCAAGAAGATCCAGGAGCGGGACTTCAAGGCCGCTTACGAGATCGTCACCTCCACCAACGCTCTGCCCGCTCTGTCCGGCCGTGTCTGCCCCCAGGAGAGCCAGTGTGAGTGCAAGTGCGTCCGCGGCATCAAGGGCGAAGCTGTGGCCATCGGCCGCCTGGAGCGCTTCGTTGCTGACTGGTACCGTGAGAACGTCAATGCCATGCCCGAGAAGACCGAGTCCAACGGCATCAAGGTGGCTGTTGTTGGTTCCGGCCCTGCCGGCCTGACCGCTTCCGCCGAGCTGGCCAAGAAGGGTTACGAAGTTACCATGTTCGAGGCTCTGCATACCGCCGGCGGCGTGCTGGTGTACGGCATTCCCGAGTTCCGTCTGCCCAAGGCGATCGTGGCCAACGAGGTCAAGAAGCTGGAGGCCCAGGGCGTGGAAGTCATGACCAACATGGTCATCGGCCGCGTTCTGACCATCGACGAGCTGTTCGAGATGGGCTACAAGGCCGTCTTCGTAGGCTCCGGCGCCGGTCTGCCCATGTTCATGAACATCCCCGGCGAGGCTCTGAAGGGCGTTATGTCCGCCAACGAGTACCTGACCCGTACCAACCTGATGAAGGCCTACACCGAAGAAGCCGATACCCCCATCATCAAGAGCAAGGCTGTTGCTGTTGTTGGCGGCGGTAACGTGGCTATGGACGCTGCCCGCTGCGCTATGCGTCTGGGCGCTGAGCACGTTTATGTTGTCTACCGCCGTGGCGAGGCCGAAATGCCTGCCCGTCTGGAAGAGAAGCATCACGCCAAGGAAGAGGGTATCGAGTTCAAGACTCTGTGCAACCCCATCGAGATCATCGGCGACGAGAACGGCCGTGTCTGCGGCATGAAGTGCATCCGTATGGAACTGGGCGAGCCCGATGCTTCCGGCCGCCGCCGTCCCATCGAGGTGCCCGGCTCCGAGTTCGTGCTGGAAGTGGACACCGTCATCATGTCCCTGGGCACCAGCCCCAACCCCCTGATCCGCTCCACCACTCCCGGTCTGGAGACCAACCGTAAGGGCTGCCTGATCGTCAATGAGAACGAGATGACCACCCGTGAGGGCGTGTTTGCCGGCGGCGATGCCGTTACCGGCGCTGCCACCGTCATCCTGGCCATGGGCGCCGGCAAGAAGGGCGCTGCCGCCATCGACGAGTACCTGAAGAAGTAAGCTTACCGATAATCCCCACACCCGTAAAAAGGTGTGGGGATTTTTTATGCGGTAAATGGTTGTTTAGCTTAGTATTCGTACCGAATATGTCATTCTGAGCGGAGCGGCCCAAAGGGCCGCGTAGTCGAAGAATCCGTATTCTTCGACTACGCAGAACGGATCCTTCGACTCGCTTCGCTCCCTCAGGATGACACGCGCTTTTCATACACCTGTTATCCTGTAAACAGCAATTTATCTTTGCAAACCTCTTGCTTTATGAAATGTTTTGCGTTATAATTATCCTGTAAAAATACGGGCAAATGCCCGAAATAAGAGAGGATTGATATCATATGTTCAACGCAATGATCGAAGTTCTGAAGGCAAACCCCAGAAAGATCGTGTTCACCGAGGGCCACGACGCCCGTATCCTGGAAGCTACCGCCCGCCTGGTGGAAGGCGGTTTCCTGACCCCCATCCTCATCGGTAATGTGGAAGAAGTCAAGGCCAATGCTGCCAAGGGCGGCTTCAATATCGAAGGCGTGGAGATCATCGACCCCCTGACCTACGAAGGCATGGACGAGATGGTCGCCGAGATGGTGGCTCTGCGTAAGGGCAAGATGAGCCCCGAGGAGTGCAAGGCTGCTCTGTCCAAGGGCAACTACTTCGGCACCATGCTGGTGAAGATGGGCAAGGCCGACTCCCTGCTGGGCGGCGCTACCTACTCCACCGCCGACACCGTCCGTCCCGCTCTGCAGCTGGTGAAGACCAAGAAGGGCGCCAACCTGGTTTCCTCCTGCTTCATCCTGGTCCGCGGCGACGAGAAGATCGCCATGGGCGACTGCGCCATCAACCTGAGCTACGAAGACACCCTGGATAAGGAAGGCAACGTGGTGGTTTCCGCCGCCCGTAAGCTGGCTGAGGTGGCCGTGGAGACCGCTAAGACCGCTAAGGTCTTCGGCATCGAGCCCAAGGTTGCCATGCTGAGCTTCTCCACCAACGGCTCCGGCAAGGGCGCCACCGTGAAGCTGAGCCACGATGCGACCATCGAGGCCAAGGCCATGGATCCCGCGCTGCTGATCGACGGCGAGATGCAGTTCGACGCAGCTGTGGCTCCCGAGGTTGGCCAGCTGAAGTTCCCCGGCTCCCCCGTGGCAGGCTACGCCAACACCTTCATCTTCCCCTGCATCGAAGCCGGCAACATCGGCTACAAGATCGCCCAGCGTCTGGGCGGCTACGAGGCCTACGGCCCCATCCTGCAGGGCCTGGCCGCTCCCATTAACGACCTGAGCCGCGGCTGTAATGCGGACGAAGTTTACAAGATGGCGATCATCACCGCTGCTCTGGTATAATTTTCATTAACCGAAAGGAGTTTTACTATGAAAAAACTGTTTGCTGTACTTTTGACCCTGGCAATGCTTCTGGGCCTGGCCGCCTGCGGCACAAGCGGCGGCAATGGCGGTGGCGAGGTCACCATCGTTGGCACCTGGGAAGGCACTATGGATATGACCGCTGCGATGGCTGCTGCTACCCAGATGGAGTTTGATGAACCCCTTAAAATGGGCATGATCTTCACCTTCAACGAGGACGGCACCTATTCCGCAACCGTGGATAAGGACAGCCTGAAAGATATGATGGATGCCCTTGTGGATGTGATGATCGAGCTGATCGTTTCCATGTCCGGCAACCCGGATATGGACCTGGAAGCTGAGCTGGCCAAGGAAGGTATGACCATGGCAGACTTCAAGGAGCAGCTCATGGGCGAAATGAATATTGAG
>SVLC01000029.1 GCA_015068155.1 Oscillospiraceae bacterium | reverse complement strand
CGCCGTAGCGGCAGATGCACTCGGCGTTGGCCAGCTCAGCCACCTTACCGGTTTCCACGGTGAAGGGGCGGCCGCCGATTTCCATCTCGTAAACATGATGGTTGGGATACTGCTTGCGAGTAATCATGGTTGTTAACCTCCTAAAGTATTTTTGTGGTTCGGGAGGTTTAGCACTTGATACAATTGCCGAAGTTCGGCAGCTCTATCAACTGCTAAAGCACTTCCCGATGAATGACATATTTCGTTTGACGCTTCATGATGATCCCCACTATGTCATTGCGAGGAGCGAAGCGACGTGGCAATCCGCATCCCTTACCATGTCGGATGCCGAACTGCCTGCAAAAGGAGAACGGATTGCCACACCAGTGTGCGCACCGGTTCGCAATGACACGGAATGGGGAAGCCGGTTGCGCTGATTGCAAGCAAGAAATAAGGGGCGATCTGTGATCGCCCCTTCGATATCTTACTTACGGATACCCAGCTTGGCGATCAGAGCACGGTAACGGTTGACGTCCTTGCGTGCCAGATAGTCCAGCATGCTGCGGCGCTTACCAACCATCATCAGCAGACCACGACGGGAGTGGTTGTCGTGCTTGTGGGTGCGCAGGTGATCGGTCAGCTCGTTGATGCGGGCGGTCAGGATAGCGATCTGAACCTCGGGGGAGCCGGTGTCGCCTTCGTGAGTAGCGTTCTCCAGGATTACCTGGGTCTTCTTTTCCTTCTGGATCATTGTGTTTTCCACCTTTCAAAATATTTCCCGGAAGCCAAGTAGGGGCGGGTGGTGTACTGGTATACAGCTTTCTCCCACAACCGAGCAACGGGCATAGTAATATCCTCTGGCCATAGCCAGCCCGAACATCTTAACACAAGTTTTCCCATTTGTAAAGTAAAACTTTCACAAAAAACAAACTTTTTCCCGTTTATTTCCGTAAACGGCCATAAGATCCGGCACCGCTGACGGCGGGTGAAACATTTTCCAGCATATTTCGCCCTGGGCGACACATACTTTTTCTGCACAATCTGTCATCCGGGAGGATGTTTCTTATGAAAAAATGGCTACCTTTGCTGCTATCGGCCCTGTTGCTTACCGGCTGCGCCGCGGAAGATCTGCCTGCGGTGCCGGATCCCGGGGTCACCTTACCTGTTTTTCCCCACAGGCAAACCTATTATGCCGACTACGATGCCGGCCTGGTGGTGGGCGGCAGCACCGTCACTGCCCCGGCGGGCGCCGATGGCGGTACGGTACACTACGGAAACTGCTACCCCGGTCCTGCGGGAAAGGATTACACCGACCCCAAGCGTTATACCTTCCGGGAATATATCTCCGGCACCACCGGCATGAAATGGGCGCCCCACACCTGGCAGACCCGGGATGACAGCTATATTCTCGGCTACACCACCACCGGCTTTTATGATTTTGTGCTGAATGAAACCGGCGATGGCTTCACCGTCATGCCGGAAATGGCCATCGCGGCGCCCCGGGATGTAACGGAGCAGTATGTGGGCCGCTTTGGTATTGCCCCGGGGGATACCGCCCGGGCCTGGCTGCTGGAGCTGAACCCCGCCGCCTGCTGGGACAACGGGGAAAAGATCAATGCCGATACCTATATTTATTCGTATCAGCAGCTTTTGGACGGAAAAATGATGAACCGCCGGGCCGATTCGGTGTATGCCGGAGATTTTGCCATCGTGGGCGCCAAGGATTATCTCTACGGAAAAGCCACCTGGGAGCAGGTGGGCATTGTCAAAGACGGGGAATACCGGCTGGTGCTGGTGACGGAAGCGCCTCTCCGGGACCCGGATTTTTACGCGCCCTATTATTTAATGGATACCTATCTGGTATATGAGCCTCTGTGGGAAAGCTGCAAGACCTTTTTCGACAGCCGGGGCAACACGGTTTCCCGGGATGATCCGGATGTGGCCTCCGTTACGACCCGCTACGCCACCAGCCTGGATACCTCCATTTCCTACGGCCCCTACAAGCTGACCTATTTTGAATTGGATAAGCAGATCACCCTGGAACGCAATGAAAACTGGTACGGCTATCACGATGGCCGCCACCTGGGCCAGTATCAGACGGACCGGATCTCCTGTCAGGTGATCTCCGGCCATTCCACCGCCTTGCTGGCGTTTTTAAGCGGGGATGTGGATGTGATCGATCTGCAATCGGCGGACATGGCGGATTTTGCCGGCAGTCCCCAGCTCCGGTATCTGCCGGAGAGCTATACCACCAAGCTGACCTTCAATACCGATGCCAAAGCCCTTTCTGCCCGGGGCGCCCAGGTGCTGAGCAATGTATATTTCCGCAAGGCCTTTTCTTTGGCCATCGACCGGACCCGTTTTGCCGCTGCCTATACCTCTGCCGGTGAGCCGGGCTACGGCATCCTCAATGAATCTTATATCTACGATCCTTACCGGGGACTTTCCTATCGGCGGAGCGACGGCGGCAAAAATGCCCTGGTGCAGCTCTACCAACTGGAAAAGTTCGGTAAGGACGCCTACGATGCCATCACCGGCTATCAGCCGGACCTGGCCCGGGGACTGATGCAGCTTGCCTATACCCAGTGCGTAAGATCCGGGCTTTATGACGGGGAAAGCCCCATTACGCTCACCCTTTCGGTGTATCAGTCCGATGATCTTTATGTGCAGATGTTCCATTTCTTGCAGGATGCCCTGGCTTCTGCCTGCGAAGGCACCGGTTTTGCAGGCAAGGTGCAGCTGCAGATGGCGGTGGACGCGGATTATTACGCCACCATGGAGTCGGGCCTGACGGATATTATTTTCTCCACCTGGGGCGGCAGTTCCTACGATCCTTACGGGGTGCTGTATCGGTGTTACTGCGATGCGGGGGTGGCGGAATATCCCAACCAAATGGAATACGGCTTTGATGCCGGCCAGGTGGAGGTGGCCATCACCGTGGACGGTGAGCGCCGAAGGGCCAGCCTGCAGACCTGGGCCAGATGGTGCGCATCGGACCCCGGGGCGAATATTGACGGAATGGCCGCTTTTCGGGAATATGATGCCGCAACCCGGTGCAACCTATATGCAGACCTGGAATTTGCTTATCTGAGTCAGTATGTGGTTGCTCCGCTTTACTACCGCAACGCGGCCCGCTTACTGTCACAAAAAGGAGATTACCCTGTAAAAAGCTATGTGGACCCGGTGGAATTCGGCGGCATCCGGTATTATACCTTCCGCTATGACGATGCCGAATGGGAGAATGTAAAAGCCACGCTGCAGTACTGAATGGGGATCTTTCGCTGCGGCAGATCCCCTCAGCCAACAAACATCAAATGAAATCTGGAGGTACGCCATGGCGAAAAACCGGCTGATCCGATATATCCTCAAACGCATAGGCCTGCTGGTGCTGACCTTTCTGGTGATCGCCACGGTCTGCTTTTTCCTCATTAAACTGCTGCCGCTGCCGGCCATCAAGGAGCAGGGCCGGGATGTGGCGCTGATCCTGCAGCGCCGGGAAGCCATGGGCTACGGCAAACCCATCTATATCCAGTATTTGTTGTATTGGAAGCATGTATTCCGGGGCGATCTGGGGCTGGGAGAGCAGATGTATGTGGGCCAGGAGGTGGCTGAGATTATCCTCAGCAAGATCCCATACACCGTTTCGGTGAATCTGTATGCCATTTTGCTGGCCATTCCCCTGGGCCTGGGACTGGGGATCTTTGCCGCGCTGCGGAAAAATAAATGGCCGGATCATGTGATCTCCACCCTGGTGGTGCTGTTTATCAGCGTACCCAGCTATGTGTATGCTTTTTTGGTGCAGTATCTGCTGTGCTATCGCACCGGCTGGTTTCCGC
This sequence comes from Oscillospiraceae bacterium, assembly GCA_015068155.1. Classification (GTDB taxonomy): domain Bacteria; phylum Bacillota; class Clostridia; order Oscillospirales; family Oscillospiraceae; genus Faecousia. The sequence continues at coordinate 21,882 of SVLC01000029.1, read as the reverse complement.
TGACGGTGGCCAGCCGCCAGGAAGCGGCGCTGCTGAGCATCCCCATGCTGAAGTCCATGTTCCCGGCGGTGATCAGCCTGGCCTTCGGCACCATTGCGGCGCTGGCCCGGTTTGCCCGGGCGGAATTGGCCGATGCCATGACCGGCGAATATATGCTGCTGGCCCGCACCAAAGGTCTCTCCCGCGCCCAACTGGTGAGCCGACACGCCCTGCGCAATGCCATGGTGCCCATTCTGCCTATGATTCTGGGAGAATTCGTGGGCATTTTAGGCGGCTCGCTGATCATCGAGGGTATTTTCGCCATTCCCGGTGTAGGCAGTCTGTATACCACCGCCATTTCCGTCCGGGACTACAATTTTTTCATGGCCCTCACCTTTTTCTATACCCTCATAGGACTTTTGTCCTCGCTGATGGTGGATATCAGCTACAGTTTGACGGACCCGCGGATCCAGATAGGGGAGCGATGATATGGAATTTATTCCCAAAGAACAATTTATGCCCGCCGGGACGGATTTTGTCCTGCCGGAGACTGCCCGGCCCCGGGTAAAAGGCAACGGCGCCTGGAGCCGTTTCCGGAAGAACAAATCCTCCGTGGCGGCTGCGGCGGTGATCGGGGCACTGCTGGTGTTTGCGCTGCTGGCGCCCATGCTGTCGCCGTATGATGTTTCCAGCCGGGACGGCTATTATAAAAACGCCCTGCCCAAGGTATCAGCCCTGTCTTTTTTGGGATGGGACGGCTGTATGCGCCGTAGCTGCAGCCAGGCGGCCTGCGATTACTACCGGGGTATCGGTCTGGAATCCGGAGATCCGGCGGTAAAAGCGGTGAAAAGTCAGACCCGGGACGAAAACACCGGCCGTTTTCACTATGAGCTGCGGATCGATACCTACGGGCAGGTGGGCTTTCAGTATGTGGATCTGCCGGCGGCGGAATATGAAGCTCTCCGGGCCTATGAGGAAGAAACCGGCATCCAGGTATGCTATCCGCTGCCCCGCTATTATCAGACCGTGTTTTTGGCGGTGCCCGGCCGGGCCAATCTGTGGTACCGGCTGGCGGATGAGAGTAAATTCACCACCGGCGAGGCCCAAAACCATGATCCCAACGGGGAGGCGGCGTATGTGGCGGATTATTTGCTGGATGAAAACGGAGAACCGGTATATGCCGTGGCCAACCAGACCGGCTATCGCTGCCGGGTGCTGTACAGCGCCTATTACCGCTATCAGACCGGCCACGACCCGGTGCATCCCTTCGGCACCAACCAGCATGGCCAGGATATTTTGGTTTGTCTGGCCTATGGCGCCAGGCTCAGCTTTCTGCTGGCCCTGGGGGTGTCGGTGATCAATTTCTTTATCGGCATCGCCTATGGCGCCGCGGAGGGGTATTACGGTGGCAAATTGGATCTGGTGATGGAGCGGTTTTCCGATATTTTGGCGGCGGTGCCATTCATCGTGGTGGCCACTTTGTTCCAATTGCACCTGGCCAAACGGGCCGGACCGGTGGGCGCGCTGCTGTTTGCTTTTGTGCTTACAGGCTGGATCGGCATCGCATCCCGGGTGCGGACCCAATTTTACCGCTTCAAAAACGCGGAATATGTGCTTTCCTCCCGGACGCTGGGGGCCTCCGACGGCCGGCTGATCTTCCGGCATATCCTGCCCAATGCACTGGGCACCATCATCACCGGCACGATTTTGATGATCCCCGGGGTAATCTTCAGCGAAAGTATGCTGTCGTATCTGGGCATCGTGAATTTGGAGGCCTCCAGGCTGACCTCCATCGGCACCATGCTTTCCGCCGGACGGGCCTATCTCGGCAGCTTCCCTCATATTTTGTTTTTTCCGGCGGCGTTTATCGCCTTGCTGCAGATCAGCTTCAATCTCTTTGGCAACGGCCTGCGGGATGCGCTGAATCCCACCCTGGGACAGGAGTAAACAGGGAAACGGGCGACGGAAGCGAGGAATTGAAATTTGGAAAGGAGCCACGAGTATGGCGCTTTTGGAAGTGAAAGACCTGGCGGTGTCCTTTGCCACCGCGGCAGGAAAGGTGCAGGCGGTGCGGGGGATCGGCTTTCCCCTGGAGAAGGGCCGGACGCTGGCCATCGTTGGGGAGTCCGGCTCCGGAAAATCCGTCACCGGCCGGGCCATTATGGGCATTTTGGCGGAAAATGCCCGGGTGGAGGCGGGATGCATCACCTTTGACGGCCAGGATCTGCTGAAGCTGTCGGAAAAACAGCTTTGCCCCATCCGGGGCAACCGTATTGCCATGGTATTCCAGGACCCCCTTTCCAGCCTGGATCCGGTGATGCGGATCGGCCCGCAGATCACGGAAGTGAGCCGACTGAAGCTGGGACTTTCCCGCCGGCAGGCCAGGGAAAAGGCCATGGGACTGTTGGCGGAGGTGGGCATCCCGGATCCCCGTCGCTGCTTTCAGCAATTCCCCCATGAGCTTTCCGGCGGTATGCGCCAGCGCATCGTCATTGCCATCGCCCTGGCGGCCGATCCGGAGATCCTGATCTGCGACGAACCCACCACCGCTCTGGATGTGACCATCCAGGCTCAGATTTTGGAGCTGCTGGCCCGATTGAAGCAGCAGCGGGGGTTGAGTATGCTGTTTATCACCCACGATTTTGGGGTGGTGGCCAATGTGGCTGACGAGATCGGGGTGATGTATGCCGGTAAGATCGTGGAATACGGAACTTCCCGGGAAATATTCCGGGATCCCCGGCATCCGTATACCCGGGCACTGCTGGCGGCTATGCCGGATCTTTCCACCCGGGGGCCGCTGTACGCCATTCCCGGCGCACCGCCGGATATGACCGATCCTCCTGCCGGCGATGCGTTTGCCCTGCGGGACCCGGATGCCATGGTCATCGACTATCTGCGCCAGCCGCCGGCATTTGCGGTCAGCGATACCCATTGGGCCGCCACCTGGCGGCTGCATCCCGACGCGCCGGGAGGTGAAGAACATGGCTGAAGAATTGCTGCGGGTGGAAAACCTTTGTCAGAATTTCGGAAAACACCGGGCGGTGGAGGATGTATCCTTTACCGTGTATAAAGGGGAGGCCCTGGGCCTGGTGGGGGAATCCGGCTCCGGTAAAACCACCACCGGCCGGGCCATCATCGGCCTTTACCGCATTTCCGGCGGCGAGATCTTCTTCCGGGGCGAAAAGCTGCGGTATAAAGGGGCGCCAAGGCGATTTTTGCCGGAAATCCAGATGATTTTCCAGGATCCCATGGCCTCCCTGGATCCCCGGATGACGGTGGGGGCGTCCATTGCCGAGGGGCTGGTGCTGTCCGGCCTGAAGGACCGTCGGCAGATCCGGGAAAAGGTGGAAGCCATGCTGTCTGTGGTGGGTCTGCGGCCGGAACACGCCAACCGGTATCCCCACGAATTTTCCGGCGGCCAACGCCAGCGCATCGGCATCGCCCGGGCCATGGTGATGCGGCCCCAACTGCTGATCGCCGACGAGCCGGTATCCGCCCTGGATGTGTCGGTGCAGGCCCAGGTCATCAATTTGCTGCAGGATCTGCGGCGGCAGATGGATCTGACGGTGCTGTTTGTGGCCCATGATCTTTCGGTGGTGAAGTATTTCTGCGACCGGGTTGCGGTGATGCACCATGGCCGTATTCTGGAGCTGGCCCCCACGGAAGCCGTATTTGAGCGGCCCATCCATCCCTATACCCAAAGCCTGCTGTCGGCCATTCCCATTCCGGACCCGGACAAGGAACAGCAGCGCCGGCGCGTGCTGTACACCCCTGCGCCGCCGGAACCCCGGCAAATGCGGGAAATATTGCCGGGTCATTGGGTTTTCTGTTCCGAAACGGAAGAAAAAGATTGGAAAAGTGGAAAAAAGTCGAGATAAATATGGAAAAACCCCTTGCAAATTGCAAACAACGGTGCTATAATACCGGTAATCTAACGTATATCATACGAAAGAGAGGGGCTCAAACCCCTCTCTTTTTTTGAAAGAGAGGGCGTTTTTATGAAAGTAACCGATATCGTAGCCCAGTTCGCTGAACCCATCGTGGTGGCCCATGGCTGCACGCTGTGGGATGTGGAATACGTCCGGGAAGGTGACCAGCGCTTTTTGCGGCTGTACATCGACAAGGAAGGCGGCGTGGACATCACCGACTGCGAAGCCATTTCCCGGGCGGTGGATCCTATTTTGGATGAGAAGGACCCCATCGCCGAGAGTTACCATTTCGAGGTCTGCTCCGCCGGCCTGGAACGGGCGCTGAAACGGCCCGGGGATTTTGCCCGGTTTATGGACAGCCCTGTGCTGGTGAAGCTGTACCGTCCCAAAAACGGCATGAAGGAATTTCCCGGCATTCTGCGGGGCTATGAAGACGGCCGTGTAACGGTGGAAATGGGCAAGGATACCTTCACCTTCGAAAAGTCCGAGGTCGCCCTGGTCCGCCTGCGGGTGGAGTTTTAAGAAACTGTCGCATCCTTTCTCCGGGTGATCTTGTCCCCGGACAAACATCATAGATTTTTGCCAGCCCCTTGCAGACGCAGGGGCCCGGGCGGCTTTGCCGCGGGCATATCATATACATTGTAAAAACTAAATATTGGAGGAAAAAATCAAATGGCAAGAGCAAAGAAAAATGTCGAAGCCCCCAAGGTAAGCCTGGGCGCTGAGATCTTCGCCGCCCTGCGGGACCTGGAAAAGACCAAAGGCATTCCCGTGGATTACATGGTGGAACGGATCAAGCAGGGTATGGCCAACGCCTACCGCAAGGATCGGGAAGACCGCCGGGACGTCCCCGCAGATAATGTTGTTGTAGAACTCACCGAGCAGGTCCTCTCCGTCCACGTGATCAAGACCGTGGTGGAGGAAGTGGAAGACACCGCTCTGGAAATTCATATTGACGCCGCAAAGAACATCCAGCCCAATGCCCAGCTGGGAGATCAGCTTCGCATCGCTGTGGATGTGGACAAATTCAGCCGCATCGCCGCCCAGACCTTTAAGCAGGTGGTGATTCAGGGTATCCGCGAGGCGGAGCGTGGCATGGTCTACGAGAGCTATGCCGACAAGGCCCAGGAGCTGATGACGGCTACCATCCTGCGCATCGACCCCAACGGCAATATTTTCGTCCGCATTGGCCAGGGCAATGAGATGTCTGACGCGGTCATGCGACCCTCTGAGCAGATCCCCGGCGAGCAGTACACAGAAGGTCAGATGATCCGGGTGTATGTGCTGGAGGTCCGCCAGGCGCAGAGAGGCCCGCTGGTCCATGTTTCCCGTACCCATCCCAACCTGGTGCGCCGGCTGTTTGAGCTGGAGACCCCCGAGATCGCTGAGGGCCAGGTGGAGATCCGCAACATCGCCCGTGAAGCCGGCTCCCGCACCAAGATGGCTGTCCGCGCCGCTATGGAGGGCGTGGATCCCGTGGGCGCCTGCGTTGGTCCCCGTGGCGGCCGTGTCGGCGCCGTGGTGGAAGAGCTGGGCGGTGAGAAGATCGATATCGTGGTGTGGTCCGAGGATCCCTGCGAGTATGTCCGGGCTGCTTTGAGCCCCGCTGATGTGGTGAGCGTTGCCGCCATCCCCGGTCAGAAGGCTTGCCGTGTCATTGTTCCCGATGATCAGCTGAGCCTGGCCATCGGCAAGGAGGGCCAGAATGCCCGCCTGGCCGCCCGTCTGACCGGCTATAAGATCGACATCAAGCCCGCAAGCCAGGCTGAAGCAGAAGAGTAATTTGAAAAAGAGGCCTTGCTTCCCACAAAGAGGGGGTCAAGGCGAAAATAGGAGGGTAGCTTATGCAAAAGAAAATTCCCCAGCGGCAGTGTATGGGCTGCCGGGAAAGAATGGATAAACGGGAGCTGATTCGGGTGGTACGCACCACCGACGGCCAGGTGCAGCTGGATTTTTCCGGCAAGGTCAATGGCCGTGGCGCGTATATCTGCCCCAAGGCGGATTGCCTGAAAAAGGCCCGTAAGAGCAAGGCGCTGGACCGCAGCCTGGAAGTGACCATTCCCGAGGAGGTATACGACCGGCTGGAGAAAGAGATCGAGGTGACAAACCGTGGATAAAGCGTTGAATTACCTGGCCTTGGCCAGAAAAGCAGGTTTGGCGGAGCTGGGCGAAGAGCCTGTTGGCGGCGCGGCCCGGGCCGGCAAGGCCTATGTGATCGCCGTGGCGTCCGACGCTTCCGATCATACCTGGCGCCGGGCCAAGGCTTATTCCGCCGGTACGGCCCAGCAGTGCGTCCGCCTGCCGTATACCAAGGAGGAAATGGGTATGGCCATCGGCCGGGAAAGCCTGGCTATTGCCGCCATCACCGATTGCCCCATGGCGCTGGCTATGGTAAGATCCCTGAATGAGCCTGAAAAATACAAGGATGCTCTGGCGGCGCTGGAAGAGAAGACCTGTAAGCTGAAAAAGCGCCAGGCCGAGGCGAAGGCCCATCAGAAAAATGTCCGCATGGGTAAGAAGAAGTAAGTTAGACCAACTTTGCAGGTTATTAGAGCAGCCTTGTCTCCCTCTTTGAGGGAGGCGGTGCGGCGAAAGCCGTGACGGAGGGAGTATCCTGCCGTAGATACGACACGCTCCCCCGCGCTGACAGCCCACGCAGAGAGGGGGCCGGGGATGCTCAAAAGATCTGTCACATTTTGGAGGTGCGTTTATAGATGAGTTTTGTAAAGTATCGTGTAAAAGAGGTGGCCACCGATTTCGGTATGGCCCCTAAGGAGGTTTCCGAGATCATCGGAAAGTATTATGAAAAGCCCAAGTCCTACAGCCAGGTGCTCACCGAGCAGGAGCTGAATGCTGTATTTGATCATATCACCCGGCACAATCAAATCGCGGATATTGCCCAGGTGTTCAATGTGCAGCCCAAGGAGCAGCCTGCGCCCAAGGCCGAAGCACCCAAGGCCGAAAGCAAGCCTGAGCAGCCCAAGCAGGCTGCTGCCCGTCCTGCCCAGCAGAGCAACCAGGCCCGCCCCGCCCAGCAGGGTGCGCCCGCCCGTCCTCAGCAGGGCGCCCGTCCTGCCCAGCAGGGCAACCAGACCCGTCCCCAGCAGCCCGCGCCCCAGGTCCAGCAGCCCAAGCAGCCGGAGCCGGAGCGCAAGCGGGAGCGCCGGGTGGTGGATACCTCCGCCGTCCAGGTCAATACCAGCCGTTTCGACGATGTGGATAATCTGATCTCCGAGCGGGCGCAGAATTTCCAGGGCGGCAAGCAGCGCATTGGCGGCAAGGGCGCCAAGCAGCAAAAGCAGCAGCAGAATACCAAGAAGGGCAATAAGTCCCGCAACGAGGAGCAGGAGAAGATGCGCCGGCTCCAGATGGAAGTGGCCCGCAAGGCGCCCACCGTGGTGAAGATCCCCGAGGAGATCACTGTGGGCGAGCTGGCCAGCCGCATGAAGAAAACTGCCGGCGAAGTGATCAAGTGCCTGATGAAAAACGGCGTTATGGCCGGCATCAACCAGGCCATCGACTTTGATACCGCCGAATTTGTGGCCACGGAAATGGGCTGCAAGGTGGAAAAGGAAATTACCGTCACCATCGAAGAGCGGATCATCGACGATCATGTGGATACCGCCGAAGAGCTGGAGACCCGCGCGCCTGTGGTGGTGGTCATGGGCCATGTCGACCACGGTAAGACCTCTACCCTGGACGCCATCCGCAAGACCTCCGTTACCGCCGGTGAGGCCGGCGGCATCACCCAGCACATCGGCGCCTACACCGTGGATGTGAACGGCCAGATGATCACCTTCCTGGATACCCCCGGTCACGCCGCCTTTACCTCCATGCGCGCCCGCGGCGCCAAGTCCACGGATATCGCCATCCTGGTGGTGGCTGCCGACGACGGCATCATGCCCCAGACCGTGGAATCCATCAACCATGCCAAGGCGGCCGAAGTGCCCCTGATCGTGGCCATCAACAAGATGGATAAGCCCACCGCCAACCCCGATAAGATCAAAGAACAGCTGACCAAGTACGACCTGATCCCCGAAGAATGGGGCGGCGATACCATCATCGTGCCCATCTCCGCCAAGAAGGGCACCGGCCTGGATGAGCTGCTGGAAATGGTGCTGCTCACCGCCGAGGTCCAGGAGCTGAAGGCCAATCCCAACCGCCGGGCCAAGGGCGTGGTGATCGAAGCCCGCCTGGACAAGACCCGTGGCCCCGTGGCCACCCTGCTGGTGCAGAACGGCACTCTGAAGCAGGGCGATATCGTCATTGCCGGCACTGCCGTGGGCCGTGTCCGCGTGATGACCAATGATAAGGGCCGCACCGTCAAGACCGCCGGTCCCTCCGTTCCCGTGGAGATCACCGGCCTGGCCGAAGTGCCCGCCCCCGGCGACGAGTTCAACGCCGTTACCGACGAGCGTATGGCCCGTGAGCTGGTGGAGCAGCGCAAGCAGGCCCAGAAGGATGCCGCCGCCAAGATGATGCAGAAGGTATCCCTGGACAATCTGTTCGCCAAGATGCAGGAAGGCGAGATGAAGAACCTGAACCTGATCGTTAAGGCTGACGTGCAGGGTTCTGCCGAGGCGGTGAAGGCCTCCCTGGAAAAGATCTCCAACGAGGAGGTCCGGGTGAAGGTGATCCACGCCGGCGTCGGCGCCATCAACGAGTCCGACGTGCTGCTGGCTTCCACCGCAGGCGCCATCATCGTTGGCTTCAATGTCCGTCCCGATACCTCCGCCGCTGCCAATGCCCAGCGGGCAGGCGTGGATATGCGGTTCTACCGTGTCATCTACGATGCCATCGACGAGATTGAGTCCGCCATGAAGGGCATGCTGGCGCCCAAGTTTGAGGAAGTGGTACTGGGTCATGCCGAGGTGCGTATGACCTACAAGGTCTCCTCCGTGGGTACCGTCGCCGGCTGTATGGTCAAGGATGGCAAGGTCACCAGAGATGCCCAGGTCCGCATCCTCCGGGATAACATCGTGATCTACGAAGGCGAGATCGGCTCTTTGCAGCGCTTCAAGGACCAGGCCAAGGAAGTTACCGCCGGTTATGAGTGCGGTATGACCGTGGCGGGCTACAACGATATCAAGGAATTCGATATCTTTGAATGCTTCGCCATGCAGGAAGTTAAGAGATAAAACCAAAGGGCCAGCCGCCGCACAAAGCGGTCGGCTGGCCTTCTTGCCTCCCTTTTGCGGGAGGTGGCACGGCGTAAGCCGTGAGGTCGGGAGTGTCGTACTTCCGATAGGACACTCCCCCCAGTCATGCTGATCGCATGACAGCCCCCTCAGAGAGGGGCCAAGGGCGGCATTCGCCGCCGATTTTCCCAAGAAGGAGGATGTAAATATGGCATCCAAGAGAATCAACGGAATCAATCAGGAGATCCAGCGGGAGCTGTCCGACCTGCTGCGCAGCGTCAAGGACCCCCGGGTCCAGGATGTGATGATCTCCATCACCCGGGTGGAAACCACCCCCGATCTGCGCTATACCAAAGTATGTGTGTCTTTTCTGCAGGAAAACAAGGCTGCTGATGCCATGGCTGGCCTGAAGTCCGCCGCCGGTTTCCTGCGCCGTCAGCTGGCGCAGAATCTGCAGCTTCGTTACGCCCCGGAGATCCAGTGGGCCCTGGATGACAGCATCACCTACGGCGCCAGAATGCTGGAGCTGATCAACAACCTGCCCATCTCCGATCAAAGCGAAGAATAAAAAGCAACTTGTTGTTGATCGTATAAACAACATTTTTTAGTAGGTGTATACCATGAACGGAATCGTAATCGTAGACAAGCCGGCCGGTTGGACCAGCCAGGATGTCACTGCCCGGCTGCGCCGGGTATTCAACACCCGCCGCATTGGCCATGGCGGTACGCTGGATCCTATGGCCACCGGTGTGCTGCCGGTATTCGTGGGTCGGGCCACCCGGGGCGTGGAGTTTTTCGAGCACGCGGAAAAAACCTACGAGGCGGTGCTGCGGCTGGGCATCACCACCGACACCGAGGATACCACCGGTACGGTGTTGGAAGAAAAAGAAGTGAACCTTTCCCAGGCGGATCTTTTGGCCATCCTTCCCCAATTCCGGGGAAAGATTCAGCAGATCCCGCCGATGTACTCTGCGCTGAAGGTCAACGGTCAGAAGCTGTGCGACCTGGCCCGAAAAGGCCGGGAAATTCAGCGCCAGCCCCGGGAAATTGAGATTTTCCGTCTGGAGTGCCTGGAATTCACCGGCGATACCGCCCGTTTGGTGGTGCGCTGCTCCAAGGGCACCTATATCCGCACATTGTGCAAGGATATCGGCGCGGCCCTGGGCTGCGGCGGCTGTATGGCATCTTTGCGCCGCATCCAGGCGGGGGAGTACACCATCGAAGAAAGCATACCGCTGCAGCAGCTTCTGGAAACACCGGAGCCGGAAAAATACCTGCGGCCGGTGGACAGTATGTTCCGCAGCCATCCGGCGGTGACCTTGACGGAAAATCAGGAAAAGCGCTGCCGAAATGGCAACAGCTTCTCTGTGAAAATGGCGGACGGTACCTACCGGGCCTACGGCAAAAACGGCGAATTTCTCATGCTTGCCCAGGTCAAAGATGGGATTATGGCAACCATCAAAAGCTTTTGGGAAGTGTAATTTGCGGTTTGTGGGGCGGTTGTATAACAAACAATGCAGGGGCGGATATGATCCGCCCCTATGATAGGACTGTACGGCAAACTGAAATTGGAAATCCAGGTAACTGATATGAAAGAGAAGATAATTTTTGCCCTGGGGTTTTTTGACGGGGTGCATCTGGGCCATGCGCAGCTTCTGTGGCAGTGCAAGCGCCTGGCCGGGCAAGTGGGGGCCAAAACCGGGGCCATCACCTTTGAAAAGCACCCCAAAAGCCTGTTTTTATCCCAGCCGCCGGTGCTGATCAATTCCATAGAGGATCGCATGGAGCTGCTGCGGGAAAACGCCATGGAGCAGATTTGCGTTCTTCCGGTGACCCGGGAAAGCATGACCCAGCCCTGGCAGGAATTTTTGCGGATGCTTCTGCAGAAAGGCGCTGTCGGGTTTGTCTGCGGCGATGATTTTCGCTTTGGTCACAAAGGGGAAGGAAATCCCCAAAAGCTGGGGGATTTTTGCCGGGAACAGGGCATGCCCCTGGTGGTGGTGCCGGAGCAGACCCTGGAGGGCGTCCGGATCTCTTCCACCCATATCCGCGGCCTCATCGAATCCGGCGATGTGGAAACCGCCGCCAAATTCCTGGGGCATCCCCATATTTTAAGTGGCGATGTGGTCCACGGTCGGCATTTGGGCCGCACCATCGGCATCCCCACCGCCAATGTGCTGATCCCGGAAGGGGTGGTGGTGCCCAGGCTGGGGGTATACGCCTGCACCTGCGATCTGGAGGGAAAAACCTATGTGACGGTGACCAATATCGGCTCCCGTCCCACGGTGGGCGGCCACCAGGTCCGGGCGGAAAGCTGGATCCTGGATTTTGATGGGGATCTTTATGATGCCCGTATTACGCTGCGGTTCCAAAAATTCCTCCGCCCGGAGATTAAATTTGACTCCCTGGAGGCGCTGCAAAAGCAGATTCAGCATGATGCTGCCGCTGCTTTTCGACTGCTGAAATAAAAGACCGCCGATTTGGGTGGGTGGTCGTAAAACAGTTAACGGAGCATACCAATATCGGTACGCTCCGTTTCTTATAGCCATGCACCCGGTTGTAAGACCCTCTCAGTCACCGCAGGTGACTGAGAGGGTCTTGCAGCCGTTTTTGAATAGTAAGGTCAATTTGTTCGCACACACCACGAAAATCCCTGTCAATATCCCGGTTGGAAAATCGTAAAACCGACAAACCCAAAGCCGTCAAAAATGCGGAACGTTCCTCATCATACGCCATGCCTTGAGGTTCGTAATGCTGAAATCCATCCACTTCAATGACCAGTCTGGCAGAAGCGCAGTAAAAGTCCACGATGAATCTACCGATGATCCGCTGTTTATATATTTTTATGGGGTATTTTCGGAGAAAAAGATACCAGAGCTTGCGCTCATGGGGTGTCATTTCCCTACGAAGCCGCCGGGCATTTTCCAATTGACTGTTATCTTTTGGGATGGTCATATTTTACCCTCTCAGTCGGCTTCGCCGCCAGCTCTCCCAAAGGGAGAGCCAAGAGCTGACCCCAACGCACTACACCCTAAGGTGTATAGAAGTGCGCTCTTTATCTGTTTGACAAATTGGAATTTATCGATTAGCTACCTCTTCTTCAATCACCTTTAAGGAAGGCTTTACGCCGACAAAATTTGTAAAAGAATAGGCAGAACCGTTATATTCAAATTTCAGCACCTGACTGAAGATTCCTGTCCGAATCTTCAAATTTTCAACTTGCTTCAAATCCACCTCATACAACAATTCTCCAATATTGCTTCTCATATCTACATCAAAGAGATTTAGTTTATTCCCGTTTACGCAGAGAGCTACGATACCGTATTCACCTCTGGGCAATTTAGTGGCCGTTGCACAGAAACCAGCACCTCGATTGTCACAATAGCCGTCTGCAATCAATTTATCTTGAAATTTTGCCATTTTAATATTCTCCCTTTATCAAATTCAAGTTTTCTTAACTGGCGCGGCAGCGCCCAAGGCTCCCTTGTGTAAAGGGAGCTGTCAGCGAAGCTGACTGAGGGATTGTGCGGGAGAGTTGTACGAATTCGCCGGAAGCCAATGCAAATACGAAACCCGCTCCTGCATCAACCCCTCCGAGCCGCCGTTCGGCGGCCCACCTCCCCTTACACAGGGGAGGCTTTGGCGCGGTGCATCAATTAGACAAATTCAAGTTTGTCTAATTGTTTGATTTGTTCTATCACATAGCTGTAACTGTTTTATGAACGTCCGCCATTTTCCGGCGGTCTTCGTTTATTTGTCTTCTTCTGCCACAAAATCCAGGGTGATGGCGGTATGTTCCGGCTTCAGCTTGGTATACTTGACCCCGGCGGCATCCAGCATCCGCTTGGAGGCCAGGTTGCCCATGGTGTCTTTATACTTGTCGGATAAGTACAGCACTTCCTTCACGCCGCTTTGGATAATGGCCTTGGCGCATTCGTTGCAGGGGAACAGCGCCACGAAAATGCGGCTGCCCCGCAGGTCCCGGCCGTTGGCGTTGAGGATGGCGTTCAGCTCCGCGTGGACCACATAGGGATACTTGGTGTCGTTTTCGCAATCGGCCTTCCGGTCCCAGGGGAAATCGTCGTCGGAGCAGCCCTTGGGCATACCGTTGTAGCCGGTGGAGATGATGATATTATCGTCGGAAACGATGCAGGCGCCTACCTGGGTGCTGGGATCCTTGCTGCGGCGGGCCGCCAGCATGGCGATGCCCATAAAATATTCGTCCCAGGAAATATAATCGGTGCGTTTCATAGAGGTACCTCCCAAATATTATGCAACACTGAAATCCCTCGCAATAACACGGGGACGGATTGCCACACTAGTGTGCGCACTGGTTCGCAATGACATGGTGGTCGTACATCTTCCGTTTTTCTGTCATTCCGAGGAGGGCGTTAGCCCGACGTGGGAATCTCCTCTGACCGCTGCGCTGCGCAGTTCTTTACAGGAGATTGCCACGGCCTTGCGGCCTCGCAATGACAGTGGAAGTCGGTACTTGGTTCTAAAAAATGTTATTTCTCCAAAATGATGGGGCCGTTGATGGAAAGATTCTGCAGGATATGCCGGGCGGCTTCGTCAGGCGTGACGGTGATCTGCTGGCCGGTGGCCATGTTTTTTACGGAGCATTTGCCAGCTTCCAGCTCATCGCTGCCCAGCAGTACCGCAAAGGGCACCGCCAGCTTGTCGGCATAGGCCATTTTCTGCTTGAATTTCTTGTTTTCGCCGTACAACTGCACCCGCAGACCGGCGCTGCGGAGCTGCTGCGCCAATGCGGCGGCGGGAGCGGCCTCCACGCCCATGGGCAGCACCAGCGCGTCACAGGGAGCGGTGGGCAGGGCGGGGTTCAGCAGATTCTGCTCGTCCAGCACATAGAACAGACGGGTCAGACCGATGGAGATGCCCACGCCGGGCAGCTGCTTATCGGTATAGTAGCCGGCCAGATTGTCGTAACGGCCGCCGGAACAGACGGAGCCGATCTCGGGATGATCCAGCAGGGTGGTTTCGTAGACGGTGCCGGTGTAGTAGTCCAGGCCGCGGGCGATGGTCAGATCCACGGCGAAATTCTCTTCGGGTACGCCAAAAGCGCCCAGATTTTCGCAAACGGCCTTCAGTTCCGCAACACCCTGGTCAAACAGTTCGTTGCGGCCCAGGTAGCCTTCCAAAGCAGCCAGCACCTGGGCATTGGTGCCCCGGATGGCGATGAATTTCAAGATCTGGTCGGCGGCAGCCTCGGCGATCTGACATTCTTCGATCAGCAGCATCCGCACCTTCTCCGGGCCGATCTTGTCCAGCTTGTCCACGGTGCGCATAATATCGCCGCTTTTTTCCGCCAGATCCTGCATGGCGTAGAAGCCGGTGAGGATCTTTCGGTTGTTGACCCGGATCTGGAAGCGGTTCAGACCGAAACCACGGAATACATTGTAAATAATGGCAGGAATTTCCGCCTCGTTGAGGATATCCAGCTTGCCGTCGCCGATGATGTCGATGTCCGCCTGATAGAATTCCCGGAAGCGGCCCCGCTGGGCCCGTTCGCCCCGGTAGACCTTGCTGATCTGATACCGGCGGAAGGGGAAGGCCAGTTCGTTGTAGTGCAGGGCCACATACTTGGCCAGAGGCACCGTCAGGTCAAACCGCAGGGCCAGGTCGTGATCGCCCTTCTGGAAGCGGTAGATCTGCTTTTCGGTGTCGCCGCCGCCTTTTGCCAGCAGGATCTGGGCATCTTCGATGGCGGGGGTGTCCAGGGCGGCAAAGCCGTAGGACGCGTAGGTTTTGCGGAGGATCTCCATCATCCGCTCCAGCTGCGCCTGCTTACCGGGCAGCAGCTCCATAAAACCGGACAAAGTCCGGGGTTTGATCATAGACATAGTAAAGGTCCTTTCGTATTTGCAAAATGCAAATGAAAATAGATATAGGGTATTTCGAATTAAAAACGGGGCTTGGAGCGCAGCATTTCACGCCAATCCAGGTCGCCGCGCTGCAGACCCATGATCAGCATTTCGGCGCTGGCCAGGTTGGTAGCCACAGGCACATTATGCTTGTCACAGTGGCGGATGGTCTCCACCATCTGGCTGTCGTCCCAGGCGTCGGTGGTGTTGGGGTCGGTAAACATCAGCACCAGGTCGATCTCGTTATAGGCGATGCGGGCATTGATCTGCTGATGACCGCCCTGCTTATGGCTCAGCAGCAGCGTCAGGGGCAGACCGGTGTTGTCGGCGATCAGACGGCCGGTGGTGGCTGTAGCGAACAGGTTATGCTTATTCAGGACGCTCTTATAGGCGGTGCAGAACTGGACCATCAGTTCTTTCTTCTTATCATGTGCCAAAAACGCGATATTCATAAATGTCCACTCCTTCTTTCGTTACCGGGTTGGTACAGGCACCGGCTGGCCTTGAATTCGTTTTGCGATACGCTGGAATGCGGCGAAGCTCCACTTTTTGCCGGTGGAAAATTTACCGGCGGCGGTTAGAAGCAGAAGCTGCGTATCCTCCGGCACCAGCCCCAGCAGGGGCAGACCGGTTTGGTCGATGATATCGTCTACGGTGCGCTTCATGCTCCGCAAAAGGTTGGTCTGCACCCTGCCTACCACCAGGCGGCAATCCGTTTTTCCCAGCAGCTGCAGCCGATCGGCCACCCGGCCGGCGGTGCGGATGGAGGGGTCGTCCATGCCGCAAAGCACGATGCACCGATGGGCGCATTGGGCGGCCAGCAAGGCGGTGTCTGCCAGGCCGGCGGCGGTGTTCAGCAGCACGAAATCGTACGCCTGGCTGGCCTGGCGCATCATATTCCGGAAGGCTTCCGGCTCCGGCTGACCGGGAATCACCCGGACGGGAGCTGCCAGATAATGCAACCGATCCAATTGGGGATGGGCCGCGGCGCGGCTTAAGGGGTAGTCCCCCCGGCAGATGTCGGCATAGGACAGCGCGTCCTGCTGCTCCATGCCCAGATAGAGGTCCAGGGTCCCAAGGCCTTCCTGACAATCCACGCACAGCACCCGTTTTCCGGCATTTGCCAGCGCCACTGCCAAGCCGGCAGTGAGGCAAGTCTTACCCATGCCGCCGGTACCGGCCAGAAAAGCGATCACTTCGCCCAAAGACATCCACCCCCATCATGATTTGTAATCTATTATAATGGTATATCTCACAAAAATCAATATCAAAAGCCGGATTTTTTCTGCGTAATTTATCAAAATTCACAAAAATACTTACGCATCCTGAATTCTCTATGCCCGTTGCCGAGGGAGGTGGTTTTGCATCATTTTCTCTGCTGCCGCAAATGCGGCTATGGATGCACCCAAGGCTCCCTTGTGTAACGGCCCAGACCGGCTTCTCTTGGCCTACGGCCAATTCACCTCCAGGGAGCTGTCAGCGAAGCTGACTGAGGGATTGACAACCCCTCCGAGCCGCCCTTCGGCGGCCCACCTCCCCCTACACAGGGGAGACTTTCCGATGCTGCGGGATCATGTATAGCGAAAGCTTTTTATCCACCGGCAAAGACGGTGGTTGTCCTATAAAGTCAAAACAAAGCGCGCTGCAAAATTTGCAGCGCGCTTTATGCAGTTGCCATGTGATGCAGATCAAGCGGCTTCTTCCTGCAGCAGATCCCAGTACACCACTTCCGGATAGGGGGTGGGGTTGCAATCGGTTTTGGAGTCGAAGGTGCCGCCGCCGGTAACATTGCCGAAGGTCAGACCCCAGCCGCCGAAGTAATTCAGATACTCGGTAAAGTCGTTGTAATGGTTGTGGGTGTAGAACACATACACCTCGCCCTGTTCGTAGATGCCGTTGCCGTTCAGGTCCTGCCGGGCATACACCAGCCGGGCCGCGCCGCGGACGATGCGGCTGCCGTTGTTATATTCGCCGGAATTCTGGCCGGGGGTGGAGGTGCCGGTGGTGCCGATGTCCATTTCAAAATATTGCAGCCTGCCGCCGCAGCCGTTGATATTGGGCAGCTCCGGCTCGTAGGGATATTTGCTGGTGTTGCCGGAGAAATTGGAATGGTTGGCCCGCAGATATTTGCCCCAGGGATTGGAGGAGGGATTGGGCTTTTTATTGGCGGTGTAGTTGGCGGGCATATTGTCGGCAGAACCGCCGAAGGCATACATATAGGCAGCTACCTCTTCCAGGGTGATATAGCCGCCGCCTTTATAGATCCGCAGCACCGGCACACCGTAGCCATCCACCACCACATAGGTATTGCCGTTGTCCTCGTAGAAGCTGGATTCGTTGCGGACATACACGCCGTTTTCCGTGGGCTGATAGCTGGCCCGGGTAAACATCTGCTGGGGCACTTCCATCAGACCGGACAGCAGACCGGCATCGGACCGCAGCTGCGCGTCCTCCCAGCAGCAGGAGGGGGTGTAGCTGGCGTAGAAGGCGTCCTTGTCTACATTGGCATACTGATCCTGGGTGTGCTCACATTCCGGAAGCGCCGGCTGTGTGGGGGCAGTGGTGGGCGCAGTGGGCGTGCTGGAGGGCGCCTTGGAGGGCAGCAGCGACAGCGGGGGATAGGTGGAGGAAGCCTCCGGCAGCAGCGTGCAGCCGGTCAGCAGCAGAAAAGCCAGCAGAATGGGGATCAGTTTTTTCATATTCGTTGTTCCTTTGCATAAAGATGGTAATATTATAATATTTCAGGGGAAAAATGTCAACAACCCAGGAAATATACAACAAAAAACGCAGGACGCGGAATGCGCCCTGCGAAAATTCAGTGGGTATTCAGCGGGAATACGGCGTAGAAGGTGTTGCTGCCGTCCTTGCCGACGCACCACAGCTTGCCGCGATGCTCCTTGGCGATCTGCAGCGCAATGGGCAGACCCAGACCGTAGCTGCCGGAGCTGCCGGAACCGGTGCGGGAAGCATCCACCCGGTAGAACCGCTTAAAGATATCCCGGGATTGCTGATTGCTCAGTGGCTTGCCCCGGGAGGTCACCGAAAGCTGGCAATGGTTGCCGCCCATCCGGTCCAGCCGCAGCACAACACGGCTGCCGGGGCTGGAATACTTGTTGGCGTTGTCCAGCAGAATGTCGATCAACTGCTGCAATTTGGCAGGGTTGCCCCAGATCCAAAGCTCCGGATCTGCCACAAAATGCAATTGCCGGCCGGATTCGTAGTACAGCGGCGCAAACAGCATACTGCATTCCTCCGCCAGGTCGCTGATACAGACGGGTTCCATATATTCCGGCGGTGTGCTTTGCTCCATGCGGGCCAGGTGGAGCATATCTTCCACCAGGCTGCGCATCTGCCGCGCCACACTGTGGATATCCCGGGCAAATTGCTCTTTTTCCGCAAAAGTAAAATCGTCGCATTGCAGCAGCTCCGCGTTGGTCAGAATCACCGTCAGCGGGGTCTTCAGCTCATGGGAAGCGTCCGCCAGGAATTGCTGCTGCTGCTTCATGGATGTCACCACCGGCTTGGTGATGGCCCGGGCCAGCATCCAGCACACCGGCAGACACATCAGCAATGTGATTATGCAGATCAAGCCGCAGTTGATCACCAGCGTCCGCATGGTGCTGATCTCTTTGCTCACATCCAGAAAGGCGAAGCTGATGTTTTTCGGATCCTCCATACGGTAAAACCGCAGGCCCTGCTCATAAAAAGTGCCGGTCTTGTCCCTGGTTTGCTGGGCCATTTCCAGCAGCTTATGCTGCATCACCGGATCGGGAATGGCATCATAGCCGGCGGTGACTTTGATATTGCCTTCCACCGTCAGGGTGAGGATGAAGCAGTTGGCCGGCAGCGGTTCGGGAAAATCCGGCCAGGGCGCCCGGAAGGACTCTTTGTCCAGGTCCTGCAGCACCTGCAGGTTGTGGTTAGCCAAATCGTAATAAGTACTTTGAAATACTGTGAAAAAAATAAGCGCAAGCATCACCGCCACCATGGACATGGTGACGGTGATGAATACGGCTCTTAATCGTTTAATCATGGTCCTTTAGTTCCAAATGATAGCCCATTCTGCGGATGGCCACAATGTTGACATTGGAGCCGATGCTTCTCAGCTTTTTCCGCAGGAAGGCCATGTATACCTCCACGTGATTTTCCACCGCGTTGGTCTCGTAGCCCCACACTCTGGCCAGCAGAGTTTCCTTGGGGATCAGCTTTTCGCCGTAGCGCAGCAGTTGGCGCAGCACGTCAAACTCCTTGGCGGTCAGGCGGACCTGCTTTTCGCCGCAGCGCAGCATGCAGGTGGAAAGATCCAACTCCGTATTGCCAAAGGTAAGGCTGTCCATCTGGGTGCCCTGGCGGCGGACCAGCGCGTTGATGCAAGCCAGCAGTTCTCGGGTGTCGAAGGGCTTGGTCAGATAATAGTCTGCGCCGGCGTTGAGGCCTTCAACGCGGCTTTCCAGATCGGAACGGGCCGTCAGCATCAGGATGGGCACCGTACACCGATGGGCGCGGACCTGCCGGGCAACCTGATAGCCGTTGATGCCGGGGATCATAATGTCCAGAATCAGCAGATCATAGATGCCCAGTAACGCATATTCTGCGCCTGTTTCTCCGTCGTAGACCACTTCCACCTGAAATCCTTTGGACACCAGAAAATCACGAATGGTGCGGGCTAACAACTTTTCGTCTTCGACCAGTAAGATTTTCACGGATACTCCCCCTAACATGAATGTTTGTGTACCCATTGTAAACAACCAAACTGAACCCTTACTGAAAGTTTACTATATTTTTTGAAAAAATTCCACCTTTTTTGAAAAATATTTTTGAAATATTGAAAAACCCACTTTATCGTGGTAAAATACCCCCAAGAAAAAAGGGGGCGCGGCGTTTTTGCGCCCGGGATCCTGCGGAAAGGAGCGGCGGAAATGAGGAAATGCATCGTATATATCCTGCTGCTGGCGACGCTGGGCTGCCTGGCATTGCCGGTGCTGGCTGCGCCCCAGGCCAGCCAATTCACCAATGACACGGTGTTTCTTGAAGACGGCAGTTGTAATGTGCGGATCACCATGACGGTTCTGGTGGAAGAAAATGTGGATACCATCCTCGTTCCCTGGCCGGCGCAGGTCGATGGCGTGACGGTCAGCAGCTCCGGCCGTTATGAGGTCACGGAAGAGGGGGCGCTGTTCTCCGTTTCCGGCGCCGGCAGCCATGAACTGTCGCTGCGGTATACCCTGGATGGCCTGGTTACCAAGGATAAAAACGGCGCCACGCTGACGCTGCCTCTGCTCAGCGGCCTGCACTATCCCATTTCCAATCTGACATTCACCGTGACCCTGCCCAGCCATGTGGACAGCCAGCCGGTGCTGGAAAGCGGCTATTATCAGCAGAATGTGGAAAATATTTTGGAATACAGCTTCGACGGCAAGACCCTCACCGGCCAAAGCAAGACCGCCCTGAAGGACCGGGAGACGCTGGTGATGACCCTGGAGCTGCCCAAGGACTATTTCAAAACCGCCGCCCGCCGGTTTGCTCTGCCGGATGGCTGGGATCTGGCCATGCTGCTGCTGATCCTTGCGGCCGTGGCATATTTCCTGCTGACGCTGATGCCCAAATTCCCGGGCCGCGCCCGCCGCACCACGGCGCCCGATGAGATCCACGCCGGCGATGTGGGCACCTGCCTCACCGGTTGCGGCACGGATCTGACCATGCTGGTGCTTTCCTGGGCCCAGTTGGGCTATATTTTAATAGAGATCGACAAGAAAAACCGGGTCACCCTGCACAAGCGGATGGACATGGGCAACGAGCGGGACAGCCATGAGGTCCGCTGGTTCAAAAGTCTGTTCGGTCAGCGCACCATGGTGGATGCCGATAGCTATCACTACGCCAAGCTCTGCCGTAAATTGGCGGCAAAATCCCCCCTGCGGGGTCGGCTGTACGATAAAAAATCCGGCAACCCGGTGATCTTCCGGGCAATGTGCTGCGTAGTTGGTATCGTGGCGGGTCTGCAGATGGGCCTGGGCATGAGTGTGTCCACCGGCGTCAAGACCCTGCTGGCCACGACCTTTGCCTGCCTTTGCGGTGTGTTCAGCTATTTCATCCAGTCCGGCGGAAAATGTCTGCCCTTGCGGGAAAAGACCCCGCTGTGGACGGCCCTGGCCTGCAGCGGCATTTGGATCGCCCTGGGGGGCCTGGCCGGCGACCTGCAGCAGGCGGTGCCCATGGTGGTGTTCCAGTTTATTGCCGGCGTGGCCGCGGCTTACGGCGGCAAGCGCAGCGAAATGGGCGTGAAATATCTGCAGCAGATCCGGGGCCTGCGGCGGCATATGTGCACCGCCACCACCTTCGATCTGCAGCAGCTGCAGCAGAAAAACCCCAATTATTTCTATGAATTGGCGCCCTTTGCGCTGACATTGGGTGTGGATAAGCTGTTTGCCCGGCGCTTCGGCAAGATCGTCCTGCCCGAGGACGGTTACCTGCAATGCCAGGACGCCAGGGAAATGACCCCGGTCCGCTTCGCTGCCCGGCTGCGTAAGGCAGCGGATGTGCTGAATCAGCGGCAAAAGCGGTTACCCTATGAGCAGCTCAGAGGAAAATAAGAGAAGCGGAGCGACCACCGTCGCTCCGCTTTTTGCTGTTTTAGAAGCCCACCCGGCTGCGGATCCGCTCCAGCGCGTTCTTCATATTTTGGTATGCTGTGGCATTCACTCGATGGATGTGGCTGCTTTCGTATTGCTCCAGGGCGGCATCGATACGCACGATCCGCATCGCCTCGCCGTCCCGCTCCGGGGAGAGGGTGTAGATGGGCACATAGTCACAGCCGGTGACTTTGGTTTCACCGGTGCGGTTGTCCCGGGTCACTTCCAGTTGCAGCAAAACAGAATACTGGCTGCCGTTGATTTCGCCGCCGCTGAAGAAATCCCCCAGGGAATAGGCCACCACGGTACCGGCTGCGAAATCAAC
>SVLC01000028.1 GCA_015068155.1 Oscillospiraceae bacterium | reverse complement strand
ATGTTACCGCCGTGAAAGGGCGGTGTCTTAACCGCTTGACCAACGGGCCTGGTAGCGGCGACCTGACTCGAACAGGTGACAGGCCGGGTATGAACCGGGTACTCTACCAACTGAGTTACGCCGCCATATGAACTGCTAAATTCGCCCTCAGCGAAATCAGCTTCGTTATTATATACGATAGTTTTCCATTTGTCAAGAAAAATATTTATTTTTTTAGGGAATACTGTTTTCGAGGTGATAAAATGGGATTTTTACGAAGATTTCTCTATTTTTGCATTGGCGGAAGCGCTTATACTCTGCTGGAGTGGCTTTGGCGGGGGCGCAGCCATATCAGCATGTTCTGTCTGGGCGGCGGTTGCTTCCTTCTGTTGGGTAAATTACGGCATCTGCGTCTGTCTCTGCCCGCAAAAATGATCCTGGGCGCCGCCGGGATCACTGCCGGCGAACTGGCCACCGGGCTGCTGGTAAACCGGGATCATCGGGTGTGGGATTACTCCCGGCACCGGCTGAATTTCAAAGGTCAGATCTGTGTCGGCTTCAGCGCGCTGTGGGGTTTGCTGTCCCTTCCGGGTATGTGGCTTCATGGCGCACTGGAAAAACATTTTTCTGTCCCCGGTTGACAAATTATGCCACTTCATGTTATAATTGGTAAAAGGTGGGCGGTTTTTGCCGTCTGTCCCATTATGAATTGAGGTGGATACATCATGAAGTGTAATTCCTGCGGCGAAGAGATCCGAGATACCGCCCGTTTCTGCGGTTTCTGCGGCGCTGACCAAAGCCAAAACCCCGCAGACCAAATGCCCGCCATGGAAGTGCCCGCTGCTGCGGAAACTGACTTTGCCATGGATGTGATCGCGCCGGAGGCTGCGGTCATTGCGGATGAAGAACCTATCACCGAGATCCCCGAACTGGAAGTTGCGCCGGCAGTTTTCGCTGAACCGGAGTCCACATTCCAACCCGAGTCCATTGTCGAACCGGCAGCCGCAGCGGAACCCGAGCCCATTGCCGAGCCGGTACCCGTAGCAGAACCCGAACCCGTTGCCGAGCCGGTACCCGCAGCAGAACCCGAACCCGTTGCCGAGCCGGTTGCTGAAACAGCGCCCGTTGCAGAGCCCGCGCCGGTGGCCGCGCCCATTCCGGAACCCGTTGTCCAGCCCGCGCCGGCACCCGTCCCGGAGCCGAAGCCCACCCCCGTGGTGACGCCCGTCCCCGCTCCGCAGCCTGCTCCCCAGCCGGTGCAGCAGCCTGTTTATCAGGCGCCCCAGCCGGTGCAGCAGCCTGTTTATCAAGCGCCTCAGCCGGTGCAGCAGCCCCAGCCTCAGTACCAGGCTCCTCAGCCGGTATACCAGGCACCCCAGCCTCAGTACCAGGCTCCTCAGCCCATGTACCAGGCGCCCCAGCCTCAGTATCAGGCTCCTCAGCCCATGTATCAGGCGCCCCAGCCTCAGTACCAGGCTCCTCAGCCCGTGTACCAGGCGCCCCAGCCCCAGTACCAGGCACCTCAGCCCATGTACCAGGCGCCCCAGCCTCAGTATCAGCCCCGTCCCCAGTATCAGCCTGCCCCTCAGCCGGTGCAGCAGCCCCAGTATCAGCCCAGCAAACCCACCGTTCAGCGCCCCGCTTGCCAGCTGACCACCGGCCGCGGTCTGTTTGCTATGATTCTGCTGGGTATCATCACCTGTGGCATTTACCCCATTGTGATGATGTGCCGGATGTCTGTGGAGATCAACATGGTGGCCAGCCGTTACGACGGCAAGCGCACCACCCACTTCCTCTTCATGCCCTTCTTTACCGCGCTGACGCTGTGCATCTACCCCATCGTGTGGTATCACAAGCTGTGCCGCCGTATCGGCGATGAATTGGACCGCCGCAACATCCGCTACAAGTTTGGCGCTTCCAGCTTCTGGCTGTGGAATTTCCTGTATGGCTTTATCGCCAGCGCCGTTGCCGGCGCGGTAGGTTACGTACTGTACACCATGAACCTGGATCCTATGATCGTCTACGGTGTCAGCGCCGCCTTGGTCATTGTTGCCAGCGTAGGTCCCGCCATCTTCTGCCACAAGTTCCTGAAGGCTTTCAATCTGATGAACGCCGATTACAACGAAAAGGGCTAATGTCCATAAAACTGCGCCGCAGGGAAAAATCCCTGCGGCGCGATTTTTTATGCTTCTGTGGTTTCCTCGGCGGGGGCTTTATCCGCATTGATAAAGGCCATCAGTTCCTCGCCGGTGATGGTTTCCTTGGTCAGCAGGTAGCCGGCGATCTCGTCCATCAGGCAGCGGTTATCCCGCAGCACCCGGCAGACCTGCTCATAGCTGTCATGCAGCAGCTTCTGCACCGCCTGGTCCACCTTGGCAGAGGTCTCCTGGGCGCAATCCATATAGGTCTGACCGTCCAGATAACGGCTGGTAACGGTGGCAGGGGCCATCAGGCCCAGCTCGTCGCTCATGCCGTACAGCGCCACCATGTTCCGGGCCAGAGAAGTGGCCCGCTGCAGATCGTTGCTGACACCGGTGGTAGTGGTGCCGAACACCACATGCTCCGCCGCGTGACCGCCCAGCAGGCTGCGCAGTTCCGCTTTCAGTTCTTCCCGGGTGGAGCAGAATTTCTCCTCTTCCGGCAGATACATGGTGTAACCCAGGGCGCCGGAGGTATGGGGTACAATGGTGATCTTGGAGACCGGCATAGATTCCTTTTCCAAGGCAGATACCAAGGCGTGGCCCACCTCATGGTAAGCGGTCATCCGCTTTTCGGTATCGGTCAGCACCGTGTTTTTCTTTTCCACACCGGCGATAACCGTCTCAAACGCGGCCAGCAGATCCTCCTGGGTCACCATCTTGCGGCCATGCCGCACCGCCCGCAGGGCGGCCTCATTGACCAGGTTGGCAATATCCGCGCCCACCGCGCCGGCAGTGGCCTGGGCGATCTTCTGCAGATCCACATCCTCGCCCAGCTTGATCTTCCGGGTGTGGACCTTCAGGGTATCCAAACGGCCCTGGAGGTTGGGACGGTCCACCACGATGCGCCGGTCAAAACGGCCGGGCCGCAGCAGCGCCTTATCCAGGATCTCCGGCCGGTTACTGGCGGCCAGCACCACGATGCCCTTGGTGGAATCGAAACCGTCGATCTCACCCAGCAGAGAGTTCAGGGTCTGGTCGTTGTGACCCAGATGATCGTTTCTTCTGTGACCCACGGCATCGATCTCGTCGATGAAAATGATGCAGGGCGCTACTTTGGCGGCCTGCTGGAACAAGCCACGGACACGGCTGGCGCCCACGCCCACATACAGCTCTTCAAAATCGGAGCCGGAGATGGAGAAGAAGGGCACACCGGCTTCACCGGCCACCGCTTTGGCCAGCAGGGTCTTACCGGTACCGGGAGAACCCACCAGCAGCGCGCCCTTGGGCAATTTTGCGCCGATTTCCGTGTACTTGCCGGGATTGTTCAGGAAATCAATGATCTCCTGCAGGCTTTCCTTGGCTTCATCCTGGCCCGCCACATCCCGGAAGGTCACGCCGGTCTGCTTTTCCATGTAGACCTTGGCGTTGCTCTTGACCATGGGGCCGCCGTCGCCGCTGAGCCGCTTCATGATAAAGCTCATAAACAGCACCAGGATGCCGATGGTCAGCGCGTAGTACAAAATGGTCCAGATATAGGAATTATCGTCGGGGATCAGGGTCTCCACCTTTACGCCGTCAGCCCGCAATTCCGCGGACAGGGCCATGGTGTCGCCGCCCCGGGGCAGGCCGGTCATGCAGGCCCGCTGTTCCCTGGGATCTTTTTCCGCCTCTTCCTTGGTCAGGAAAATAATGCGGTCGGATTGAAACTCCACTTCCGCCAACTGGCCTTCTTCCCATATGGTGAGAAATTCGTCGTAGCTTTTTTTCTCGTACTTACTGTCCTGAATCGCATCCAGCATCATAGAAAAGCCCAGCACCAGCGCCACGCTGATCAAAAAGATCGCCAGCAGATTACTGCGGGGTTTCTTCTCGCCGCCTTTGTCATTGGCGTTGCGATTGTTATTGTTATTGTTAGGAGAAGTGTTTCTATTTTGCTCCATATTGCTTCCTCCTTGGGTTGCTTGTACCCCATGATAGCATATTTCCCGGATGTCTTCAACGAAGGTTTCCGTACAGGCGGTAAACTTTCTGTTAATTTGGGGAAAACAGAAGGGTTCTGTTCCCCTTTGCAGCGGCTTAGTCAAAGAAATCCTTCAGGGTATCAAAAAATTTCTTCCGCTTGGGGGAGGATTTATTATCCAGCGTGGAATCCAGCTGCTGCAGCAGCTCCCGCTGCTCCTTGGTCAGCTTGGTGGGGGTCTCCACCACCACGGTGAAGCGGTGACGGCCACGGCGGCGGGGGTTGCCCACATCCGGAATGCCCCGGTCCGCCATGGAAAATTCCTTGCCGGTCTGGGTGCCTTCGGGAATATCGAAGGACACCTTGCCATCCAGTGTCGGCACCTGGATCTGACCGCCCAGGGCTGCCTGGGTGAAAGAAATAGGCACCTCGCAGTAAACATCCATGCCGTTTCGCTGGAAAATAGGATGGCGCCTGATGTAGATCTCCGCCAGCACATCGCCGTTGGGACCGCCGTTGACACCAACGCAGCCCTCGCCCCGGACACGGACACTTTGGCCCATATCCACACCGGCAGGCACCTTCACCCGGATCTTCTGGGTGCGGCGCACCTTACCCTTGCCCCGGCAGGTGGTGCAGGGTGTTTTGATCACCTTGCCCTGGCCGTTACACTGGGGACAAACCGAGGTGGACTGCATCTGCATACCCATAAAATTCTGCACCGTTCTGACTTGACCGCTGCCACGGCAGGTGGAACAGGTTTCCACCACACCGTCTGCCGAACCGCTGCCGTTACACACGGCGCAATTCTCCACACGGGTCACGCTGACCTCTTTTTCGCAGCCGAAGGCCGCTTCTTCGAAGGTCAGATCCAGCCGGACACCCACATTTTCGCCCCTTCTGGGAGCGTTGGTATTGGCCCGGCGGCTGCCGCCGCCAAAGAAGGAGCCAAAAATATCGCCCAGGTCACCAAAATCGCCGAAACCGCCAAAGCCGCCGCCATAGGGATTGCCGCCCTGGCCGGCGCCGTAATTGGGATCCACGCCGGCAAAGCCGAACTGGTCATAACGGGCGCGCTTGTCATCGTTGGACAGCACCTCGTAGGCTTCGCCCAGCTCCTTGAACTTTTCCTCGGCTTCTTTGTCGCCGGGATTCCGGTCCGGATGGTACTTCATGGCGCTTTTTCGGTAAGCCTTTTTAATTTCCTCTGCGCTGGCGCTTTTTTCCACGCCCAGCACTTCATAATAATCGCGTTTATTCTCTGCCATATGCATTCACCTCGTTGCATAGCCTCGTAAAGGCCTCCTTGCGCAAGGGAGGCCTTTACGCACCAAGAAGGGGCGGTGGTTTTCCGCCCCTTGGGTGTTAAACTTTAGTCAACAGTCTCGTAGTCAGCGTCTACCACGCCGTCGCTGCCGCAGTTGCCGCAGTCGCCGCCGCAATTGGCGTCGCCCTGGGGATTTGCCTGTTGGTACAGCTTCTCGGCCACGGGATAGAAGGCCTTCTGGGCTTCCTCAATGGCGGTCTTGATGGCAGCCACATCGTTGCCCTTATTTACTTCCTTCAAGTGCTCGATGGCAGCCTTGATGGGTTCCTTCTCCGCTTCGGTCACCTTGTCGCCCAGGTCATTGAGGGACTTTTCCATCTGATAGACGGTATGCTCGGCGGCATTGTGGGTATCCACTTCCTCGCGGCGGGCCTTATCCTCGGCGGCATACTGCTCAGCCTCACGGACAGCCTTCTCGATATCGTCCTGGCTCAGATTGGTGGAAGCGGTGATGGAGATGTTGGCCTCCTTGCCGGTGCCCAGGTCCTTGGCGGAAACCTTCACGATGCCGTTGGCATCGATATCGAAGGTAACTTCGATCTGGGGCACGCCACGGGGCGCGGGAGCGATGCCGCCCAGCTGGAAGCGGCCAAGGGTCTTATTATAGGCAGCCATCTCACGCTCGCCCTGCAGCACATGGACCTCAACGGAGGTCTGGCCGTCAGCGGCGGTGGAGAAGATCTGGCTCTTGCGGGTGGGAATGGTGGTGTTGCGGTCGATGAGCCGGGTGAACACGCCGCCCATGGTCTCGATGCCCAGGGACAGGGGGGTAACATCCAGCAGCACCACGTCCTTCACGTCGCCGGTGAGCACGCCGCCCTGAATGGCAGCGCCAACAGCCACGCACTCGTCGGGGTTGATGCCCTTGAAGCCTTCCTTGCCGGTCAGGTTCTTAACAGCCTCCTGGACAGCGGGAATACGGGTGGAGCCGCCAACCAGCAGCACCTTGTCCAGATCGTTGGTCTTCAGACCGGCATCGGACATGGCCTGACGGACAGGCTTCAGGGTGCGCTCCACCAGATCGGCGGTCAGTTCATTGAACTTGGCCCGGGTCAGGGTCATATCCATGTGCTTGGGGCCGGTGGCATCAGCGGTGATATAAGGCAGGTTGATGGAGGTGGAGGTCATGCCGGACAGCTCGATCTTGGCCTTCTCGGCAGCTTCCTTCAGCCGCTGCATAGCCATCTTGTCGCCGGTCAGATCCACGCCTTCCGCCTTCTTGAACTCAGTAACCAGGTACTTCATGATGCGATCGTCGAAGTCATCGCCGCCCAGACGGGTGTCGCCGGCGGTGGCCAGCACTTCCACGATGCCGTCGCCGATCTCCAGGATGGAAACGTCGAAGGTGCCGCCGCCCAGGTCATAAACCATGATCTTCTGGTCGGCATCTTTGTCCAGGCCATAGGCCAGCGCAGCCGCGGTGGGCTCGTTGATGATGCGCTTGACTTCCAGACCGGCGATCTTGCCGGCGTCCTTGGTGGCCTGACGCTGGGCGTCGGAGAAGTAAGCGGGAACGGTGATGACAGCCTCGGTGACGGTGGTGCCCAGATAAGCCTCGGCATCCGCCTTCAGCTTGGCCAGGGTCATAGCGGAGATCTCCTGGGGAGTATAGGCCTTGCCGTCAATGGTGACCTTGTAGTTTTCGCCCATATGGCGCTTGATGGATGCCACGGTGCGGTCGGCATTGGTAACAGCCTGGCGCTTAGCCACCTGGCCAACCATACGCTCGCCGGTCTTGCTGAACGCAACCACAGAGGGCGTGGTGCGGCCGCCTTCGGCGTTGGCAATAACAACGGGTTCGCCGCCTTCCAGAACAGCGACGCAGGAATTGGTAGTACCCAGATCGATACCGATAATCTTAGACATAATGTTTTCCTCCTATATAGTAACTAAAATTTTTTACAGTGTTATCTCGGGGGAGTGTCAAACCCTCCGTCAGCCCTTCGGGCTGCCACCGCTCTCTAAGAGGGCGGCTTATTTAGTTGGCCACCTGGACCATGGCGAAGCGGACCACCTTATCGCCGATCTTGAAGCCCTTTTGGAAAACCTGTGCGATGACATTTTCACCCAAGGTCTCATCGTCGATGTGCATCACCGCATTGTGCAGCGTGGGGTCGAATCCGTCGCCGGCCTGGCCGAAGATCTCCACGCCCAGGGCGGTGAAGATCTTCACCAACTCGTTCATGGTCATTTCCACGCCCTTTTTATAGGCCGCATCTTCCGTAGGCTGATTCAGCGCCCGCTCCAGATTGTCATACACCGGCAGAAGCTTTGCCACGGTATCGGCCTTGCCGTTGCCGTAGGAGGCTTCCTTTTCCTTGATGGTGCGCTTGCGGAAGTTGTCGAATTCCGCAGCCAGCCGCAGGAACTGATCATGCTCCGCATTGTATTTTTCCTCCCAGGGATTCACTTCCGGCGCTTCGGCGACCTCCTGGGTCACCTCTTCCTGAATTTCCTCCCCTGCGATGGGATCTTTCTTTTCTTTATCCTTTTTTGCCATATTGGGATCCTCTCCGTTTTATTCTTCCTTTGCCTCGGGCAGCTGGGGCTGCTCGGACTTGGCAAACATCTTACTCAGGCTTTCCGCAAAATAACTCAGCCGGGCGGTGACCTTGGCGTAATCCATACGGGTGGGGCCAACCACGCCGATCATGCCCTGCATACCGTCGCCGATGTCAAACTTGGTCATAACCACAGAAGTATCCTTCAGCTCCTGGGCCACATTCTCCGGACCCACTAGCACTTTGGTGCCTTTTTCATTCATCATCACCGCAGGCAGATTGCTCAGGGCCTCTTCGTCAATGGACTCCATCAGCCGCTGGGCCTTATCCACATCCCGGTACTCCGGCAGACCCAGAATACGGGACTGTCCGGCGATGGCCATATTGGTGCCGCCCTGACGCCGCAGGGTCTGCGTCACAAAATCCAGGATCACCGGCACCAGCATATTGCCATTGCCTGCCGCGCGCATCACCCGGTCCAGCAATTCGGGGGTAAATTCCTCTGCGGTCAGACCGGTCATAGAGGCATTCAGCACCGCCGACAGCAGCTTCAGATCCGTTTCATCCGCCGCAATGGGCAGCTTGATCAGCTTGTTGACCACCTCATCGGTGGAGAGCATCAGCACCAAAATCACACTGCCCTGGCCTGCCAAAATCAGATCGAACCGCTGTACCGTAGCGGCGGCATGGCGGGATGCCACAGAAATGGCCGGCAGATCGGTGGCCTGGCTCACCAGCTTCGCCACTTTCTCCATCATACGGTCCACCCGCTGCATTTTTTCTTCGATTGCCAGATTGATGGACTTGGTTTCGTCCATGCTCAGCCGGTAATCCGCCATCAGCTCATCCACATATAGCCGGTAACCGGCAGCCGAGGGCACCCGGCCGGCAGAGGTGTGGGGCTGTTCCAGATAGCCCATGGTAGTCAGATCTGCCATCTCATTGCGAATGGTGGCAGAGGAATAGTTCATATCCGGCAGTTCGGCGATAGCCTTGGAGCCGACCGGCTCAGCCGTGCGGATATACAGGTCTACGATAGAGCGCAGCACCTTCTTTTTCCGATCCGTCAGTTCCATAAAGGCCTCCTTGTTTTCGTTTTAGCACTCGACTCTCTTGAGTGCTAAGCACACTATAACAGAGAGTGCTAAAAAAGTCAAGTGTTTGAATATAAAATATTTTTGAACATTTCCATATAAAATATGTACGGTGCTATTTTCCCTTTGCGGCTTCTGCTTGGCAGCGGCGATCTTGTGGGAAGCCGATGATCCGCCCAAATGGGTACGGTTTTGATCCCGGAGGCGGAACATTGTTTTACATTTTACACAAAAAACCGACATTTGAAACTTTCTCTATGTATTTTTTATAAAAAATGGCTTTTTTCTTGATTTTTTGGTTGATTTTCCAAACCTTTTGGCATACAATAGGGTGGCGATTGCAGAAAGGAGGGTCCCCATGCTGAACATCGTATTGGTGGAACCGGAGATCCCGCAAAACTGCGGAAACATCGCCCGCACCTGCGCCGCCACCGGCTGCAGGCTGCATTTGATCCGTCCCCTGGGCTTCGATATCTCCGAAAAAGCGGTCCGCCGGGCCGGATTGGACTATTGGAATCTGGTGGAGGTTTTTGATTACGAAAATCTGGCGGATTTCTTTTCCAAAAACCAGGTGGAGCAAATGTGGTGCCTTTCCACCAAAGCCCCCCGCAGCTACACGGAGGCAAATTATTCCGACGAATGCTACCTGTTCTTCGGCAAGGAGACCAAGGGCTTGCCGGAGGATTTTCTGGAAGCGCATCGGCAGTGCTGCGTCAAAATTCCTATGCGGGAAGCTGCGCGAAGCCTGAACCTC
Organism: Oscillospiraceae bacterium; assembly: GCA_015068155.1. Classification (GTDB taxonomy): domain Bacteria; phylum Bacillota; class Clostridia; order Oscillospirales; family Oscillospiraceae; genus Faecousia. Next base: position 16,554 of record SVLC01000028.1, on the reverse strand, counting down.
AGCAACGCCGTGGCCATCACAGTATTTGAGGCCCTGCGGCAACTGGATTTCCCCGGTCTGAAGGACCACGGGAAAATGAAGATATAACCGTATTCACTCTCACATATTTGGAGGATCTGTATGAACTACAACAAAAAGTCCATCGAAGACATCGAAGTCACCGGCAAGCGGGTGCTGTGCCGCTGCGACTTTAATGTGCCCACCAAGGCCGGCGTTATTACTTCCGACAAGCGGATCGTGGCCGCCCTGCCCACCATCGAATACCTGGTGAAAAACGGCGCACGGGTGATCCTGTGCTCCCATATGGGCAAGCCCAAGGGCGAATGGAAGCCGGAGCTGAGCCTGAAGATCGTAGCTGACCGTCTGTCCGAACTGCTGGGCCAGGAAGTCATTATGGCCGCCGATGTGGCCGGCGAGGACGCCAAGGCCAAAGCCGCCGCTTTGAAAAACGGCCAGGTGATGCTGCTGGAAAACACCCGTTACGAAAAGGGTGAGACCAAAAACGACGCCGCCCTTTCCAAGGCCTTTGCCGATATGGCCGACATTTTCGTCAACGATGCCTTCGGCACTGCCCATCGCGCCCATTCTTCCACCGCCGGCGTAGCCGACTATCTGCCCGCCGTTTCCGGCTATTTGGTGCAGAAGGAAGTTTCCATCATGGGTAAGGCCCTGGCCAATCCCGAGCGTCCCTTCGTCGCCATTCTGGGCGGCGCCAAGGTGGCCGACAAGCTGAATGTGATCAACAACCTGCTGGAGAAGGTGGATACCCTGATCATTGGCGGCGGTATGGCCTATACCTTCGCCGCAGCCAAGGGCTACGCCGTGGGCAACTCTCTGCTGGATGCGTCCAAGATCGACTACTGCAAGGAAATGATGGCCAAGGCAGAAGCCAAGGGCGTCAAGCTGCTGCTGCCTGTTGACTGCGTGGTAGCCGACGCTTTCCCCAACCCCATCGACGGCCCCGTGGATGTGCAGACCGTAGCCATCGACGCCATTCCCGCCAATAAGGAAGGCCTGGACATCGGCGAAAACACCGCCGCGATCTTCGCCGAAGCCGTTAAGACCGCCAAGACCGTGGTTTGGAACGGCCCCATGGGCGTCTTCGAGAATCCCATCCTGGCCAAGGGTACCATCGCCATGGCCCAGGCTCTGGCGGATTCCGACGCTACCACCATCGTCGGCGGCGGCGACTCCGCAGCAGCCTGCGAGCAGTTGGGCTTCGCAGACCGCATCACCCACATCTCCACCGGCGGCGGCGCTTCCCTGGAATTCCTGGAAGGCCTGGAGCTGCCCGGCATTGCCTGTCTGCAGGATAAGTAAGCTTTTTGACTACGCAAACGGCCCCCTTGTGTAAAGGGGGCTGCCACCTCCCTTTGCACAAAGGAGGCTTGGGCGCTTTGCGCCACGATAAATTTGTAAATTCGCATCGTATTTGATGTACATATGTAATAAGGAGAAAAGGAAAATGAACAGAAAGTATCGCAAGACCGTCATTGCCGGTAACTGGAAAATGAACAAGACCCCCTCTGAGACCAAGGAGTTTATGACCGCTTTTAAGGCCATTCTGCCCAAGGGCCGTTGGTGCGATGTAGCGCTGTGCGTTCCCGCCGTGTGCATCCCCACCGCCGTCCGCGCCATGCGTGAGACCCGGGTCGGCATCGGCGCCGAGAACATGAACGCCAACGCCTCCGGCGCTTATACCGGCGAAATTTCCGCCGATATGCTCACTGATGCCGGCTGTAAGTATGTGATCATCGGCCACTCCGAGCGCCGCGAAATGTACGGCGAGACCGATGCCGATGTAAACGCCAAGGTGCTGACCGCTTTGAACGCCGGTCTGACTCCCATCATGTGCTGCGGCGAGACTCTGGAACAGCGGGAAGCCGGTGTGACCATGGAGCACATCGCCATGCAGATCAAGATGGGTCTGCGGGGCGTTTCCGAGGATAAGATCCGCAAGGTGGTCATCGCCTACGAGCCCATTTGGGCCATCGGCACCGGCCGCACCGCCACCCCCGAGCAGGCCCAGGAGGTCTGCGAGGGCATCCGCGCTGTGGTGCGTAAGCTGTATTCTTCCAAGAACGCCCGGGCCATTTCCGTTCTGTACGGCGGCTCCATGAACGAGAAGAACGCCTACGAGCTGCTGGCTCAGCCCGACATCGACGGCGGTCTCATCGGCGGCGCTTCTCTGGTGCCTGAGAAGTTCGTCAAGATCATCGAGGCAGCTAACCAGCCCACCGAGTAATTTGCATATTGGGGGAGCAGCCTGCGCTGCTCCCTTTTTTCAAAGGTGAATTGCTGTTTACAGCGCCAACGGCGCAAAGGCTTCTCCTGGAGGAGTAGCTGTCACCGAAGGTGACTGATGAGGTGTAGGCTGCGAAGCAGCCGTTAATTGGATATTACGCCGCCCTCGGCGGCTACACCACACCCGGTCCTACGGACCACCCTCTCCTCGAGGAGAGGGCTTTCATACGCTGAACAACAATTTACGGCACTATTAACAGCAGGAGGTATCTCCATGGAAACCTTATATTTATCTGCCTCTGCGCCGGAAACGGCACAAACCGCGGCGGATATCATAAAATCCGGCGATTTGGTGGCCATTCCCACGGAAACCGTCTATGGTTTGGGCGCCAACGGCCTGGACGAAGATGCTGTGGCGAAAATATTCCAGGCCAAGGGCCGTCCCCAGGACAATCCCCTGATCCTCCACCTCAGCGACGCCGCGGAAATGGACCGCTACTGCCATACCATTCCGGAAGCCGCCTACCGTCTGGCGGAAAAATTCTGGCCCGGCCCGTTGACCATGGTGCTGCCCGCCAAAGATTGCGTCCCCAGGCGCACCACCGGCGGATTGGACACCGTAGCCGTCCGCTGTCCCGACAGCCCTATCACCCGGGAAATCATCCGTTTGGCCGGCGTACCCCTGGCTGCGCCCTCTGCCAACATCTCCGGCAAGCCATCCACCACCACCGCAGAGCATGTGCGTCACGATCACGACGGCCGCATCGCCGCCATTGTGGACGGCGGACCCTGCCGGGTGGGCGTGGAAAGCACCATCGTGGATCTGACCGACTCCCCCGCCCGGCTTCTCCGCCCCGGCGGTATTACACCGGAACAGCTTGTGGCGGTTTTGGGTGAACTGACAGTGGATAAAGCGGTTACCGCCCAGATCGATAAAGACGCCGTGGTGAAGGCCCCCGGCATGAAGTACAAGCATTACGCCCCGGACTGCGCCGTGATCATCGTTTCCGGCAGCCGGGATGCCGCCGCCAAGTATGTCCACGCCAATTATCAGCCCGGCGACCGGGTGCTGTGTTTTGCGGAAGAACTGTCCCTGTATTCCAATTGCGCCCCGCTGGCTTACGGCAAGGAGGCGGATGTGAACACCCTGTCCGCCGGCCTGTTTGCGGCATTACGGGAGTTGGATGACCCGGCAGTGAAGCGGGTATTCGCCCGTTGTCCGGTAGGCGGCGGCGTGGCCTACGCGGTGCAAAACCGGCTGAAAAAAGCCGCAGGCTTTCATATCATCAACGCAGAAGAAGCAGAACGGTAAATTGTGTTTACGCACCCAAAGCCTTCCCCTGGGGGAGCCTTTGCGCCTTTGGCACTGTAAACAACAATTTATCTCACCGAGGAGAATATATGGAACAAGAACGCTTCATCATCGGCATTACCGGCGGCAGCGGCTGCGGAAAAACCACGCTGCTGCGGTGCATCGGGGAAAAGGGCGGCCTGGTGCTGGATTGTGACGAAATTTATCATCAGCTTCTGCAGACCGATGAAAATTTGCTGCTTTCCATCGCGCATCGCTTCCCCGGCGTGGTGGAAAACGGTGCGCTGCAGCGCAAGAAATTGGGCGCCATCGTATTTGCCGACGAAAAGGCCCTGTCGGATCTGAACAGACTCACCCACACGGCTGTGAAAGCGGAGGTGCTGCGGCGTCTTAAAAACGCCCCTAAGCTGGTGGCCATCGACGCCGTGGCGCTGTTTGAAGGCGATTTGGCTGAGATTTGCCATGTGACCGTAGCCGTCACCGCCCCCAAAGAGGCTCGGATCCAGCGGCTCATGGCCCGGGATGGGATCTCCCGGGAATACGCCCAAAATCGGATCGAGGCCCAGCGCACCGATGGGGAATTTTCCGCTTTATGCCAATATACCCTGGAAAATACCGGAGATATTGGTGCATTTCGCACAAAATGTCTTGCTTTTTTGACCGAACTTGATATAATATAGATACGAGTATGGGCATCTGCCCACATCGACCCGATAAAATTTACTGTCAGGAGGATGATTCCCATGAACATTGAAGAACTGCGCACTTCTCTGCTGAACACCAATAAGAACGGCTACACCCGCATCACCGCGGAGCAGAAGGCCGAAATGAACACCTACTGCAAGGGCTACATGGCCTTTATGGACGCCGCCAAGACCGAGCGCGAGGCTACCACCTGGGCTGTCCAGGCTGCGGAAGCCCGTGGCTTTGTGGCGCTGAAGCCCGGCATGGATGTTAAGCCCGGCGATAAGGTTTACCTGAACAACCGCGACAAGAGCATCATCCTGGCCGTTGTAGGCAAGCAGCCCCTGTCCGCCGGCGCCAATATCTGCGCCGCTCACGTCGACTCCCCCCGTATGGACATTAAGCCCAACCCCCTGTATGAGACCGATGAGATCGCCTACCTGAAGACGCATTACTACGGCGGCATCAAGAAGTACCAGTGGGTCACCATTCCCCTGGCTCTTCACGGTGTTTTCTGCCGCAAGGATGGCACTGTGGTCACCGTTAACATCGGCGAGGATGAGAACGATCCTGTGCTGTATGTCACCGACCTGCTGCCCCACCTGGCTGCTGACCAGATGCAGAAGACCGGCGGTCAGATCATCTCCGGCGAGATGCTGAACATCGTCATGGGCACCGAGCCCCTGGAAGGCGAAGGCAGCGATCTGGTAAAGCTGCACATCATGAAGCTGCTGAACGAAAAGTACGGCGTCATCGAGCAGGATTTCCTGTCCGCCGAGCTGTGCATCGTTCCCGCCGGCAAGTGCCGTGAGATTGGCCTGGACCGCAGCCTGATCGGCGCATACGGCCATGACGACCGCGTCTGCGCATATGCTGAGATGGAAGCCCTGTTCAACATCGATGTGCCCGAGAAGACCGCTGTCTGCGTGCTGGCCGACAAGGAAGAGATCGGCTCCGTTGGTATTTCCGGCATGCAGAGCGAGGTATTTGAGTACTTCATGGGTATGCTGTGCGACGCGCAGGGCGTGAATATGTATCACTGCTTCCAGAATTCCTTCTGCCTGTCCGCTGACGTTTCCAACGCCCACGATCCCAGCTTTGCTGAGACCGAGGATCGCCGCAACAACTCCCAGCTGAACTACGGCGTGGCCATCTGCAAGTACACCGGCTCCCGCGGCAAGGGCGGCGCTTCCGACGCTTCCGCCGAAGCCATGGGCCATGTCCGCAAGACTCTGGACGATGCCGGCGTTATCTGGCAGATCGCAACCCTGGGTAAGGTTGACCAGGGCGGCGGCGGCACCGTGGCTGCTTACATGGCTAACCGCAACATCGTCACCGTGGACGCAGGTGTGCCCGTCATCGCCATGCACGCCCCCATCGAAGTGGTTTCCAAGCTGGACTGCTACGAGACCTACCTGGCTTGCAAGGCTATTTACCTGGCTTGATTACACAAACGAACCCTCCCTGTTGAAGCAGGGAGGGTTTTTTATTTGGTAAGGTAAATTGTTGTTTGCGCTATAAATGGCTTCCCCTTGGGGGATTACATTACATATCGAAGGGGGAGCGATGCGACCGCCGCCAGCGGCGGAAAAAGGGAGCTGAGCGAGTGGCAGCGGTCGATAAAATCGAGGAAAAGCGTAAGCCCGAAGATTTTATCGGACACCGCAACAGGGTAATCCAACAATGCCAACGGCATTGTTCTCCTTCATGGAACCCGAGATTACAGCAAAACAAAAAGGCTCTCCGAAGAGAGCCTTTTGGGGGGATTACATTACATATCGAAGGGTTCCATGCCCAGCACGGGGTGGCCGACCTCGGACAGGTAAGCCAGCAGCTGCTCGGGATCCTCGGTGCAGATGGTCTCGTCAGCGATCATGCTGGTGAAGTTCTCAACACCGTACATCTCCAGAGCGGTAGCGTCCAAACGCTCCTGCATCTGGTCCTTCAGCATCTTGGGCATCCAGACGATACGGCCGGGGCCGCCTTCAGCAGCGATGAACTTCTTGGAGGAGATGAAGTGCTTGCCGTGGCCCATGAAGCCAGGAGTCTGCACACCGCCACCGGTCATGGAAGCCATGTCGGAGAAGCTCATGCCCAGAGGAGTCATGCCGGCGTGCTCACGGCAGGTGATGACAACGCCCATGGAGCAAGGCTCCACGCCGCAGATACACTCGAAGCAGCCGCAGGAGGTCATGGGATCCTGGAACAGGGAGTACAGGGTGATCTTCTCAACAGCGCCCTGGGAGTACTTGTTAACAGCAGCATCCATGGAGTCGTAACGGCCCAGACGCTCGTCCTGGCAGCCTTCCTTGACGATGGGCTGGCAGGGGCCGGCGGGATCCAGCTCCTGGGTAGCCTTGGCATCCAGCCAGGACACGGCGCCGCACAGACCCAGACGCTCGGGGGTAACGATACACACATGGCTGGGGGAGAAGGCCTGGCACATAATGCAGGTATAGAAGGTGTCAACGGACTCGTCGGTCATGGAGGCCAGACGGGCGTCACGCTTGTTGAACACTTCGTTGGCAGCAGCGCGCAGCTCAGCATTCTTCTCAGCATCCACAACGATGACCACTTCGCACTTGTCGACGACGGCCTCGAAGTCAGACTTCAGCTTGGCATACAGCACTTCGCCCAGGTGGCGGAACTTGAAGCCAGCCTCGAAGTCGGCCTTGCTGATACGGACGCGGATCATGTCACGCTGACCGGTGTGCATAACGCCCTCGATGCAGTTGATCCAGGCGTGGAACTTACGCTCCATGACGGACTCGAAGTCAGTCTGCATAGCCTTGCCGGCCACCTTAACGGTGTAGGACAGGGAAATCTTGGAGCCAACGGGGATCTCGTCGATCTCGGGACCGACGACGGTGATCTTGTGATCCTCGATCTCGGAGGCCTCGCAGGTCTGGACCAGCTCGAAGCAGTCCACGCGGGAGCCGTCCACTTCCACCTGCATATCGCCGCGGCGGATGATCTCGCCTTCGAAAGCGGTAGCGAAGGAAACGGGGATGTCGATCTTGGTGATCTTCAGCTTGATGTCGCGAGCCTCCAGAGAGGTGGCGTTCCACTTGGAAGTATCCAGCTGCTGGATCAGGGACTTGGGAACACGGAACATGTTCTCGGTCTCGTTGGAGATTACGGGGAAGCCCAGGCAGATAGCGCCAGCGCCGTAGGAAACGATCTCGTCAGACAGAGGCTTGTAAGCGTTGACGAAAGCGCGAACACGGTCCATGGTGTACTTGGCCAGGGTCTTGAAGTCGCCGGGAGTCACGTTGCCGAAGATCAGAGCGGCACGGACAGCAACGGAAACGACATGGATAACGGACTGCATCTCGTAGCCCAGGGGACAGACGCGGACGCCTTCGCCCAGCTTCATGCCGGCCTCGGCGCAATGCTTCACAGCGTCACCGGTCAGGGTGACCAGAATGCCCTGCGCCTGGTAGGACTTAGCCAGCTCAACGGTCTCTTCGGGATTCTCAGCGCCGCCGATGATAACGGCAACACCGGGGATATCGCCGGTAACCAGCGGCACGCCCAGGTTACGGACGAATGCGTCGGTCAGGAAGCCCATCTCGGGCTCGGCATAGGGCTCAGCGCCATGCAGGTACTTCAGAGCTTCCAGGAACTCTGCGCACAGGGCGGAAGCGATGCCGCTGTCGAAAACGTCCTGCAGACGGTTGTTACGGGTCATGTTGGCCTTGATGGTTTCCATGGCGGCCTTCATTTCGCCCAGGTTGGTGATCTTAACACCGGTAACGCCATAGTAGCAGGGCAGAGCATAAGCAGTGTTGGGGAATGCAACAGGCTCAGCTTCGCCATACTGCGCAATAGCGGCGTCAATAGCAGCTACGGTACGATTGTAGTTGTAGTCGTTACCGCCAAAAACTCTTTCAAAAAGTGTCACGGTATTTCCTCCTAATTAAGTTTCATCACGATCCAGGATCGCTTTGATTTGTCGAATTTCTTCGATTGCCGTAGGACTGAAATCGTAGGGTGATTTTCCGTTGCGGTCGGCATCCATGATCTCCGGATTGTAGTGGATACAGCCCAACAGATCCTCCGCGGGAATGGCGTCACGGACGAACTGCTCGTCCCGCTGATCCCGGATCTTGTTGGCCACCACCCGCACCCGCTTGACGCCCAGGTCATTGGCCAGACGCTTAACATTATGATAGGTCTGCACGGAGCGGCTGCCCGGCTCGATGACCACGATAAACTGATCCATATTGGCAGCGGTGCCGCGGCCCAGGTGTTCCAGGCCCGCTTCCATATCCATCACCACCACATCGTTTTTCCGATAGGTCAGTGCGGAAAGGATGGACTTGAGCATCACATGCTCGGGACACACGCAGCCGCTGCCGCCCAGGTCCACCGTGCCCATCACCAGCAGCTTTACGCCGTTGACGGTCTTGGCATACTTTTCGGGGATATCGGCCACATAGGGATTCAGCTTATAAAACTTATTGTCATCGCTGGCGCCGGTGCGTTCCTTTGCCAGGTCCTTCATGCGGGAAATGGGGATGATCTGATCCACCTCTTCCTGGCTCAGGCCCAGGGCCAGACCCAGGTTGGCATCGGGATCCACGTCGGCCGCCAGGACGGTGCGTCCTTCGTCGGCGTAGAGCCGGGCCAGAGTGGAGGACAGGGTGGTCTTACCCACGCCGCCCTTGCCGGTAATTGCAACTTTCATTGGAAAAAGACCTCGAATTTTTAAGTAAAGATATGACAGCGAGAGATTTTTTCGCAGATCAAGCAATCAAAGCCGACGGCATACCAAGGTATTCCAAGGCTTGGATTGTGCCGAGCTGCGGAAAAAGATCCGCTGATCAGATGCCCAGAGCAGCGCGCTTGGCTTCAATGCAGGCGATCATCTTGTCGCCCAGAGCGTCGATGTCGGTGTCGACAACGAACTTAGCCTCGACCCACTGGTTGACGCCGTCCTCGCCCTGCAGCAGGCGGGTGACTTCCTCGGAGCCCTTGGAGTAGGGATCCACGCCCAGGAAGGTCTCGATACCGGTAGCCACAACGTAGTTACCGATGGAGACGGCCTTCTCGGACATCCACTCGGGAGCGCAGCCGACAACGGGAACCTGGGAAATGTTGATGCCCCAATCCTTGGCGATATCGGAAGCCAGGATCATCATACGGGAGATGTCAACACAGGAGCCCATGTGCAGCACGGGAGGAATGTTGGCCAGCTCGCAGACGCGCTTCAGACCTGCGCCGCAGTATTCCTTGGCCTTCTCGGGATCCATCAGACCAGCCTTGGCAGCAGCCTGGGCGGAGCAGCCGGTGGTGATGACGATGATGTCGTTCTCCAGCATCTTCTTCATCAGGCCGATGTGAGCGGTGTCGGGACGGACCTTGGGGTTGTTACAGCCGACCATAGCCACAGCGCCGCGGAGGACACCGGAGTGGACGCACTCGATCAGGGGCTTGGTGGTGCCGAACTCGTCCACCTGAGAGTTGGCAACGGTATCCAGAACCTTCTTGATGGCCTCGACGGAGTAGCCCACGCGAGCCTTCTGCTTCTGGTTGGGGATGTTGACGATCTCGGGATTACGGTTCTTGAAGTTCTCGATAGCCATCTTCACGATCTCCTTAGCGGAGTCACCGGCAGTCTCAACAGAGAACTGGATGAACTCGGAGTCGGGAATACGGGCGATGGGAGAGGTGGTGATGAACTTGGTGTGGAAGCACTTGGACAGGGGGCCCAGTGCGGGGAAGATGCACTGCACGTCAACGACGATGGCTTCGCAGGCGCCGGTCAGAACCACGTTCTCCTGGTTCAGGTAGTTACCGGCCATGGGAATGCCGTGACGCATGGTGACTTCGTTGGAGGTGCAGCAAACACCGGAAACGGTGATGCCCTTGGCACCCATGGACTTGGCGTAAGCGATCATTTCGGGATCGTTTGCGTAGTAAACGATCATCTCGGACAGAGAGGGGTCATGGCCGTGAACAACGATGTTGACATTGTCCTTTTCCATAACGCCGATGTTGGCCTCGGTGTCGATGGGGCGGGGAGTGCCGAACATAACGTCGGAGAACTCGGTGCCCATCATGGAGCCGCCCCAACCGTCGGACAGACCTGCGCGCAGAGCCTGACGGATCAGAGCCTCAGCCAGCGAGGAGTTACCCATATGGGTCATGTGCATAGCGGTAGCGATTTCGCGGTCGATTGCGCGGGGCATAATGCCGGCTTCACGCCACAGCTCCTTGGTGTGCTCGGGAGCACGCTGAGCAAACTTCTGCTCGCCAAAGGGGAAGCCGTACTCCAGCAGGCCGATCTCAGCCATTTCGTGAGCCAGAGCATAGATGTCCTTGCCTTCGGTCTCAACGCCCCACTCCTTGGCGATGCGGATCAGCTTATCAGCGTCCTTAATCTGATAGTTGCCGCCCTCGCGGGTCTGGTGCAGGGTGTGCATGATCTCACGACCGTGGTCGGAGTGCGCTGCGGTACCACCAACGGTGAAACGCAGATAGTTACGGGCGACGATGCCGTGGACATCGCAGCCGCAGATGCCGCGGGGAGCCTTCTTGGTGATGCGGCAGGGACCCATGGAGCAGATACGGCAGCAGGTGCCTGCTTCGCCGAAGCCGCAGTGGGGGGTCTGGTTCTTAACGCGCTGCTGCCAGGTGTCGGCGCCCACTTTATTGGCGGTTTCCAGCAACTGGTTGGTAGCAGCTTCCATCTCTTCGATGGATGTGGTAAATGCCCAATCCTTCAATTTGATTTCCTCCTATATAAAAATACAGTGTTAATCCCGATACGCAAGGCGCACCGGGCGCATAGTGTATCGATAATATTGTACCTGTTTCTCTTCACAATGTCAATCATCGTTTTTACTACTTTTACGGGTTTTTTTCCATCCCCCCGAGGGGGTTTTTTCGCTTTTTGACCAAAGCGGCACTTTATACCATTATTTCCTATATTTTATTGACTTTTTATTGATTATTTCATATAATGGTAAAAGTTGTCAAGCGTCCACCGTTTGTGTGCAGCTGCACATTTCAGCAGAGTGATCGTAAAGGAGTTTTGCCATATGCAATGTTATGTTTGCGGCAGCTTTATAGAAGATAATCAGCCTTATTGTCCGGTTTGCGGCACCATGCTGCAGCCGCCGGAACCGGTATACTATGACGGTATGCCTCCCCTGGAGGTCCAGCCTCCGGTGTCTGCGCCGACAGAGCCGGCCAAGCCCGTCCGCCGCAAGCCCCATATCGCCCTGCGGGTCGGTATGCAGTTTTTGTCCTTCGTTTTGTGTCTGATCCTCAGCATAGCGCTGATCGTCACCGTTGTGCTGGCGGATGTGAATACCCTGACCTCCTCCGGCGGCATCAAGCAGATCATCACTTCCCTGCTGGTTCCCGGTAAGGCCGCCCCGCAGACCCGGCCCATGCTGGGCGTAAGCAACAACCTGCTCAGCCCGGAGCTGCTTTACGGTCCTGCGGCAAACGACCAGATGCAGGACGCCATCCTCGGCGGCGACAGCAACGCCCTGGTGGATATGCTCTACAGCACCATGCAGGAGATGCTGGGCGAGGAAGTGTCCATTACCAAAGAACAGCTTCAGAGCTTTGTGGAGGAATCCACCGTCACCGAGTACATGGCAGATAAGGCCGCCGGCTATGCCGACGATATCCTCAACGGCACGGAAAACACCCAGATCACCGCCGAGGAGCTGACCCAACTGGTGAAGGACAACAAGCAGTTGATCGAGCAGACCTTTGAGATCGAGATCACCGAGGAACAGATGAAAGAGATCGAAGCCAATGTGGTCACCATCGTCCAGGAAAACGATATCAACAACACCATCCGCACCGAGATCAACAAAGCCATGGAATCCGCCACCTCCGGCGCTGCCGGTATGGGCATCCCCCTGGCGGACATCATGCAGATCGTTCGGATCCTTTCCCAGGATACGGTGCTCTACGGCGCCATCGGCGCTTGTGTGCTGCTGCTTTTGCTGCTGTGCGGCACCAATTTCTACAACATCCCCGCCGGTATGACCTGGGCCAGCGTTCCCTGCATCCTCATCGGCGGTATTCTGGCCGCCCCCGTGGCTGTGCTGCAGTTAATGCCCAGCGTTTTGGGAGAATATGCCAGCTTTGCGCCTATGATCAATGTGCTGGCGGTGAATCACTACGCCGCCCCCGTCATCGGCCTTCTGCTGCTGATCGGCTCCATTGTTTGGCGCATCGTCCGCGCCTGCATCCGCAACAGCCAGGCAACAACCGTATAAATGCCCAGCGGCCAGCCCTTTCGGGCTGGCCGCTTTTCTTATGCAACTATCCGTTTAACGGTATTCCTCCAAAACCTGCTTCATCAGCGCCGGATCGTCGGTCATAATACAGTCCACGCCCATTTCAATGAGCATCCGCATTTCATCGGCATCGTTGATGGTCCAGTATTGCACGGCAATACCCCGGCGGTGAGCCCGGCGGATCAAGGTCTTCTTGTCCAGCGGGATCTCCACGCCGATGTCGTAGGACAACGGGATCTGCAGGCAGGCAAAATCGCTGCTGTTAAACAGATTCACACCCAAATACTGGGTCAGCACATAATCCCGGGCAGAACCGGTGGATGCGCCCCGCAGCAGATGGGGATATTTTTCCTTCAGTTCATCCTCGATCTCCTGATTGAAGGTGCCAATGACGATCTGATCTTGATAGCCGGGATATTGTTCCAGGGTCTGGGCCAGGATCCGGGCGGCTTCTTTGCCCCGGTCGCCGCTGTTTTTGATCTCCACAATGAACATCAGTTCCGGATATTCCGTGTAGAATTCCGCAAACAACTGATCCACCGTGGCGATCTGCAGGCCCAGCGCGGCAAAATTCTCCGCGTCCTTGTAAATGCGCCGGCCGCTTGCATCTTCAAAATAATAGCCGAAATTATACAGCCGCAATTCCTCCAGGGTCATATCGGAGATGTAGTGGCGGTTGGATTTATCCTCGCAAAGAGCTTCCACCTCTTCCAGGGAAATATCGCCGTTGATGTTGCAGGTCTCGTCGATGTAGCTGTCGTGGTTGTACACCAGATAGCCATCCTTGGTCAGATACAGATCGCTTTCCAAAATTTCCACGCCGATGGTATGCACCGCCTCCCGGAAGGCAAGCAGGGTGTTTTCCGGATTGTTGGCGCCGCCGCCACGGTGGGCCGCGATCATAGGCAGGCCGCCCTTTTCCACCAGGAAGGGGTTGTTTTCCACATTTTTCTTGGGCGGGATGATGTTAATGACGGCAAAAAATACCACGATCACCGCCAGAATGATGCCCAAAACTTTTAATACGGGATGTTTTTTCATGATCCGTTTCCTTTCTCAGGGGTTTGGGATGTAAATATACTGCTCCGGGCCGGTGTCCCGCACCAGGGTCCGGGGATCTTTGAACCTGGTAAACAGCAGCAACAGCAAAAAGCAGTCGCCGCAGCAGCCGCCCAGGTGGATGCCCAAAATCATAGCCATCATCCAGTACATCAGCGGATGGACGAAAAACAGCGCGATCTGCGCCGGCACCATGATGAGGGTAAACACCACCAGCGGCGCCGCCACCGACAGCAGACAAGTCCGCCGGGTGGTGTAAATATTGGGCACGCCGCAGAAGGCGCAGCTCCAGCTGATGCCGAAGGTCAGCTTTTCCCCGGTGAGGGCCTTATACACGGCGCCGTGAACCAATTCATGGAGCACGATGTACACTAACATCAGCGCCATAAAACCGTAGGTGATGCCCAGGGACTGCAGACCATCCAATTCCATCCTGCGTCCCGGCTGGGCGCCCAGCAGCAGCGGCACCGCCGACAGCGCCAGCACCACTGCCAGCACCGCAAAGGAGATCAGGGTGAAGATCAGTCCCACCGTAAATTTTTTACAGTTGAGGTAATAGACCTGGGTATAGCCTGCCGGCAACTCCCGGCAAAAATTTTGTTCTTTCATAGTATACTCCTTTATCCATTGTAGGGGCCGGCGACTCGACGGCCCTCAGAAAAATGTTCCACTTCGGATTTCTCCCCAGGAAAATAACATTTTTACCGCGCCAGGCACACGATGGACTCGACTTGTGCATCGTTGTCCAAACTTATTTCCATATCTTCCTCTATGATCGGGAGCTTGAACTTGATGGATTTCAGCCATTGCCCGTTCGGCTTGCGTTCCTCAAAGATATGGATTTCGGAGATCAGCGACTCCATAAGCTGTCGGCGTTCCGCATCATCCATCACGGCGTACAGCTTATCAAAGTAAATCAATACTTTATAGATATTATCGGCAGTCAGCTTTTCCGCTTCGATTGCCGTTTTCTTTGCTCTTGCTTCGATCAGCAGAGACTCCGTGTCCTCGATCTTATCATACATCTTGTAAAGGCGATCATCGAGGTCTGCCTTGCGCTTGATGTAGTGTTTATCATCGGGGTCAAGGGTGTCAATTTCCTCTATCAATCTGGACTTGATGGAATAGCTCTGGCGAAGCTGTTTTTCGTAGTTGGCGATCTCCTGCTCGATAGCGGAGGTATCCACCTTCATGCTGATTTTTTGTTGCATCAAGGCGGCAAACTTCGGATTGCTGACCAATTTGGTGATAACCTCTGCTACGGCAGTTTCCAGCAGCTCCTCATGGATTTGCTTCTTGTAATCGCATTTATGTCCACGGGTCATGGTACGGTGCTTGCAGCCGTAGTAATAGAAATCTTTGTATTTCGTGCCGTCTGCTTTATGCTTGACACTCTTGTTACCATACATTCCTGCTCCGCAGATCGGACATTTGAGCAAGCCTGTCAGCAGATGCACCTTGTTATCTTTGCCATGGTTGACCTTTTCGTACTTCTTTGCCTGGGCAACCAATTTCACCTGTGCATCATGCCAGAGTTCTTCGGACACAAGAGCTTCATGCAGACCATCGACCAACAGATAATTGTCCTGCTCCACAAGGCGATAATCGTTTCTTGTACTACAGCCTGAACATCCTGGATAAAACTCGCTGTGAACCGGTCGCAATGTCCGTTCTGCCGATCCACCATACCTATGAGCTGACCATCGGTCACCTTGGAATGCTGTATCGGGGTGTAACCATCTGTATCAATGACCGGCTTGAAAATATTGCAGCCAATATGAATCGGTTCAAACCCGGTTTTATTCTTGTCGTTCCCGCGATTGCAGAAGCATTTTACAAGAAAGTCATGGACGGTATTGCTTCGGGCGCGAATCAAAGAAAAATTGCATTCGCAAAAAGAATCAACCGTATATGCAGTATTTTCGGAATCGATATCCGAAGAAAGCTGTACAAAAGCCTGCTGGACAAATTCGGCGGGAATCTGACAAGTATTGTTGTCGGCGGTGCGGCACTTCGTCAGGATGTCGCAGAAACCTTCACCGAATTTGGTGTAAACATGTTCCAGGGATACGGTCTTACGGAATGCGCACCGCTTGTTGCGAGCAATTACCCCAGAGGAAACAGGCTTGGCTCCGTGGGAAAACCGATCTCCTGTATGACGGCAAGGATCGAAGACGGCGAGATCCTTGTAAAAGGCGATTGTGTGATGCTCGGTTATTACAAGAATCCCGAGGCGACCGCAGAGATGATCACGGAAGACGGATGGTTCCGTACAGGAGATCTTGGGTATCTGGATGAGGACGGATATCTGTATATCACCGGACGATCAAAGAATCTGATCATTCTTGCCAACGGTAAAAACATCTATCCGGAAGAGCTGGAAGCACAGCTTATGACCATAGATGGTGTTAAGGATGTTATGGTATATGACCGAGACGGTAAAATCTGCGCCGCCATCCATCCGACGGACATCCATGACACAGATGTGATCCATCACATCAAAACAAGCCTGAATGAAGTCAATGCTGAACTGCCTTCCTACAAGAAAATCGTTGCTTATGACTTTATCGCAAGGGAGTTTCCGAAAACAACCACGTTAAAGATCAAACGCAAAGAAGCACTCCGGATGATCGAAGAGGTCATTGAAAGAAACGCTGCCGAGCACATACCGCCGACCACACCGCTGCAGAAAAAGATCGTTGCGGCGTTTGAAGAAGTACTTGGACGTACGGGTGTCGGAATCCGGGATGATTTCTTTGACATGGGCGGTGACAGCTTGGGGGCAGTGGAAACTTCGATCATTTTGGATATACAGGTGCAGGATATCTATGCCAATCCTACTGCTGAGCAGTTGGAAAAATACCTGTCTGCAAACCGTGATGCTATGGCATCCGAGCAGGACAGTGTCGATGTCAATGGACTGATCCGGCAAAATGCGAATCAAAATTACAATGCAGAACCAAAATGTGTTCTTCTGACAGGAGCAAC
>SVLC01000027.1:12497-27147 GCA_015068155.1 Oscillospiraceae bacterium | reverse complement strand
ACAACGAGCGACCAGTCCGCAAACTCAATGGAAAACCACCAGTCCTGTACAGAACAGAACTGGTGGCATAAGAAATTTTGTGTCTACTAACTATTGACTACTTCACTTCTCCGCAGCCCGGGTTTTTCTATGGATATTTTTACTATTTTTCTGCATATATTTTTGTGAAAGCAATCAAGAAAAATCTGTTGCAAAATGAATAGAATGATGATACTCTAAGGAAGTGGTTTGTTGAAAATACTCAATACACTTTATGCTGTGGTGTGGGGCGCGCCGGCGCTGATCCTGATCTTGACGGCCGGGATCTGGCTCAGTATCCGCACCGGATTTGTCCAGCTCCGATGGTTGCCTAAGGCGTTGCGCCGCTTTTGGGGTCAATTCTCGCAAAAACGGGACTGTGACGGTGTTTCGCCGTTTCGGGCGCTGTGTACCGCCCTGGCGGCAACTGTGGGCACGGGAAATCTGGCTGGCGTGGCCGGCGCGATATGCATCGGTGGCCCGGGCGCGATTTTCTGGATGTGGATCTGCGGTATTTTCGGCATGGTCATTAAATTTGCCGAAGCCACCCTGGCGGTGCATTTTCGCCAGAAGGATGCTTCCGGTGGATATATCGGCGGACCTATGTACATCATACGAAAGGGCCTGCCCAAGAAATTTTGGTTTTTAGCCACTACCTACAGCCTCTTTGGCCTGGTTGCGGCCTTCGGTGTGGGCAATGCCACCCAGGTAAATGCCATGATCGGCGGCATCCATGAAATGCAGGCCGCTTTCGGCATTTTGCCTACCAAACGAATGGACCTGGCCATTGGCCTTGTGCTGGCGGCGCTGGTGGGATTTCTGCTGCTGGGCGGGGCCAAACGGATCGGTCAGGCGGCAGAACTGTTGGTGCCTTTTGCGGCAGGGCTGTATTTGCTGCTGGGGGTGCTGGTGTTGGTGCTGCGACTGGATACGGTTCCCGCTGCGCTGCTGTCCATTTTTCAGGGTGCTTTTCAGCCCCAGGCGGTCACCGGCGGCATGGTGGGTTCGGCTTTTCTTGCGCTGCGCACCGGGGTTTCCCGGGGTGTGTTTACCAACGAAGCCGGTATGGGCACCGCGTCCATGGCCCATGCTTCCGCCGTCGTGCAAACCCCTGCGGATCAGGGGCTGATGGGGATCGTGGAGGTTTTTCTGGATACCATGGTGATCTGCACCGTCACGGCTCTGGTGATCCTGTGCAGCGGCGTATCCATTCCTTACGGCCAGGACATCGGCATCCGCCTTACCACCGCCGCGTTTTCTTCCGTACTGGGATCCTGGACCGGCATTGTGATCTCTGTCTGCCTGTGCCTGTTTGCCTTTGCCACGGTTTTGGGCTGGGGCTTGTATGGCATACGCTGCGCCCAGTATTTGTCCCGTAAAGGCGGCTGGAAAGGCTTTGTGTATTTTCAGATTGCTGCCGTGGTGCTGGGCGCGGTGCTTGAAAGCAATGCCGTATGGCTGGCAGCAGAAATATTAAACGGCCTGATGGCCATACCCAATTTGATCGCGCTTCTTGCGCTGAGCGGACTTCTTCAGCGCCTAACTATACAAAAGACTTTCGGAGGTAACCATGAAAGTATCTATCAACGCCAACCGTTGCGAATCTTCCCCCATGCGTATGTTCCACCCCTTGGCGGTGGCAGCAAAGGAAGCAGGCAAGACCATTTATCATCTGAACATCGGCCAGCCCGACCTGCCCACCCCCCGGCAGTTTTTTGATGCGATTGCCAATTTCCGGCCTGATGCGCTGCCCTATGCCCCTTCTCCCGGCATTCCGCTGCTGATCGATACCATCCGGGATTACTATAAGACCAAGCTGGGCGTAGAACTGGACAGCAACGATGTGCTGATCACCACCGGCGGCAGCGAAGCGCTGCTGATGGTTTGCCTGAGTATTCTCGATCCTTATACCGAGATCATCGTTCCCGAACCCTACTACCCCAACTACACCACCTTCGTGCACATTGCCGGCGGCAATATCCGCGCGCTGCCCACTTGCCCCGAGGAGGGCTATCAGTTCGCGTTCCGGGACCGTATCGAAGCGCTGATCACCCCCAATACCCGGGCCATTATGTTCACCAACCCCGGCAATCCCACCGGCGTTACCCTGACCGATGAACAGATGCATATGCTGGCCCAGGTGGCTAAGGAGCACGATCTGTATCTGATCTCCGATGAGGTGTACCGTGAATTCGTCTACGGCGAGGAAGGCCGTGTGCCCACCATGGGTAAGTTTATGGACGAGATCGCTGATAATCTGATCATCACAGACTCCGTATCCAAGCAGTTCAGCACCTGCGGCGCCCGTGTAGGTTGCGTCGTTACCAAGAACAAGAAGCTGCAGCAGGCGCTGTTGAAGTTCTGCCAGTCCCGTCTGGCCGTTGCCACCATGGACCAGGTAGGCGCTGCCGCCTTGTACTCTGTGGATGAATCGTTCTATGAGGCTAACCGCGCTGAATATGTCCGCCGCCGTGACTTGGTGTACGATCGGCTGAAGGCCATCCCCGGCGTGCTGGTCACCAAGCCCCAGGGCGCGTTCTATATCATGGCGGCCCTGCCGGTGGATGATACCCGAAAGTTCCAGAACTGGCTACTGACCAGCTTTGATGATAACGGCGACACGGTTATGTTCGCCCCCGGCGGCCCCTTTTATGAGACCCCCGGCAAGGGCATTAACGAGGTGCGTATTGCTTACGTGCTGTGTCTGGAAGACCTGAGCCGCGCCATGGACCTGCTGGAGAAGGGCATCGCCCGTTACCGCAAAGAAGTCATGGGCGTAGACTGATATAATCCAGGGCGGGTTTTTGACCCGCCCTGTTTTATGGATAATTTACGAAACATTTCCACCCAAAACCTTGACATTTCCTACCTCTGCGTGGTAAAATACCTATGGTTGCAAAGATCGGAAAGAGTAACGGAAAACGATCCTTCAGAGAGCCTGGGTCATCGGCTGGAAGTCCGGGCAGGGGAGTGCTGTGAAAGTGCGTCCGGGAGCGATTAATTGCATATCAAGTAAGAAATAAGAGTGGAACCGCGAGTATTTACCCGCCTCTTGTACCGTTATGGCACAAGAGGCGTTTTTTATCAAATATTATCATTGGAGGAAACCAATATGTATCTTTATAACTCTCTTTCTCACAAAAAAGAACTCTTTACGCCCAATAATCCCGACCTGGTGAAAATGTACACCTGCGGCCCTACCGTGTATCACTATGCCCACATCGGTAACCTGCGCACCTACATTATGGAAGATGTGCTGGAAAAGAGTCTGCGTTATGTAGGCTACAATGTGAAGCGCGTTATGAACATCACCGACGTGGGTCACCTGGCTTCCGATGCCGATACCGGCGAGGACAAGATGCTCAAGGGCGCCAAGCGGGAAAACAAGACCGTTATGGACATCGCCCGGTTCTATACCGAAGCTTTCAAAGCTGACTGCGATAAGCTGAACATCAAGTGGCCGGATGTGGTGGAACCTGCCACCAACTGCATCGACGAGTATATCCATATGGTGCAGACACTGCTGGATAACGGCAAAGCCTATTTTGTAGGCGGCAATGTGTATTTTGATACCGCTACCCTGGAAAAATACTATGTATTCAACGATCACGACGAGGAAGACCTGGCCACCGGTGTCCGTGACGGCGTGGAAGAGGATACCAACAAGAAGAACAAGAATGACTTCGTCCTGTGGTTCACCAAGAGTAAGTTTGAGGACCAGGCCCTGAAGTGGGATTCCCCCTGGGGCGTTGGCTATCCCGGCTGGCATATCGAGTGCTCCTGCATTTCCATGAAGCACTTGGGTGAAGACCTGGATATCCACTGCGGCGGCATCGACAATGCCTTCCCCCACCACACCAACGAGATCGCTCAGTCCGAGAGCTACCTGGGCCACAAGTGGTGCAACTATTGGTTCCATGTGATGCATCTGAATGATGAATCCGGTAAGATGAGCAAGTCCAAGGGCGATTTCCTCACGGTTTCCCTGCTGGAGAAGAAGGGCTATGATCCCATGGCCTACCGTTTCTTCTGCCTGCAGAGCCACTATCGCAAGAACCTGGTGTTCAGTTGGGAAAATCTGGACAATGCTGTTCAGGCTTACGATAAGCTGATCGCCAAGATCGCTGCCCTCAAGAACCAGGGCGAAGTGGAACAGGATGCGTTTGATCAGTTGAAGGCAAAATTCCTCAACGCCATCAACGGCGATCTGAATACTTCCGTTGCGGTTACCGCGCTGTACGATGTGCTGAAGGCCAAGTGCAATGATGCCACCAAGCTGGCGCTGATCGCCGACTTTGACTATGTTCTCAGCCTGAATCTCATCGCCGCTGCGGATGCACTGAATAAAAAGCAGGCTGAAGAAGAGGCCGCCAACGCCGATCCGGAGATCGACGCCCTGGTCGCTGCCCGCACCGAGGCTAAGAAAGCCAAAAACTGGGCGGAGGCCGACCGCATTCGTGATGAGCTGAAGGCCCGCGGCATCGAGATCATCGATACGCCCCAGGGCGCAAAATGGAGAAGAGTATGAAACTGCTGATTCTTGACGGTAATTCCGTTATCAATCGTGCCTTTTTTGGTGTCAAGCCCCTTACAACCCGTGAGGGGCTTTTCACCCATGCCATCTATGGCTTTTTGAACATCCTGGAACGTATGGAGAAGGAGGAGCAGCCCGATGCGGTTTGTGTGGCCTTCGATCTGCACGGCCCTACATTCCGTCATCTGCAGTACGACGGCTACAAGGCCACCCGCCACGGTATGCCGGAGGAACTGGCCATGCAGATGCCGGTGATGAAGGATGTGCTGCGAGCCATGAACATTCCCATTTATGAATGCCAGGGATGGGAAGCCGACGATGTGATCGGCACCGTTGGCCGCATCTGCTCCAATAATGAATGGGAGTGCGTCATCGTCACCGGTGACCGGGACAGCCTGCAGTTGATCGATAAAAATGTGCACGTAAAGCTGGTGATCTCCAAGCCTGGCCAGACCACCGCCACACTCTACACGGAAGAAAAATTCCGGGAAGAGTATGGCTTCGAGCCGAAAAAGATGGTGGACCTGAAGGCGCTGATGGGAGATTCCTCGGATAACATTCCCGGTGTAGCCGGCGTTGGCCCGAAGACGGCCACCGATCTGCTGATGAAATTCGGCAGCCTGGACGGGGTTTATGAAAATCTGTCCGATGCATCCATCCGTCCCAAGCTCCGGGAAAAGCTGGAAGCCGGCCGAGACAATGCCTATTTGTCTTACGATCTGGCCACCATCCGCTGCCAGGCGCCCATTGATTTTACGCCCATGGACGCGGTGATCCGGCCCTATAACAAGCCGGAGCTGTATGCGCTGTTCCAAAAGCTGGAATTCGTAAAGCTCATTGATAAATACGGCCTTCGCGGTGCTGCCGCGGAGCGTCCCAAAAAGGAGAATAAGAAACTGGAAGCGCTGCCCAAAAGGGATACGCTGCCCGAAAAGCCGGAAAAATGCGCGGTTTATTTGGCAGCGGACGGCAGCCTGGGCGTTGCCTGGGAAAACGGTGTCTGTGTGCTGACACCTATGGAGGCCCAAATGGGCCTTTGTCTGGGCGACGAGCTGCTGCTGCACGACAGCAAAGCCACCATGCATCGGCTGGATGATATGGGCATTGCCTACGGCAGCGTGGCCTTTGATACCGCCCTGGCGGCTTATGACCTGAATCCCAGCCAGTCTGAATATCCCGTGTCCAAGTTGGCCACCAATTTTCTTGGCCTTTCCGTGGACGACGGCGACGCGGCTGCCTGCGCCGAAGCGCTGTGGCACCTGCGGGATGTGCTGAAAGCGGAATTGGAAAGCAACGGCATGACAAAGCTGTATTTTGACATAGAGCTGCCTCTGTGCCAGGTGCTTTACCGGATGGAACGCCGGGGTATTGCCATCGACCGTAATCAGCTGGAGCAATTTGGTCATATGCTTGCCCAACGGATCGCCGATTGTGAAGCGCTGATCTACAGTTATTCCGAAGAAAAATTCAACATCAACTCTACCAAACAGTTGGGGGAAGTGTTGTTTGAAAAGCTGGGCCTGCCCCCGGTAAAAAAGACAAAGACCGGTTATTCCACCAATGTGGAAGTGCTGGAAAAGTTGAAAAACAAGCACCCCATCATTCCTGCCATTATGGATTATCGGACGCTTACCAAACTGAAATCCACCTATGCTGATGGGCTGATGGCGGTGATCGGTGAAGACGGCCGGATCCACACCACCTTCCAAAATTTGGTCACCGCCACCGGCCGCCTGTCTTCTACCGACCCCAATCTGCAGAATATTCCCGTCCGTAACGATCTGGGCGCGGAGATCCGTAAAATGTTTATCCCAAAACCCGGCCATGTGCTGGTGGATGCGGACTACAGCCAGATCGAGCTGCGGGTCCTGGCCCACATCGCCGATGATAAAGAGATGCAGGATGCCTTTATTTCCGGCATGGATGTGCATACCGTCACCGCTGCCCAGGTATTCGGCGTGGCGCCGGAGGCAGTTACATCCTTGCAGCGCCGCCATGCAAAAGCGGTCAATTTCGGCATCGTTTACGGCATTTCTGAATTTTCCCTGGCGGAGGATATCGGCGTCAGCCGCTGGGAAGCCAAGGAGTATATCGACAGCTACCTGGCCCATTACAGCGGTGTGCGGGAATATATGAAGGATGTGGTAAATAAAGCGCGGGAAGTGGGATACACGGCCACCATGTATGGCCGCAAGCGCTATATTCCAGAGCTTACCGCCAGCAATTTCAATATCCGCAGCGGCGCGGAGCGTATCGCGCTGAATACCCCCATCCAGGGCACTGCCGCCGACCTGATCAAACTGGCCATGATCCGTGTGGAAAATGCGCTGAATGCCAATTATCCCCAGGCAAAGCTGCTGCTGCAGGTCCATGACGAACTGATCGTTGAATGTCCCCGGGATGTTGCCGAAGCGGTGGCAGCCCTGGTCAGCAGAGAGATGGAATCTGTGGCAGAACTGAAGGTGCCTTTGCAGGCGGAAGCAAAATTCGGTGAAAGCTGGTACGATGCAAAATGATGGAAATTGTTGAGCTGAATTCCGATCATGTGGCATCTGTTGCCGCATTGGAAAAGCTGTGTTTTTCCGATCCCTGGAGCGAAAACTCCATTGCTTACGAACTGACCAGCCGCTTGTCCTATTGGCTGGTTGCCGTGGATGATGGGGAAGTGGTGGGCTATATCGGCTCGCAAAGCGTGCTGGGAGAATCGGATATGATGAATGTGGCCGTTCACCCGGATTGCCGCAGAAAGGGCGTGGCCCGGGCGCTGATCGAAGCACTGTCCGAAGGTTTAAAGCAGCGGGGAAATGTGTGCCTCACCCTGGAGGTACGCGCTTCCAATGCGCCTGCCATCGCGCTTTATGACAAGCTGGGCTTCACCCAGGTTGGACGCCGTCCCAATTACTACCGTAACCCCAAAGAAGATGCCCTCATCCTGCGAAAAGCCCTTTAACGGCCCCGCCGCAACCGGAATATGGAGAATCTTATGAAAATAAAAATCAAGAAAAATAACAAACAGAAATCCACAAAAAACGGAAAACAGCGAACATTTCTCCGTATTTTCTGCGCAATTCTCTGCCTCGGATTTTTGGGAATCGGCGCAGTTTTCGGCATCAATGCCATCGTCAAGGGCAGTGTTAAAAGCCAGATCCTGCCCCCGGAAGCGGCTGCCCAACTTGCGGATGTGGACTGTATCCTGGTTTTGGGCTGCGGTATCCACAGCGATGGCACGCCCAGCGACATGCTGCATGACCGCCTGCGCCGGGGCGTGGAGCTGTATCAACTGGGAGCCGCACCCAAATTACTGATGACCGGTGACCATGGTCGGGAGAACTATGATGAAGTGGATGCCATGAAGACCTTTGCGGTAGAGGCCGGGATCGATTCGGCGGATATTTTCATGGATCACGCCGGTTTTTCCACTTATGAGAGCATGTACCGGGCAAAAGAGATTTTTCAGGCCCAAAAGATCCTGATCGTTACCCAGGAATACCACCTCTATCGTGCCATCTATATTGCGGAAAGTTTGGGCATGGAGGCCTACGGTGTCAGCAGCGATTATCGCGCCTATTCCGGTCAAACAGGCCGGGATGTGCGGGAGATCCTGGCTCGCGTAAAAGATTTTGGTACATCCCTGTTTCAGCCGAAGCCTACATATTTGGGCGAAGCCATCCCAATTTGGGGAGACGGGGATCTGACCAATGACGAAAATTCAGATTTCACCTGAAAAGGAGAGAATCCATGAACATTTTGGCAATTGAATCCTCCTGCGATGAAACCGCTGTGGCCATCGTGCGGGACGGCAGGGAAGTGCTCTGCGATTGCATCGCTTCCCAGGTAGCGCTGCACCGGGAATACGGCGGCGTGGTGCCGGAGATCGCCTCCAGAAAACATATCGAAGCCATTTACGGTCTTGCGGACCAGGCCTTGGAGCAAACCGGTCTGCAGCGCAGCGACATTGACGCTGTGGCCGTAACCTACGCCCCGGGTCTGATTGGCGCGGTGCTGGTGGGCGTGAATTTTGCCAAAGCTGCCGCATTGGCGCTGGGCAAGCCTTTGATCCCTGTGCATCACATCCGGGGCCATATCGCTGCCAATTACATTGCCTATCCGGAATTGCAGCCACCCTTCCTTTGCCTGGTGGTTTCCGGCGGCCATACCATGATCGTCCATGTGAAGGATTATACCGAAATGGAGATCCTGGGCGGTACTTTGGACGATGCTGCCGGCGAATCCTTCGATAAGGTGGGCCGTGTGCTGGGGATGCCGTACCCCGGCGGCGCAGCGCTGGACAAGCTGTCCCAGCAGGGCGATGAAACCAAGTACGATCTGCCTCGCAGTAAGCCCGGCGAGAACCCCTATAATATGAGCTTCTCGGGCCTTAAGACCGCGGCGCTGAACCTGATCCATCACGCGGAGCAGGTGGGGGAGCAGCTGGATATCCCCAGCCTTTGCGCCTCCTTCTCTGCCGCTGTCAGTGACACGCTGACACCGAGAGTGGAGCGAGCCATCCGGGAAACCGGCTGCAAAAAAGTAGCCGTAGCCGGCGGCGTAGCCGCCAACAGCCGCATCCGCCGGGATATTCTGGCCGCCGCCGAAAAGCTGGGCGCCACCGTGTACCTGCCGCCTCTTTCTCTGTGCGGCGACAATGCCGCCATGATCGGCGCCCAGGCCTATTATGAGTACCTGGCAGGCAACACCGCCGGCATGGAGCTGAACGCCTATGCTACCAAGTCCATCCTGGGTGAGAAGATCTAATATGCTGATCGTTGCAAGAGATGTATCTGATCTGCGGGTGTTTGCCCTGGCGGATGTGTATGACCTGGATTCCATCGACGAGGGCCAGGACTTCTACGGCTTTCTCTGCGAGGATTTCTTTCCCAATGGTATTTGCTGCGTTTGGGAGGAAAGCGGCCGTTATGTGGCCGCCCTGCGGCTGCAGAGGTGGCGGGACGGCTGGCTTTTGGAAGGCTTACAGACCCACCGGGCGTACCGCCGCAAGGGCTATGCCAAAGCGCTCGTCACCGCTGCCCTGGATTCGCTGAAAATGGATAAGGTCTATGTCCATATTGCCCGGGAAAACCGCGCCTCTATCGCCTTGCACCGCGGCTGCGGCTTCCAAAAAATCCTGGATCACGCCACCTACTTGGATGGCTCCGTCCACGCCCATTCCGATACCTATGTATACGAAAACCCACGCTGTTGACCGGCGTGGGTTTCCTGTTTACTTGCTATATGCCGCCGACGATGGGGATAGCGTATGTGTTGCAGCTTCCCGCGCCCTCAATTCCCCAAAAGACCATGAAATGCAGCCAAAGCGCGCCATCTGTGGTGGCAACCAACCGTGTTCTGACGATCTCGCCGTTGCAGGCGCTGTGCACCAGCCTTTCGGCCTGCTCTATATCGATGTCGATATCGAAATAATCTTCATATACATCGTCCTGCAGATAAAACTCCGCCTGGCAGACTTCTCCCGTGTTGTTGATCTCGATGGTATTGGTGTCCCACAGCCGGATCCCGTCGATCGTCTTGTAAAATGTGAAGGTGTATACGGCATAAAAATCCGGAATGTTTTCTGCATTGTTCACATAGCCATCCACAGTAACACCTGTTTGGCCGTAGTATCCGTATTGCTCCTTGTATTCATAGAATCGTGTTTCGATTTCTACCGCACATCCTTCCACAGATGCGTACTGAGAAACCAATTTTTTAGCATAGGCTAAAAATTCTGCTTCGCTGGCGTGTTCATTTACTTCGGATTGATAGGAACGGTCGTTGCCGGCCTGGCTGTTATAATAGATTCGCAATGCTCCGGAGGCGGAATCAAAACCTGCCCAGTACAATGCTCCGGTTTGGTTGTCTCTTACATCGTAAAACAAAAGGTTTCTGGTCCGGCGATTACTCTGCCAGGTTTCCTTATAGGAAAGGGTGATGGTTTGTCCGAAAAGCGTCACAGTCTTATCGGGAATATCCGAAGAAACCGTAATGTGATTCTCCCGGATGACATCATGCTCCAGCCGTTGGGTGGAATAGTCTTCCAAAAGATTACTTTCCAGGTAGAGCTTGTACGGATCGTTTGTGACCGGTTTGTTCTTCTCGGTGGAGGTTGCCGGTGTACCGGCACTGCGGCATCCCACAAGCGCACCCATCAAAAGCGCTGCGATAACTGTAAAAACCAATAGTTTTCTCATGACTAGCTCTCCTTCCGAAACAAAGATTCATTCGATCCCCAAAATAATGCTTAAATAGAAGCCGCTTAGATCCACCTTGCTGGGATCCGTTGTATTTACCCACATGGAGATTACAACATCATTTACATAGAAATGAGCCATTAGCCGTCTGCTGTTGCCGTAGCTGCCTTCCCGCATTTCGGCGGTGTAGCTGCCGATTTGTACGGTGGTTACTTCCTCACCGTCCGGATTCCAGGCGGGGCTATCGCATATCATGAAGCAATAACGAATGCCGTTGACATCATAGAAAAATTCCAATCTGTCCTTGTCATAAAACCGTTCCGGATGGTAGTAAATGGAGTCCAAGGTGTCCTTGTGATCTCGTCGGCAGGGGACTACGATACTCTGCAGCCATTTTTCCAGCAGCGCTACATCCGACTGTGTGGGGTAGTAATTGTCCCAGTAGCCAATGTTTTCGGAATGTACATACCCAATTAAAGCGTCCGGTTGCTCCTTGGCGATAGTCAGCATCTGCTTTAGTTGTGCAATACTGTCAAAGTGAAAATTGGAGGGACTGGACGACTGTGGAGGGGAAATGGTCGGCCTCGTTGAGGGATGGCTGGAATAATTGACAGATGGGCGAAGGCCTGATGTACCGGAACTGGGGAAGGGGAAGCGGTTGCTGCCATGGGTAGGCTGGCTCCCCATCTGCACCGGGCCGTCGGAGCTATTGCCCAGCGCAAATGCCACGCTGATCAGCAGCACCAGCATCGCTGCCAGCGCCGCGATGACTCCCGGCATGGAACTTCGCCTGGGCGCTTGACCCGCCGCTTCGATCAGTTCCGCGTCGATATGCTCCATGGCATCTAAAATCTCGTCCGGTTTCATAGGGTGTAGCCCTCCTTTCTCAGGTATATCCGCAGGGCGTTGCGGCTGCGGAAAAGCATGGATTTGGCTTTGCTTTGGGATATGCGGTATTGCTTGCAAATGACGTCAAGAGAGTCTAAGTACCAGTAGCGCCGGATAAACACATTCCGGTTCAGCGCCGGCTGGGTTTTTAGAAAATCGCTGATACATTTCCCAAGAACCATGGCGTCGATCTGACTTTCCACATCCGCATTTCCCGGGACGCAGCAAAGCAGTTCGTCGGATAGTTCCTGCATATAGGCCTTCCGGCACAGCCGGTCCTGATGTCTGCAACGGTCAATGGAAATGTGCCGGATGATCCGCAGTAAAAAAGCGTACAGGTAATTCCTGGGCTGGTGGGGCGGAATGGAGTTCCAGGCCTGCAGATAGGTGTCGTTTTCGCATTCCTCCGCGGTTTGCATTTGCTGCACAATGGTCATGGATACGCTTTTAAGCTGTTTGCCGTATTTGCTGGCAGTATGGCGGATGGCATCCTCTTTGCGCTGCAGATAAAGATCCACGATCTGACTGTCATTCATAGCATTTACCTCCCTTCACCCTATATAGCGACATTTTAACCCATTTGGTTGCGCAATGCAAGAAAAAACAGGACGGAAAAATTCCGTCCTGCTATATTATGCCTGTATTCTCCTGGTCAACTCCGCCAGGGCCACATCATAGGCCTTTTGGGCATAGGAATTTTTATCTACGGAGATTTCTTCCCCGGTCAATTCCCTGCAGATATGCCCCAGGAAATGGGGATTCTTTACCAGCACCGGGCCGATCAGCTCCGTACCGTAAAAATTGCCGACCCGGATACCGCTTTCAGCGGAGGTCTTGTCGTTACCCAGCTTTGTTCCCAGCCGCAGCGTCAGCAGGGGAGCGGTAATGCCCTGGTACACGCAGGAGGTGTTGACAAAACCCACAAATGCCCCGCCAAAGGCTTCTATCGTCAGCACATCCCCCAAATACCGCTTGTTGTCGTGGATGCTGGTGGTGTATGCAAAACAGCCCAGCGCCTCGCTGGCGGCTTCACAGCGCTTCACGCAAGCGCCGAACAGCGTCATAGCGTTGCCGGTGGCCAGCCACAGCTTGCCGTCGCCGATGGACTGGGAAATGGCTTGCTTATACGGCATCAGCCGGCGGACAGCCTCCAGCAGATTGTCTTCCGTACCGGCGCCCACATAAACGAAATCATACCCATCCAAGTTCAGTTCGCCGTTTTCATAGTCGTCCACAGTAACGGCGCATCCCGCATCCTCCAGGGTTTTTCGCAGTATCGCCACATTTCCGTATTCCCCGTAAAGACTGAGCAGCCGGGGAAACAGATGTAAAATCTTGATCTCTTTCATATCCGTTCCTCCTTATTCATGGGCGCAGTTGCGCAGCAGCTTGTCTTTGTCAGAAAAGCAGGTGACACAGTAGAATTTGGTGCCGTGGGGCAGTTCGCGCATCTTTTCTGCCATTTCCTGAAGATCCGGCTCGACCATGATCTCAGCGGTGTTAATACCTGCAAATTCAAAACGCAGCGCCAGGTCATAGGCGTATTTGCCGGACAGCACGATCCGCTCCACATTGGTGTCCTGCAACATTTCAAAGGAGATATCCCAAAGCCAACTGGTCTCGGAAGTGTAATATTTCCGGGAGATGGCATCTACGATAATGATCAGGGTGGATTTTTCCTTCTGCATGGCCACATATCCCAGACTCTGATTGTAGGAGGTGGAGTTTTCGTGCTTGCTGGTGATCAGAAGACCCTCGTTGCCTGCAAAATCAAAACGAACCAAACGGCCGTTTTTCATCACGAAGTCATTGAGCTGGGAAGTAATAATGTCTTCGTCGATGCCCAGCAGGGAAGTGACGGTGTAGGCAGTCAGCAGGTTGTACACATTGTACTTGCTGGCGAAATCCAGGGAAAGCCGATTGCCGTTGATGGAGATATAGCCTGCCTCCAGATCCATTTCTTCCACGGCGAAGAGGGGTTCCGGGCGGCTGTAGCCGCATTCGCAGCGATAGCTGCCCAAATGGGCGTAATGGAAGAAATCGTACTGCATTTCTTTTTTGCACCGGGGGCAGTAGTGGCAGTCGTTGTACAGCGCGTCGCTTTCCTGGGTGGAAAGGCTGTTGCGTTCCATGCCGAAATACACTACATTTTCCCGCTGGAAGCCGAAATTACGGACGATGGGATCGTCGGCATTGAGCACCAGCTTGGCATTGGGCACAAGCGCTACCGCATCGGAAAGAATGCCGTAGATGTGGAAGGGGTGGGCGTTGCGGGTAAGCTGATCCCGGTAAAGATTGGTGACGGCGAACATGGTGGGTTTGATGTGCTTGAAGGTGTGGCGGGCGTAACGCTCATCGCTCTCCAGCAGAACCACATCGCCCTTGACCTTGCCGGACAGGGTGGCGCTGTTGAGCAGCATGGTGGCAACACCTTCGGTCTGGTTGCTGCCTTCTTTGTTGTAGACCACCTGCTTGCCGGCGGCTTTCAGAATACCGGCCACCATTTCCACAGTGGAGGTCTTTCCGTTGGAACCGGTGATGGCGATCATATCCTTGGGAAGCTGCAGACGGGAAATGATGTCGGGGCACAGCTTCAGCGCAACTTTACCGGGAAGGCTGCTGCCTTTACCCACCAGTTTGCCGATAAAGCTGAGAAGTTTGCAGATGAGGATGGTAATGGATTTCATAGTGATACCTTCTTTATGTTTTCGTATTTTCTATCTTACCACCATCGGCGAGAAATAGCAACAGAAAAACGCAAAAAAGCCTTGACAAAATCACACCCAAAGCATATAATACTATGGCACTTGCGAGAGTGTTGGAATGGTAGACAAGCACGTTTGAGGTGCGTGTGGTTACGCCGTGTGGGTTCGAGTCCCATCTCTCGCACCAAAAAAGTCGGATGCCAAAAGGCATCCGACTTTTTTGGTATGGGAATGGACTCGAAAGGCCGTAAGAAAACATGCCGGTGGCATGTTTTCAGGCCGTGGGAGAGTCCATGGGCAACAGACGGCAGCCTGTA
>SVLC01000027.1:0-12487 GCA_015068155.1 Oscillospiraceae bacterium | reverse complement strand
AAGTCGGATGCCAAAAGGCATCCGACTTTTTTGGTATGGGAATGGACTCGAAAGGCCGTAAGAAAACATGCCGGTGGCATGTTTTCAGGCCGTGGGAGAGTCCATGGGCAACAGACGGCAGCCTGTAGGGCTGTAGGCTGTTGCGCATAACCGACAGAGTACAAGTCGGATGCCAAAAGGCATCCGACTTTTTTGGTATGGGAATGGACTCGAAAGGCCGTAAGAAAACATGCCGGTGGCATGTTTTCAGGCCGTGGGAGAGTCCATGGGCAACAGACGGCAGCCTGTAGGGCTGTAGGCTGTTGCGCATAACCGACAGAGTACAAGCCGGATGCCTTTTGGCATCCGACTTTTTTGGTATGGGAATGTCCGTAAAAAATGATCGGCGGTTACCCGTACAGGTAACCGCCGATGTGGGCGTTTTGATGCTTATTGGAAATATCGCGCCAGAAAATCCTTGATTGCGCTATCATATTTCTCCGTGTCGGTAATCCGCAGCATGGAGTGATCGCCGGTCTCATAAAGCACCAGGGATTTTTCCCGGCTGGGGCATTTGTCGTACAGCTTTCGGGCATTTTCCGGGGTGGAGTATTTGTCCATTTTGCTTTGGATCATCAGCAGGGGCTTATCCATTTTGTCAATGACATCTATGGGGCCTCGCATCATGGAATGACCAGTGTAATGCTTCATCCAAAAATCAATGCACTGCATCACCGGCCACATCAGCCGTTTACGCTCAATGAGATGATTTCGCATGGAACAGCCGAAATTGGCAAACATACCTTCCGTTACCATACCTTTGACGCAGGAAGGGCAATCATCGGCGGTAATTGCCAGCATGCCTGCCGCGGCGCCGATGCAAATGCCGTGAAAAACCACGGTCTTGATCTGGAAGTTCTCCTCCAAAAAACGCACCCACGCCAGCGCGTCCCGGCTTTCTTCAAAACCGACGGTGTTGTATTGACCGTCGCTGAAGCCGTGGGCCCGGGGATCGATTACCAGCACATTAAAGCCGCTGTCGGCATAGGGCTTTGCGAAATAATAGCCGTAGCGCAGGCTTTCGGTGCGGCCGGAAAGGATCATCGCCACCTTATCGCTGCCCATGTCGTAATATTCGCCGTAAAGGTTCAGCCCGTTGCGCAGAATGTGCACATCCTTGCGGAAAGTGTCATGCGCGCTTTGCCAGGCCATGCCCTCTGCATCCATCTTTTCCGTCAATTCGGTTCGGATGGAAATGGTGCGGCCCCAATGGTCTTTATCCTTCCGCTTCAAGGTGGCAGTGTAAATGCAATAAGAAGCAAAAATCACGGAAAAGAAGTAAAAGCCTATGGATAATAAGACAAGGACCAGACCGATGGTCCAATAGATATTCCACTGCATTATTTGCGTCCTTTCTGTTTGTCTGCTTCGATACGACGGTCGATTTCCTGTCGGAGAAACAGCACTTTCTGGCGGACCATATCATTGAGCCGAATCACATCTTCTTTTGAGGGTTTCTCTGCGTCCAGGTAGTCTGTCAGATCAATCGGCTCGCCCACCATCAGGTGTACCCGCTTGGTGATGCCGTAATTGCCGTCGGTGATCACCGGCACGATGGGGGCTTTTGCCTTCCAGGCGATGAGAATATAGCTGGGATAGAAAGCCTTGATGGTACCGTCATCGGTGTTATGGCCCTCGGGGAAGATCTGCACCAAATGCCCGGCTTGGATGTGCCGGGAGCTTTCAATGATGAAGCGCATATTCTTGGTGACCCGATTGGCCTGGATGCCGCCCCAGAATTTCATGCCAAACCGCAGCGGAGCATTTTTGAAGGCATGTTCCGAAGCCACCACATACAGCTTTCGGGGGAAGAATACAAACACATTCATCACATAATCCAAAGGGTTGAAATGATTGGTGATGATCAGCGCGCCGCCTTTGACCCGCCGGGGCGCCCGGTCATTTTCGTAGTAGGTTTTATTTTTGAAAAACAGCCACTTGAAGGGATATCCCATGATCACGCCGATCCAGCGGAAAAACTCGTAGATCATACGGCTTCGACCTTGTCCTTGCCGATCATGCTGATGGTCTTGGGAAGGAAACAGGACATGAAGAATGCTGCCATGCACACAACAGCCACGATTACGGTCATCCAGGAAATATAGCCGTTCTGCTTCAAGAACACCAGGATCAAACCGGAAGCCACACCGGCGGAAGCGCCTTCGAACAGTCCCTGGATAGCAAAATACATGGAAGAAGCGGTTTCGCTATCTTCCTTACGGGCGGCGGCGCACTGGGAGGGCACCGTGTAAGTAACGGAGAAGAAAGAGCCGATGGAGAACGATACGATCAGGCTGCAGAAAATGGCAAAGGGATACAGCAGACCCTGGGGTATAAAGCGGCACAGACCCATCAGCCCCATACCCAGCGAATACACTGCCAGAATATAGCGGTATGCCACGGCCAGGCCGTATTTTTTCATCACCTTGTTGTAGATCAGAATAGTAAAGGGCACCGGCACGAAGCAGGAAGCCATAATGAAGGTCATGTTCAGACCAGTGGTGGAAAAATACTCATTGATGCCGCTGAGGAACAACTGCAGACCAATGTTCATTACAAACAAGGTGCACAGCCAATATAGATAAGGCTTGTCCCGCAGGGTGAACATCAAAGACTTCCGGAAGGTAGGACGCTGGACCTTTTCCTGCAACGCCGCATGCTGGCCATCCTTTTCCTTCAGCAGCAGAATGGGGATCAGCATGGTCAGTGACATGGGCAGGAACAGCATTGCCACATTGCGGATGTTCATGCCCATGCTGACAAATGCCGGAACCAGAGCATAGCCCAGGCTGAAATAGGCCACATCGCAAATGGACTTGGTGTGCGAAAGAAGCACGATGCCTTTTTGATCCTCGGTGACCTCGGCGAAGGTGGCATAATAGGTGATCATGGTCAGGGTATAGGCGGTGTAGAACATCAGCAGCAGAAAGCCAAACCACACTGTGTTGGCGATGGTGGCTGTGGGATTCAGCGGGATCAAAAACAGCATATACGCCAGGATCATCGGCACATATCCGATCACGATGGCGGTTTTCCGCTTGCCCCATTTGGTTTGCAGATTATCTACAAAATGGGAAAGGGGCAGGTCGATCAGGCCGTCCACTACCTTGGCCAGCAAGATCAGCACGCTCCACAATCCGGCCACTACCAGGTCGGTGTTCAAATAGGTCCAGGACTCCACATGGGTCTGAAAGCCGCCCACCAGCATGGCGCTGCAAAGGTAGGAGCCTACGATCAGGTTGAGCATATTCACACCCAGACCGGCGCAGCCATAGAGAATCAGACTGCTTTTTTTGGTTAGTTTTTTCATATTATCTATCCTCTTTTTTATTCAAACGAGATGGTCATCAGGCAGGGAAGACTGTCAGTAGCGACGCTGAAGAACTCGGCAGAGATGCCTCTTTGCGCCACGGCTTCCAAAATAGAGGTAATGGTATCCTCCGGGATGTGGGAGGGATAGAAAATTGTAACGATCTCCTGATGCTGCTGCTGGATGACCTTGCAAATGGTCTGCACCGCGGTCTCTTCCAGATGCTTGTGGATGGCGATCAGTTCCTTGCCGGAGAAGGAGTAATATTCGTTGCGGCTGATCTGCTTGTCGCCGTAACGGATGGAGTTGTCCCGCTTGACGATGGACGCGATGTAAAGGCTGTTGATCACTTCGGCAATGCTGTATGTCACCGATTCGATATTGGTCTGCTCAAAATCAATGGTAGGCAGAGCCGCATAGCATTCGGCAATTGTGCGGCTGTTGATCACCGTCACCCGGGCTTTTTGATACAGCTTTTTGGCTTGCATAGCGGTGAGAATGGCATCGGAACTATTGGGGAAAACGAAGATATCTTTGGCGCTGCACAGATCGAAAGCATCCAGATAATCCTTCGTGGAAATATTTTCCGAACAACAGATAGCCACATCCGCCCCCATATCCACAAACAGCCGCTGCATTTTTTCGTCACAGGCTACGGCCACTACAGAAAACGGGCCGTTGTTTTTTACATTGGAGCAAAGAATGCGTTTGGACAGTTCTGTGTGCTGCACCGTCATATTTTCGATCTTGGAGGATAAAAATTCGCCGAACCGATGGGCCAGGGCGAATACTTTTTCGGGAAAATGGGTGTGGATATGCACCCGTACCTTGTCCTGTTCCACGGAAACCACCAGGGAATTGCCCAACTCCGCTAGGGACGCCCGGAAAGCGTCCGGGTCAAAGGGCTCCTTCCGGTCCAGCAATTGCAGCAGCAGCTCCGTGCAGTAGCCGTAGTCAAAGCGGCTGCTGCGGTTAAAGGCGTCATAGTCGATACTGGCAGTCTCCTGCTTGGTCTGCACGCGGTCCAGCGGCTCGTCATCCAGGTATTTTTGCATACCTTCAAACAGATACACGATGCCGGCGCCGCCGCTGTCCACCACGCCGGATTCCTGCAGCACACTCAGCAGCTTCGGGGTGTTTTCCAAGGAGACCCTGGCGTGAGCAACAAAGGAAGCGATGATCTGATCCACAGTCTGCTCCGGGTAGAATTCCTTTTTTACCGCGGCGGTGGCATCCTTCACCACCGTTAACATGGTGCCCTCTACAGGCGTAGCCACGGAGGAATAGGCGTATTGCACGCCTTTTTCCAGAGCCTCAATAAACAGCTTGCCGTCTGCCACGTCCACATCGTAAAATTTTTCGGAGATACCTTTGAGGAATTGGGATACGATAACACCGGAATTGCCTCTGGCTTCAAAAACCACGGATCGAGCAAATTTCCGGGATACGGAGGGCAGATCCACAAGAGACTCTTCCACCGCCATCAAACCCTTGTGAATGGTGGTCACCATATTGGTGCCGGTGTCCCCGTCGGGGACGGGGAAGACATTGAGCTGGTTGACTGTTTTGACGTGCATATGCAGATTGCGCACCGCGTAGTCCACCATGTTCTTAAAACAAATACCGTCAATTATTTTTGCCATAGACTCACCCGTTCAGCAGTTCGGTCATCAGATCTTTTTCCGCGGACAGACCTTCGGTGATGGGCTGTCCCAGGAAGTACACGGCCACCATGCCGGGACCGATGTTGGTGCCGCAGCCGGAGAACACATCGCTTACAAGTACCTGCTTAGGCGGACAGCTCTGTTCGATCATAGCTTTCAGCTTCAGCGCGTATTCCTCCCGGTTGCTGTGGCTGATCAGCACATATTGATCGCGCAGATCGACAGCCGCCCGATCCAGATACCGCACCGTCAGATCCAGGGCCTTGCTGATGCCTTTGACCTTGGTCAGCACGGAAACATAGCCCTCCCGGGTGCAGTCGCCCATGGGCTTAACGCCGGCGAAGCTGCCCATAATGGCCTTGCCCATGGTGATCCGGCCCCGACGGGCCACAAAAATAAGATCGTCAATGGGCCCCATCTGGTGCACATTATGCTTGTGATCTTCCAGCCATGTGATCACCTGGTCCATGGACCGGCCTTCCTTTTGCAGCATATGGGCATAGATTACCAGCAGGCCGAAGGCGCCGGACATTTTGTAGGAATCGAAGCAGTAAATAGTGGTCTCGGGATGTTCGTCCATCACCCGCTGGGCGGCAAGGGTCGCCACATTGTAAGTGGAGCTGATCTTGGAGGAAATGGACATGCTCAAAATATCATAACCCTGCCGGGCATAGCTTTGGAAGGCGTTGTAATATTCCTCGGGGCTGGGCGGGGCAGTGGTCAGCTCCAGTTTTTTGTTGGACAGGGCTTTATAAAAGTCCTCCCGGCTGATCAAAGACCAGTCCAGGGTGGTGGCAAAATCTCTGCCGTCGCTGAAATGAATGTGACCGGGTAAATAGTCAGCCACGCCGAATTGCTGACGCAGCTGCTGGGACAGGTCCATGGTCACATCTGCCAGGATCACGTACTTTTTCATCTTCATATCTCCTTTGATCCATGCTATTCTAAAAATATTCGCTATCCCATGGGATGAGCACATAAATATACTCCTATATCATAACATATCTTTGCCGAAAAAACAACATTTTTCGACAGAATGTATTTGCAAAATAAGGGCGTATCTGCTAAACTATTGTCATAAATTACCAGGAGGAGATCCTATGACCCGATTTTTTGTGGAACCCGCGGAAATGCAGCCGGAGTTTTTGGTGTTGACAGGGGAGAATGCCAAGCACGCCAAGGTGCTGCGGCTGAAATGCGGCGAAGAGGTGCTGGTCTGCGACGGCCAGGGCCGTGAAGCGCTGTGCGCCGTCAGCGATGTGTCCGAAGGACAGATCAGCCTGGTGGTAAAGCACCGGCAGACCTCTGAAACGGAAGCCAAGATTCGGGTCAGCGTCTATATGGCATTTCCCAAGGCGGATAAGCTGGAGCATGTGATCCAGAAAGCCACGGAATTGGGTGCCTATGAGATCGTGGCATTTCCTTCTGCCCGGTGCATCTCCAAGCCGGACGAAAAAAGCCTTGCCAAGAAGGCAGAGCGCTGGCAGAAGATCGCCGCCTCCGCCGCGGAGCAATCCGGCCGGGGGCTGATTCCCCAGGTGCTGACGCTGCCCAGCTATAAAGCTGCCTTGCAGCGGGCTGCGCAGGCAGACAAAGCGCTGCTGTTTTACGAAAACGAACGGGCCACCACATTGACCATGGCGCTGCATACCGGCGTGTACGAAACGGTGAGTCTGCTGACAGGGCCGGAGGGCGGCCTGGAAGAGGCAGAGGTGAAGCAGGCTATGGATGCCGGTCTTTCGGTTTGCACCCTGGGAAAACGGATCCTGCGGTGCGAGACGGCGCCGTTGTGCGCGCTTTCCGCGGTGATGTACCACGCCGGAGAATTCTAAAAAAATAGCCAGCCGGTTTTCCGGCTGGCTTTTTTGTTCAGGGATCGTATTTGCGGATGTTCAGAATCTGCACCGTATCCCGTCCGATCTCCACCGGCGTAAACACTGCGGATTCCTCATTTAGGGTCATCTGCACCGCTGCGTCATAACCCGGTAGAATCTGGAGCTGTGGGCCGATACTGCCGTCAAACACCAGACTAATGACAGCTGCTGTACCGTTGACTCGGCAACTGACCAAATAAATGCCGGGCTGCTGAGGTTCTTCCTCCAGAAAACTATCCACCGGCAGTTGATCGTGACCCTTCCAGAAAAAGCGGCTGCTTCGGGTATCCACATGGATAAAATTGCCCTCCTCCGGACCGTACAGACCGATGCCCATCACCCCGATCTGCTGGGCATATCGGGCAAGCTCCAGGGCATCCACACCGTCCATGGTTACATCTGCCGCCTGGCCCTTGGTGTGCCGGGAACTTGGCGCGCCACCAACAGCCTGATTGTGCTTTTCGCAGCGGTAACCGCTGTTGATCCGTAGTGGCTTTCCGAAATGGGAACGGATCTGCTGCAAATATTCGGACAATGCCGGATCGTGCAGCGTTTCCTGACAGCCGCAATCGGTGCCTTTGCACTGAAATTCCCGGATGTTGAAATGTTCCGTGAGCTGATGGCTTTCACCCTTGTTGTATTGTTGGATCGCCATGATATCACCTCCTTTCACCCATATGCGAAAAAAAGCAAAAAGTTGCACGAAAACGTGCAACTTTCTGAAAAAATTATGATGCTATTTCTTGCTCTGTGAGCGCCATAATCATAACATTATGACTGGGCATTGTAAAAGTAAATTCCCAAAAGCCATCTTCGGTTTGTATACCTTCGTAATAGGTTTCCTCATGAAACACATATAGCAGCAGTTTGGCATCGCCTCTTTGCGTGCGATAGGTTACCGTATCGCCAGGTTCGAAGTTCCCGAAGATGCGTGTCACGGAGGCACCTGGGTACGCGATGATAACGGGATATTCCTCCTTCAAAGATTCCGCTTGTGTAATGCCGCACACAGAGCATATATATTTGGTGGAACTTGTATCCAGGACCATTTCCTCCCACAAATGCGCGTGATTATCCGGTTCGGTTTTTATAATGCCGCAGATCTTGCAAGTGTGGATCAAGATATCCATGTCCGGCGCAGTGGGGAAGAGCGTAGTATCCCATACATGCGCACATTCGCCATTCTCGGTAATGGTGATGCTGCACCCCAGGCCATTGACCTCAATGGCGCAGGCTTCGTCACCGTAAACCTTCTTTCCGTTTTTCTCGGAGACGGGCAGGGAAGTATCCAGTTCGCAGCCCAAGCCACTGGTATCCAGAGAAAAGCCGCATTCAGCAGGAAGCTGCAAATTCAGTTTACAGCCCATGCCGTTCAGGTCCACCTGCTGCGGCCGTCCGGCGCAGCTTACGCTCAGCTCCGCGCCGGTGCTGTTGATATCCAGATAGGTCACATCGCCGCTGTAATTCAGCTTACAGCCGGCGCCGTTCAGCTCCAGGGTGTGTACATCCACGTTTTCTATGCGCACGATCACACCGGCGGCGTTGAGTTCCAGTTCCTCGCAGTTCCAGTTGGCAGGCACTTCAATGGTCAGGTTCTTCTCAACGGATTGCCCTACGGTGTATTTTTTGCCGTAAGAGATCTGCAGCGAATACTCGTTATATTCATATTTCATCTGGTACCGGCAGCCGTCCGGCGCTTCCTCGTAGAAGAAAATATGGTCGATATTGGGGTTTTGGCTGATGGTAATGGCACCGGCGGCCCAATCGATCTCCAACCGGCGCACATCCCCCGGCGCGTGGGCTTCGATCGGTACATTATCTCCGGAAGCGAATTGGTATACGAAGAAATCCACGGCGATACCCGCGATCAACACACCGGTCAAAACCAATGCAAGAACAGAAAATAGAATGATCCTGACAATGGCGTTTCGTTTCATGGTTATTTCGCCTCCTTCAGATCCATAGCGGCGCGAATGATACCGTTCACAGCGCCCATGATCGGGAAGACCAGCCAGGTGATATGCCAGGCCCCTGTCTTGAAGCTGATGCTCAGATAGATCCCCAGAGTCACCAGACCCCAAATGCGCTTCAGTGTTCTGCCCAGCTTGGTTTTAGGCATGTCATCGGATTCTTTTTCCGTTTGTTCCTCTTTTTCGGCAGGGGACAGGATGAGCAGCACCGTAGCTGCGGCGATCATAACGAACATCAAACATACGCCCAGCATACCAGTGCCTACATTCTCGAAAATCAGCACAGGGATCACACAGCAGATATAAAGTCCAATGGCCAGGGCCTGCATCCACTTTCTGTTGTTTTTTACTGCCGGAACCGGAGTGGGCGTGGTCGGCCTTTCCGCCGTGGGGCGGGGGTCAGGGGAGACGGGGATGCTGCCCAGCACCTCGTTGATATCACCGATACCGCCGATGGCCAGCCGATAGGCCGCCTCGGGCGTTTTACCCTGGGATAACAGATCGTCGTATCGGTCCAGGGTATTCTGTAAAATCTCTTGCTGCATTTCGTAGGTTCCGGGGGAACCGGCAAACAGCAGGTTTACATATTGAATCAATTGTTCTCTCATAGTTTACCTCCCTGGGTCAGCAGACTGTCCATAATACACTTTGTTTCCTGCCATTCCTGCAGCAGCCGATAGCAGGCATAACGCCCCTCCGGGGTGATTGTATAGTACCTTCTTCGGGCGCCGACGCCGGAATCGCCCCAATAAGAGGCGATCAATCCCTGTTCTTCCAGCCGCTTGAAGGCGGTGTAGAGGGTGGCTTCCTTCAGTTCAAACTGCCCCCCGGACAATAGGGAAATGGTTTTGTTGATCTCGTAGCCATAGCTGTCGGATTGCAGCAGCCGGGCTAGAATAATGGCATCCGTATGTCCGCGGATCAAATCGCCTGCGATGGACATTCTACCGCCTCCTTTCGTGTATCCATAGTATCATAAGATACCTCATCTGTCAAGGTACTTCGTATAAAAAAGAATGTCATCCTGAGCGACCGAAGGGAGTCGAAGGATCCGTACTCCTTGTGAAGGAAGGCGGATTCTTCGACTTCGCATGGCTTAGCCATGCTTCGCTCAGAATGACAGGATTTGAATGTTTACTTGTGATATTTACTGCCGGCCTGAATGGCCTCGGCCCGGTAGATCTGCTCCAGCACCATAATGCGCGCCAGGTGGTGGGGGAAGGTCATAGGCCCCATGCTGAGCTTAAAATCTGCGGCGGCTTTCACCTTTGGGGAGATACCGAAGGAAGATCCGATCAAAAAGCAAACGTTGCTTTTTCCGGCCAGCTTCACCTGGGCCAATTTTTCAGCAAAGCCTTCGCTGCTCAGTTCCTTGCCTTCGGGGGTAAAGATGCAAAGGTACGCGCCCTTGGGGATCTTGGCGAAAATGGTTTCCGCTTCCTTGTCCAATCCAGCGGCGATTTCAGCAGGGGAGGGGTTCTCCGGAAGCCTTACCTCCGGCAGTTCCAGCAGATGGAACTTGCAGTAGGCTCCTAGCCGCTTGGCGTATTCCTCCGCAGCGGAAATATAGAATTTTTCCTTCAGCTTGCCCATGGCAAGCAATGTAATTTCGAACATGATCCACCTCAAAGCATGGCCGTAGGGGAGGGCCTTACCCCTCCCTGTGCCGGCAAGTATTTCACATCAATCATAATATAGGATGATAGCGTTTGATCAATACCACCCGAACCAATCCTCATTACGAGGGGGCGGCACTGGGTCGGTAACGATTCCATCTCCCAGCAATTCGATCAGCCGATCCAGCTCTTGGATCAGCGTTTGCGAGTGCTCCTGGAATTCTTCCGACAAGCCTTTTGAGATTGCCGTTTCCAGTTCATATTTTAAATCTTTGTACAGTGCGCTGCCAAGGTGCATCATGTAGTATTCCTTGCTATGCTCCATCGGGCCAAGCTTCATGCATCCCCAGATATTTAAAGCAACCGCATCGGGGTGGCCGTAGGCCACATGTTCTTTACACAGGCGATACAAAGCTTCCTTTTCCCCGGCAAGATAATGCTTGTGCATTTTTTGGATATCCTCTTTTGCATAGGCCAAAACCGCAGGGGTGATCTCCGCCAATTTGGCATCCACCACCCGGCTTAGTTCCACGTTTTTAACGCTTCGTATCTTGGCATCCCACAGTTGGCAGTACAGCTCCCGGTTTTGGGCAAGCTCTCCTCCTTCCGGTTCCGCCATCAGCGCTTTCACTGCTAAAATATCGCCTTCTATTGGGTTTTTCATATCTTGGCAAATTCTTTTCGCCCGATTGTACTTCCCCGCAAGAAAATAAGCAATGCACCGCTGGACTTTCTTTTTCTTTCTTTCATACAGCCACGCATAATAACCCATGCAATCCACCCCTATTGAATAATTTGGTGTTGTCACCAGTATAACACAGATCCTGCCCCTTGTTCAACCCGTAAATTCGGTTTTTTCACCTTTGTTCGCAGCTTGATGCTAGGCCGTTCTTGACTTTGTGTATGCGTCGCTGTATAATTAATATACAGTAATACGAGGAGGGATCTATATGATAGAGAGTTATCCGTATGAAGATTATGTGCGCCAGCACAACTGGGGCAAGGCCTGCGAATGCGTGGAATCCTATGTTTCCGTTTACCGGTGCCAGCGCGCCCGCCGAGCCTGGATTACAAACTTCTTCTGTTTCGCCTTGGCCGTTGTGGAGGCTTTCGTCACCTGGGTCCTGCTTTATCCCAGCGCCGACGAAAAGGAGCTGGCGGCCTTCCCCCTGACAACACTGTGCCATACCTTTTACACCAAGCTGTGCCAAAATGTCCCCGGCGGCGAGGTGGTGGTAATCGGCGGGTTGATCGTCATCATGTTTCTGGTATGCCTGCTGGGCATACTGATTTCCCTCACCATCCGTCCCCAAAAGCCCGCCACAACGACCTGCCACACACCCCAAACGCTGAAGGGTCGGTTGAAGGTGCTGCTGGAATATTACGGCGGACTCGACGATTCGCATCTGAAATTTGTCATCATCTACTTCGTGATCACCGTTTTTTTGACCGGTGGCATCATGGTCTTCACCTCCGCGATTGGAGGATTGAACCCGTTTGAGTATTTTTTCGTCGGTCTGATCATTGCCATCCCCCAGGCTATTCCCTTCGTCCTCTTTGCTTGGCTGTTCAACGTAATATATCCCGACGGACCTAACCAGCCTTTCTTTGATTGGTCCAGAGATCTGGATAAAATCATCTCTGACTACACGCCCACCAGAAGCAGCTATGTCCATGTGTCCGACGGTGTGCGCAACACGGATTTCTATAAAGAACAGTACGATAAGTACTATGCCGAGTATACGGGAACCAGCTACGAATCCCCGGAGGACAAAGCCAAACGAATCGCCCTGGAGATTGAGGATGATCTTTCCGGCAAGGGCTATGGTGATTATTGATTTGTATCATAAATAACAAACTACAAAAAATGATGCCCTGGGCAGGTTATGATATGCTCCCCATAGAGTAGACACTCGAAATAACAAAAATTTCGAGACTACACTATGGGGAGTATTATTATGTCAAGAATAAGCGTGGAAGAAATTATCGCAGCAGTAAAACGATGCATAAGTGG
>SVLC01000026.1 GCA_015068155.1 Oscillospiraceae bacterium | reverse complement strand
TACCGGCTAAGAAGTTTGGGATCAAGACGGGAGAACCGATTGGAATGGCACTGCGGAAGTGTCCGGACCTCTTCTTGGCTCGTCCCGACTTTCGGCTATACGAGGCAAACTCCAAGAAGTTTATGGATATTTGCCGGGAGTATGCACCAGTCGTTGAGAAAGCCAGCATTGATGAGTGCTATTTGGATTTTACCGGCACCCATCGCATTTATCCTGATCCCATTGCCCTAGCACACACGATCAAGAACCGCATCCGGGACGAGTTGGGCTTTACAGTAAATGTGGGGATCGGCTCAAACAAGCTGCTGGCAAAGATGGCTAGTGATTTTGAAAAGCCAGATAAAGTGCATACGCTGTTCCTTTCCGAAATGCCCCAAAAGATGTGGCCTCTGCCGGTAGGCGAGCTATTCACCGTTGGCGGAGCTACCGCCGATAAGCTGCGTCACGCAAAGATTATGACTATCGGCGATCTTGCACACACAGACCTTGCTAGGGTTCAGAAGATTGTTGGTATGAAAATGGG
Source organism: Oscillospiraceae bacterium (assembly GCA_015068155.1). Taxonomy (GTDB): domain Bacteria; phylum Bacillota; class Clostridia; order Oscillospirales; family Oscillospiraceae; genus Faecousia. The sequence continues at coordinate 28,549 of SVLC01000026.1, read as the reverse complement.
AAAGCACATCCACGACTATGCAAATGGTATTGATCCTTCACCGGTTCTTGCCGAGCCGGAGGAGGCAAAAGGGTACAGCATATCCACCACGCTGGAGGATGATGTAAAGAAGGCAACCCAAGCATATCCAGTGCTGCTGGCTTTGGCTGATAGCGTCACCGCAAGAATCCGCAGCGATGGTGCCAAAGCATACTGTGTGGCGGTATCGATCCGGGACAATTCCTTTAAGACTCGCTCCCACCAGCGAAGCCTTATGAATCCAACGGACATCTCCAAGGAGGTCTATGAGATCAGCAAGGAGCTGTTTGATGAGCTGTGGGATGGTGTTACGCCACTTCGGCTGCTGGGCATAGCACTTACCAATATCACCCGTGAGGAAGTCGCACAGTTCTCCCTGTTCCCGGATGAGGCTCGTGAGAAAGCGAAAAAGCTGGACAAAGCAAAAGATGCCCTGAATGCTAAGTTCGGATCTGCGACCATTGTGCGTGGCTCCAGCATTCAGTCGAAGATTGATGTTGGCAAGAAATACCAAGCACAAATCGAACTAAAAAAAGACGATAAATGAGATAACGGAAGGAGGCTCTGCCAATGGCAAAAGATAATAATTCTAATAAAGGCTGGGGCGGTCCGTTTGACTTTAATGGGGACGGAAAAACCACATGGGAAGAAGAGGCGTTTGGCATAACACTAATGGAGCAGTGCCGTAAAAATAATGACTCTTCCAGCGGTTACACACCAACCCACCACAAGAAAGCACCCAAAGCGATGCCTACAATAAAGCCTGTTCCGGATGTAGTCGATGAGAGTAATTACAAGGCGCTGTTATCCGACTATCGAGGTGAACTCATAGGAGCTATCGTGGCAATGCTCTTATTCTTGGCTCCCGCAGTCCTAATTTTATGGGCAGCGTTTTCCACATACGATCCGGACAACAGTGCAAGTGGGTTTATCATTGCCATCTTCTCGATTGCTGGCTTGGTGTACGGAGGCATCGTGTTATCCACAACCGGCAAAAGCATCAGCACAAGCATTGAGAACATGGCGCTTGTGAAGGAAAGATATTCGGGTTCAACTGACCCCAAGCAGCCAAAAAGCAGATGGTGGCTGTGGTTAACAATTCCCATTATTTTTGTTGCCATAATTGTCTGTTGCGTACCCCGGCAAGAGGATGAAACGGACACCGGATATACGCCGTCTTACAACAATTCGCACACGCAGAGTGGTGGATCGTACAACTCCGATCAGGGCTTAACCAAGAAAGTTAACACCACCTCTGCGATGACAAAGGAAGAAGCGGAAAGATTGCGTGGAACTGGATACCACGGCACACGCCCCTATTCCACGGCAGAAAGCATAGAATTGAAGGCAGCGCAGGTTAAGTGCAGAACCTGCGGTATGCACTCAGATAATGGTGCCAACAGCCAATGTGATGAATGCACCTATAACGAATTGCACGGGTTGAATTGAGGGGAAATTGCACCCCACCCCCTAGATTTGCACCCCACCCGGAGGAGGATGCACCCCACCCAGTTTTCGGGTTGCACCCCATTTGCACCCCAGGAAAAGCAAAATGCACCCCACCCAAAAGTGAGATGCACCCCATTTACGGCACTCTATTAAACCTGTTCATTATTCCCAAACAGTACAAATCCGAACTTTTTACCAGTAGGTGAAGGGTTCGGATTTGTTGTTTCTTTTACATATCCCCATTAAAGTGCGGTTAGCAAGATTTTGTGGCAATTAGTATATAGCTGCTTCCAATCTAAACGAGGGGACTACTGTAAAACGCTGGTTTTGCAGTAGTCCCATTTTTCGTTTTTATGCTGCCACCGAAACGGAAAAAATATATCGGGATGTTCTATTGAGTTTTAGGTGTGCTTTGTTGTATAATTAACATAAACCACAATGTAGTTAGGAGTTGAGACCTCTATGAAAGTCTACATTCAAGTGAAAAAGCTGGGAAAAAGAATACAGACGGTCGGTTCCATCCCCTATGAATTGGAAACTTGCCCTGCCACACTGCGGGAATTGATTGTCTGTATGGTCACCCAAGGTGTAGCGGAGTATAACGAGCGTCTACATAGCGGTGAACAGAACAAGGCGCTTTCCGAAACAGAAATTCAAGATATGAGCCAGGTGGGCAAGATTGCTTTCGGAATCCCCTTTGGTGAAAGGAAAGCGAATCCTCAAAAAGCTGTGGATGCCGCGCTGCTGGCTTTTAGCGATGGGCTCTATCGCTTCTTTGTGGGCGAACAGGAAATTACAGAATTGGATGCGCCCTTGCGCCTTGCTGAAGGCAACACCATCGCCATCATCCGCCTGACCATGCTCACCGGCGGACTCTTCTAAGGAGGTAACGTTATGGAACAGGATAATACATCTTTTGCAAGGCAGAAGGAATTGGCCTCGGCATATCATGAAAAACTGCAATCACGGCAGCTGGCGATCCGGAAGAAACTGCAGGCCCAGGCTGATAAAAACGGTGGTATCAGCGTGTATAATTGGACAACTGCAGCAGGGGCGGCGTTTACGAAAGCCTTTGTTTCCGGGCAATATGACAAGCCGTCTGAATTTGTAAACAAGGAGCTTGCCTGGCTGTTTGGGGATTGCGTTTTGCCCCGGTTCAAGGATGCGTTCCTTTCCTCCGTCGACCGGATGCAGGAATACCCCCAGGATATGTCCTGGCACCGCAGAGGTTTTCGTTCTCAGCGATGGATCAGTTACGCTGACAAATTCAATAGTGTGGTTGGCAGTTTTTGGCAGTATGGATTTATTGATGCGGATATTTGTGATATTCTCACCGGTAATTTGCCGGAGGATGTGCTGTGTTACTTGCGCAGCAGGGAAGGCCGCATAGAGGGCTTTGCGCCGGAAGTGCTGGCCTATGAATTGGATAGAGGAAATCCCAGGCTGGAGCAGATCGTTACTGACATCATTGGCGGCGAAAACGGCTTCAGCACCGTGTCGAATGCCTTGATCCGGGGCATTGTACTGAGTGGTAATGAACGGATGCATGAACAGCTGTGCAAGCTGTTGCTGGCCGCCCGACTCCAGGAGGGTCTGAGACAGGCTATTTGTGAGGATGCCGACATGGGCACCCGGGAAGCCTTCCTGGCAATTTTGAAGACCATTATGGATAACGATCTGATCCGCTTCTCTTCTGTCAAGCGGGCGGTGGGAACTTGGCTGGGCATTGTTAGTGAAGAAACCAGGGATTTGGAACGGATCAGCGCAAAAAACGTTGATCTTGCTATGCGTTGCCTCCAAGAGACCCAGTTCCGGGAGGAGTGCCTCCAATCGGAAGATGCTATGCAGATTTATATCGCTCTTTGGAGCATTGCCAAGAACTCTGTGGAAAAAGCAACAGAAAAGCTGGCGTGGATCTGCGACAATGGCACCCGTCATCAGGTGCTGACGGCGGGATACCTGGTAAACAACCTGGAAAATGAACTGCTGCGGCACACAGCGGCAAAGACCGTACTGCGCCGATTCCCGGAGGAACTGGATATTTTGGCGGTCTATCTGCCCTGTTTTGTGCCCTACCACAATGTTTTGGCCCGGTCAATCGGCTTAAATCGACCCGATGAGGAAGTGAAGTTCTATTTTTCTTCCAACGATGAAGCGGCGCAATACTGCGATTGGCTGATAGAACTTCACGGGAAGATCAAGAAAAAGGAACTGGTCTTTGAGCCCTGTATTTTCCCCTGGCACAAAGCGGTGCTGACAAAGTCGGATCTGCTGGAAAAGGCGATGGTGATTGCCTTTGTTGGCAAGGACAATGAGCGTGTTCAGCAGCTGTGCCCCAGACTGTCGGAGTTTGGCTCGGATACGCGCGGCAGCTATCTGCGTATGCTGTCGCTTCTGGAAAAGACAGCGCCGATCCGGAAAGCTCTGATTGACGGCCTTTGTGACAAGAGCTACTATGCCCGGCAGGAAGCTGTCCAAATCCTGCGGGAAATGGAGCTGACAGCGGAAGAATATTTAGCCATTGAAGATAATTCAGATGATCTGCCTGTAGCACTGTGATCCATTCATCGTTACCCGGTTGGGGAGAGGTAATGGTCACTTCTATGGTGTCGCCCTCGTCCATTTGGGTGAATATGGACAGATTGGTTGTATAGTTTGTGCCTTCCAGCACAAGCTCCATATCGTTGTAGCGCACACTTTCCCGTGGGAAGATCGCTGTTACCATATTATTGACCAGTGACGCGCCAACGGAGGATCCGATCCAATCGGAGGACCAGGTGCCGTTGAGATCGCAGGCAAAGGTGCCTACGGTGCCCTTGCCAAATTGCCACTGGGCATATACGGGGGTAAACTGCCCCATTAGCACAGCGGTGGCATCTTTTTTGAGCTTCATTCCGTAAAAGCCGTCCAGTATCGGCATTTCCGATTCCTCAATGTCTGCAGTAATGGGGGTTTGCACCGCAATGGTGGGCTGGAAGGGGGTGAAATTCACATCCTTGATTTCCGGAATGTTCAGGCTCTCCCGCATGGCGGTGGGAAGATCTGTCAGGTTATCAATGTCGTAAAAATCATCCTCGGTCATGCCGGCATATTGTACCAGCACATTTTTCATGGTGGCCTTTGCCGAGCTGTCGCATTTTACGCCCACGATGGAGGTGGTGATGCCCAGGGCGGCGTTTTCGGCGAGCCTGGCCATGTACTTCTCAACATCGCTATCCGAAGGCTGGCCGTCGGTAACCATGATGATGTGCTTTTTCTCCACGCCGGTCATAGCCGCAAGCGCCTTACCGGCCCGTTCAATGGCATCCGAGTAGATGGTGCCGCCGCCACCGCCTTCGATCCGGTCTATGGCGGAAACGATCCGGTCGTAGTGGGGCCTGGGGGTGATTTCGATGCTTTCCTCGTAATTATCGCTGAGGGTCATGATGCCCACATAGTCCCGTTCCGTAAGCGCATCCAAACAGGCCTTTGCGCCCAGCTTGGCGAAGCCCAGCTTGCTTTCTTCCTCCGGCGTATCCCCGTTGGGGGAGTGCATGGAGCCGGAACGGTCGATGATGATGATCACTGCCACGGGCGGCGTGTATTCAATGACCTCCACAGGTAGCATTTGCTGATACAGCGTGCCATACATATCGTCCATGGTGTAGGCGTTGGCAGACCAATCTTCATCGTTGGGATCGCTGTCTGCCTTGTTGCCGCAGATGGTAAACAGACCGCCGCCGATATCGTGGACATAGGTATAGAGCAACTCGTCAAAGCCCGCCGGCATATCTCCGTTGGACACATTCATAAGAACGATCTCGTCATAGGCCCGCAGATGATTGATTTCCGTGGGCATGGATGCTGTGTCCTTTATGTGGATCACATCCACCGTCAGCTTATCGCTGAGCATATTGCAAAATGCGGCGGATTCTCCGGCGATGCTTTCCAAAACCAGCAGCCGGTCGAACACCTCAACATAAATGTGCGACAGATATACATTGTTTTGACTGAGCTGATCTGCGGTGGCGGAAAGCTCAAAGGTGAGCTGGTGCATACCGGGCACTGCGAAGCAGTATGGCACCTTGACGGTCTGCATACCGCCGGTCAGGGTGACAGTTACAATGGACCCTGCCACGCCGTTATCCAGGGGTAGAATATAGGCTTCTCCGGCATAAGAACTATTTACTGTGAGTTCCACCTCAAAGGGCTCGTTTGCCCGGATCTTTTCCTCGGGCATGGCCATATGGACAATTTCCACTTCCTTCCCGGGATCACTGGCAGGGAAGTATACAGTGTCTATCTTGATACCTTTTGCCGCAATGGCTTTGATGACGGTTTCCGCAGACCCATCGGTTTCTACCGCGTCGCTGATCAAAACGATTCTTCCGTTCTCCGGTTTGGTGAAAAGGCTCTCCGCAAAGGTGAGGGCGGAGGCAATATCTGTGGCGGAAGTGTCGGGCAGGGGAGCGGACAGGTACCGGATGTAGGTCTCGTTGGTGGGAAGCGCAAGCTCAGCCGCGATCACCTGATCATATCCAAAGGTAACCACACCCAGCTTGAAATGGTCATCGGTGCCGGAAATGACCGACTGTACAAAGGCGTTCCGACGGGATTGGACATCCAAAGTGCTGTCGGTTAGATCCACCAGCAGAATCACCTCGTTTTCCCGGTTGGGAATGTCGTACGCAAAGGTCATTCCTGCCAGAACAGAAATGGCAAGAACCAGAATGATCATGTGCACAACAATGGATGTTATGCGGTTTCTGGTAAACCGATACCGCTTATTCATCCTGAAATAGGGAATCAGAGAAAGCGCCACCGCAGGAATCAAAAGAACCAGAAACCAGGGATTATCAAATTGTATACTGAATTCTGTCATTTTTTGCTTTCCTCATTAGTACTGGTTGCGGGATTGGAGCCACCATTCCGCAAAGAGAAGGGCGACCATTGCCAACGCAAAATAAACAAACAGGTTTTTATCCTGCAGTTCGTCCTTTACCACAAAATAGGGATTTTCCAGGACATCCTCGGTGCATGCTATGTTACTCTCAGCAGCAGGCATCCTTACATAGAAGTACTCGGTTACTTCTTTTCCGGATATGGGAGTCTGAGAAACAGCATATACACCCGGCGAGGACAGATGCAGGGTTCCCGGGAATTCAGTGATGGAAACATCGGTGCCGGGGCCCATCACCGTTAGGGTTTCGCTTCTGGAGCCCATGGTAATGGAGCTGCCGGCCTCAAGCACATATTCCGTGATGGTAGAAGGTGCGTAGTATTCGAAAATATTCCGTATAAACAGGGGGAAATCCAACAAAATCGCCATGTTGGAATAGTTCAGACTAAAGGTCATCACCACGACCTTGCTGTCCGGCTCGTTTCGGGCCAAAACCACAGGCACGCCATCCAACTCCATCAGTGAAGAATATCCGTCGTGGTTTGCCACAGGCGTAAACTGGGTCACGATAATGTCCTCGGGGGTTAATCCCTTCATAATGGGATGTCCCGTCGCATCCGCGCCCGGTGAAAGTGCGGCCTTGCCGCCGGTGGCCATATTGCCCAAAGTCAAGCCTAAATACGAGGGCACCGAACTGGGATCGACCAGGATGATCACGCCATCCTCCGGCAGCGTATCCGGCACCACATGCTCGAAAATATACACATCAAAGCCGGAAGATTCGGGTGTTTGATCATTTTTGATCTCTTTATACTCTACATCCCATCGGTCGCTGAAGGAGTCCCGCAGGATCAGCATGGTGGTTCCGAAGAAATTATTGGGCAGGGCGCTGTAATACTGCACCCGAAGGGGCTGCTTCGTGCCGCCGTACAGATAGAAGTTGTTATCTTCTCCTAGAGAATCCTGCTCTTCGATACGCACCCCAACATAGGTGAAGCTGCGGACCTGGACCGGCTCGGTAATGGAATCATCCGGGTTATCCGGATCCTGTTTGGCAAAGCATAGGGTAACGGTACGATTGCCCATACAGCGGGCATCCGCTTCCAGGCAGATGTCGTCTTCATACTCGTTGTTTTCACCGTTGACACCATAGACATCAAAATAGACCTTGATATCCTTGTCAACACCGCCATAGCAGGCAATATCCACTTCAAAGCGATAGTAGTTTTCGACGTTGATGGCCCGCACATCCAAAATGGCCGCGTTCCATTCGCCTTTGGCGGCCATGTTTTTTACGGTTACCTTACCGGAATCCAAATAGGTGGTGTCGGTATAAAGTAAAAGCTCAACATCGGGCTTAACTGCTGTGATTTGCTCAGCAAGTTTCATAGCGCCGGCAAGATCCGGCTTTGTGTACGCGCAGCCACCTTCACCGGCCCGCTTCTCCAGCAATGCCGCCAGGGCAGCATCGATCTGATCGGCAGATGCAACATCTGCCTCGCGAACCAGGAACTGTGCCCTTTCGCCGGCCAGGATAATGCTAATGCGGCCCTCCTGCTCCCACAGCTCGTCACAAAGCGTGCGAACCTCGCCGACAGCCCGCTCAAATCGGGTCGTGCCGTTGGATGCGGCTATCATGGATGCGGATGCGTCAATGATCACGATCTTTTCGGTGCCTTCTGGCTGCTTTTCCGTCCGCAAAAAGGGTTGCGCCAGCAGAAAGGAAATTGCCGTAATGATCATGACCTGACAGATAAACAGCAGGATGTTGCGGAGCATACTGATCGGTATTTTCTTTTTTCTATATTTAAGGCTCAGCTTCCAGATAAAGGTCGAGGAAATGATCTTTGTCTGGTAATTTGGTTTGATTATATAAAGAATAATCAGCGCAACCAGGCCCAACAAGCCAAGAAAGCCCAATGGTGTCAGCCAACTCATTCCATAATACCTACTTTCAGTAAAAACGTTTTCTGCCGTACCGCGCAAGGGACGCGGCAGGCAGCACATCAAACGATGTTCAGATAGGCCCTGATGAAAGCTTTTTCTTCCTCAGTGAGTTCTTCGTCGTTTTCTAATCTTTCCAGCAGTTCGTCACGGTATTGTTCCAGTTCGGTGCGGTAATAGGTTTTGCCGTCAATGATCTGGTTCCAATCGTCGTATTTGCCGGAGCCCATGGGACCGGTTCCGTCCGTACCGCTTTCTTCACTGCCCTGTCCTGTGGATGACTCGCCGGACTGCCCCTGCTGGCTGCCGGGAGGTCCACCGCCGCCCATAGGCTCACCAAAGTCCGAAGGCATCTCGTCGCTCATATCAGGATCATCTTCCAGGGGGACAAATATGGCAATGTAAACCACATCCTGAATGATGTTGCTGTCGGTTCTTCCGGGTCTGGCGTTGCCGTCGTCCCAGCTGTCGAACACATAGCCCTCTTCCGCAACGGCGATCACCGGCTCTGCGGTGCCGCCTAGAAGGACCAGTTGATCGGATTCGCCCTCGATGTAGCCGCCCTCTTCCACGAGGTAGGTAACGGCAATGTATTTTTCAGGCTCCTGGCTCACGATTTCATCCATGAGGGCGCTGCCTGTAGGCAAAAGTCCAAGGGAAGCCATGGCAGAAACCGTGGTCATGGCTGCGCTGGCCGCGGCAAACACAAAAAACAGCGCAATCGATATTTTGGATATGCGGATTTTAATCTGTTCCGGCAAAATGCTGCCGGCAGCCATTTTGGCATCCTCGCGCTGAAGCTTTGCGATGCAGGATGGATCGCCATCCAGGTCCAGCATAGTGACCATCCGTTCTTCCAACCCCAGACTGTCCATTCTTCTTGCACAGCTCCAAACGGTGGGGCGGAAGTGAAGCCAGTAAAACAGCACTGCAGCCACGGCGGTCACAACTGCCAGCGCAGACAGGGGAAACAGCAGGCCGTTGAGTTCCAGCATCCAGCTGGCCACAGCGACCGCAAAGCAAGCGCCAAAGCCAACTGTGCCGCCGCACACCAGCGAACGGAGCCAGCCCTCCCGGGCAAGCCGCTTGCCGTATTTTTCAAAAAAGTTCTTTTGATCCATCTGTGATCCTTTCCGGATGGCTACGCCATCCCAAACGGGGAAATTACTGAGTCGCATCCGGTATCCCCGTCGGTAAACTGCCTGCAGGCAGTGCTGAAACTGAAATCAATGTTTTCGCATCCCCGGTCACACATGTGGTGTGACCGGGGATATTTGGGTCATTAGGGCAAAAGCTTGCCGGTTTCGGGGTCCACGATGATCTTCTTTCCGTCGTTTCCAATGATCTGCGCGCCACAACCGATGAACACACCGCCAGCCAGATAGTCATCCGTGTCCAGCATGCTGTCAGTTTCCTTGGTATGCTGGATGGTTACTGTTTGATTTGCGCGCCAGCCATCGAACACAGCCTCTCCCACGGATTCCTTCACAGTCACCAGGGGGAAGTATTCCAGCGCGGTGCAGCCGCGGAAGGCATAGGAACCGAGCGATTTCAGGTATAGCGGCGCATTCTCTTCGCCGGATTCGTTGGCATCCTCAGAGATAGCTGCGGCAACACCGCTGCCGGCGGAGAAGGGAAGAATGGGAATGATGGGAAGTTTACCTGTCTCTTCTTCCAAAGGATCAATGATAAACACGGAAAGCGCGGTGCAGCCATCGAAGGCGTGTTCGTCGATTGTTGCGCCATTGGCTACGGTGAAGCTTTCCAGAGAGGTGCAGCCGGCGAAGAAATAGGGGCTGATGTGGGAGAGGTATCTCTCTTCGTAGGTATAGGCGGTGCCGGTTTCGTCGCCGTTGACTTCGGTGCTGGTAACTGCTTTGAGATAGTGGAACTCCTTCAGGCTGACACAACCCTCGAAGCTGTGATTGCCCTGCTGTCCGCTGCCAATGCCGAAGGGATTGGGAATGTATCGCAGGGTGAAGGTTTCCAGGGAGGTGCAGTAGGCAAACTGATAGCCCTCCGAGCTGCCAAACGCGGCGAGGATACCCACAGGAATATCGATCTGCCGAATGGCAGAGCATCCGTAGAAGTAGTAGTTGCCGATGAAACTTCCGTCCAGCTGCTCTGCTGCAAATTGCAGAGAGATCAGGGACTTGCAGTTCATAAACACGCCGGTGGTGTCAAGAGCGGTGTAGTTCTCGGGGATGAGCGCCTGCACAATGCCGGAGCCTGCAAACATGTAGCTGGGGATATTCTGGTACTTTGTACTTTCGGAGCCGGCACCTGCAATATCCAGCGCGATGCGGTCTTCCTCGGAGAGGTAGCTGTAATTGGGCAGGGTCACCTGGGTCATGGCTGTGCAGTTTTCAAAGATATGGGTACCCAGCACATAGGGAAGATCCATGACGGTATCCGCAAAGGAAACCGTGGTAAGACTGACGCAATCCGCGAAGGCATAATTGCCAATGGTGGTGGGTGTGGTATCTGTCGCTCCGGAACTGGAAAGAGCAGCGGTAACCGTATTGGGGATGGTTACACTGACCAAGGAGTCGCAGCCCTGGAAGGCATATTTGCCGATGGATGTGATGCCATCTTCAATAATCACCGTCTGCAAATTGTCGCAATTCATAAACAGATAGGGCGCGATCTCACCGAATCTTCCAGGGAATACCACCTGTTTCATGGAAGCACCTGCAAACGCGCCGCTGACAATGGTGGTTACACTCTCGGGAATCACCGCTACCTCGTCGGTGATGCTGGCCGGATACCAGTACAGAATCTGACCGGAAACATCCAGCAGGATACCCTGTTCGTTTTGCCGGAAGGCTTCGTTGTCCGCATCCAGGCGGATAATTTTCACGCCGGAGGAACCGGCGTAGGGATTTGCGCCGATTTTGATAACGGTGGCAGGGATATAGCCGTCACCGGAGAGCCGATCGCATCCACCGAAAGCCAGAGCGCCGAAGTATTCCAGACCGAAGGAAACGGTGGCGGTTTCCAAAGAATCACAGTCAAAGAATGCGTAGTCGCCCAAATAGGTAACGTTGGCAAAAATGTCGATGGCGACAATGTTATCGCAATCCGCAAAGGCATAATCGCCAATGATGGTAACGGTGGCAGGGATGGTGAAGCCGGTAATGCCGCTTTCCTCAAATACATGGCCGCCGATAAAGGTCAGACCCGCAGGCAGAGCCACGCGGCCCAGAGAACGGGTGCCCTTGAAGATATTGTCGTTGCCTTGTTCGCTGGTGCCCAGGGCGGTAATCAGGCTGCCATCGGCAAATACCAGGGAGGTCATGGATGCACAGCCTTCAAAAGCCGATGTACCAATGATGGAAACGGAGGCAGGAATGTGGGCGGAAGCAAGCTTCCGGTTTCCGTAGAAGGCCTTTTCGCCAATCTCCGTTGCCATCCGGGGTATGTTCGCTTCCACCAGATTTACACAGCCTTCAAAGGTGCTGGAAGGAATGCTTCCCAGCATATCCGAAAGAACGGCATCGGTAAGTGACACACATTCCAGAAATACACCCTGACCAATGGAGGTGACGCTTTCAGGAAGGGCAATGGATTGCAGGCTGGCAGCATAGGAGAACACCTGGTCGCCAAGGCTTTCCAGCCTGGAGCCCTCGGTAAATACCACGGTGGACAGCTGGTCGGCAAGATGGAACGCGAAGCTGTCGATGGCGGTCACCGTAGCCGGGATATCAATGGACCGGATGCCGCAGCCCTCAAAAGCGGAGCTGCCGATTTGGACAAGCTGCTGCTGAACGGTTACCTTCGCAAGGGATCCGCAGCCCCGGAAGGTAGCCAGCCGGATCTCGGTCAGCGCCGCGGGCAGCAGAACCTCGGTAAGGCTGGTGCAGCCTTCAAAGGCCCGGGAACCGATTGTCTCAACGCTATCCGGCAGAATGGCGGTCTGCAGACTTTGACAGTCCGCAAATGCGCTGTCGCCAATGCTTTGCAGTTTGGAGTCAAGGGTATAAGTAACGGTTTTCAGCGCCGTGGATTTGCTGAAAGCCGCGTTGCCGATAAAGGTTACGTTGGCAGGAATCTGAATATCCACAAGAGAGGATTGATAAAACGCGGAATCTCCAATTTTCTCCAGGCCCTGGGGGAAGGTGATATTGGTTCCGCTGTAGCCGTAAAATGCACCGTTTTCGATAAATTTGACGGTTTCGGGAATTTTATAGCCGTCAAGGCTGAGGCCGGCGGGGAAATGGTAAACAATGGTCTGGGCCTTGTCGTAAAGCACACCATCGGAAACCATGAAATCGTTGTTGTCGGGGTCTACAACGATGTTTACCAGTCCGGACATATGGGCAAGGACCGAATCGGCACCGCCAAACAGCATCACAGGTGAGCAGTTCTTGGAGATGTAGACGGTTTCGATTGCTACCGCGCCTTTAAAACAGGACTTGTCAATACTGATCAGACTGCCCGGGAAGTGGAAGCTGGTCAGGGACTTGCAACCTTCAAAGGCAGAAGCGCCCAAGTTTTGCAGGCTGCTTACATTGGAAAGATCAAAGGTGGCAAGATTGCTGCAGCCGGAAAATGCCCGGGAGCCGATCATAACCAGCTTGGAGCCCTCTTCGAAGGAAATGCTGGAAAGGTTGGTGTTGTTGGCAAAGGCGCTGGTGGAAATCATCTGCACAGATGCGGGCAATACGATGCTGGATACTCTGGCACCGGAAAACGCGGATTGGGGAATGCTGACCAGGGCGCTGCCCTGACCAAAGGAGAATGCGATGGTGACGCCCTTGGCATTTCCGGAGCCCAAGTTGGTGAAGGCGTTGGATGCCAACTCGAGGATGCCGGGAAGTGCCAGGTCAGAAATAGCGGTGCCGTAGAAAGCATAGTGTCCAATGGCAACATCTCTTGCTGCGGGATTGAAGGTGATATGCATGGTGGCGGCATTTTTACCGCTGCCAATGGCATAGGTGCCGATCTTCTTCAGATGGGAAGGGAAATTGATATTGGTGAGCTTGGAGCTTGCCGCGCCGCCAAAGACATGGTTGGCGTTTTTGGTGGTTTGCTCAATGGTGCCACAGCCGATTTCCAGCAGGGGCTTGCCGTAGTTCTCGTCATTTTTGTTGAATTCCTGGAACGTGATGGTTTTCAAGGTCGTTACATACTTGAACGCACGGTTGACCACCAATGTGACCGTATTGGGAACGATGATCTCATAGGTTGGCTTTCCCTTGGCATCCAACCTGCCTTCGTTCTTCGCGGGACAGAACAGCAGAGTAACCGGAACACCCTTCTCGTCGGTTTCATAGAGCACACCGTCCACAGATGCAAAGCGGGTTCCACCTTCCTCTACATGGATGGCCTTCAGTTTGGAACAGCCTTCAAACTGCATGGAAATATTGGGGAACATAATGCCGCCCTGCATATTGTCATTCATCATGTCATACAGTTCATATGTTCTTGCTGGCAGAACAATAGAGGTGATGCCGGAATTCCGAAACGCGCCGGACATGATGAACAGAGGCTCGGTACCGCCTAGTTCAAAGGTAATGCTGGTGATGTTTGCGCTGGCAAATGCTTCCTGGCCAATGCTAAGAACCGTAGAAGGAATGAAAATCTCGGAAATAACCGTATTCTTAAAAGCGCCTGCGCCAATGGAGGCAACATTGGAGCCGATGGAAAGGGAAACGATGCCGCTGCCGGAGAAAGCACCCTCTCCGATGAGGACTGCGCGGTTCTTCAGATCCAGCGCGGTAAGGGCGATGCAGCCGCTGAATACGCCGATATCCTGGTCGCCCAGGGCAAAGAGCGCGCCACCCTCCACCACAGTGAAATCGGACAATGCGGTGCAGTCGCAGAAAGCGCCGGAGCCGATATAGCTGATGGCGGCAGGAATGGTAATGGCAGTGAGCCGAGTGTTGCCGTAGAATGCGAAGGTACCGATGGAGGTGACGGATTCGGGGATCTGGAAGGAAGTCAGACTGCAGCTTTCAAACAGACAGGATGCGATCTCTGTAATATAGCTGGGAAGACTTGCTTCAGACAGGGCATAGCAGTTGCGGAACGCGCCCGTGCCGATGCGCAGGCTGGTGCCGCCTTCCTCGTAGGAAACCTGGATCAGATTGGTGCAGTCGGCAAAGGCATAATTACCGATTACAGTAAGGCCCTTGGGAATCACAAAGGATGTGATCTTCTGATTGTTGCTGAATACGGAATCGTCTATTTCGGTAAGCGTATCCCAGGGAAGCTTGGCGAGGGCGTCGGCAGACGCGTCCAGCGCCTTGGGATAGAATAACAGTTTTGTTTTGTTGTAGTCATAAAGCACGCCGTTTTCGGAGGTAAAGTAGGGGTTTCCCTCTGCTACCACAATGCTGGACAATTCCGGACAGCCGGAAAAAACACCGGAACGGAATACCTTGACGGTGGAGGGTAGGTATACGGTGGTGATTTTTGCGCAGTTTGCAAAGGCGCTGGCGCCAAAGCTAACCTCTTCACCGCCTTCGGCAAAGGTGACGGTAACCGCATTGGTGCAGCCGCTGAAAGCCGATGCACCCACAGAAGAAGTGGATGCGGGAATGTGGATGGCAAGCAGGGCGCTGCAGCCGTAAAATGCGCTGTCTCCAATGGCGCGCACGCTTGCGCCATCGGCAAAGGAAAGGTTATACAGATCCGTCTGATTGGCAAAAGCGGAAGGACCGATCAGGGCAATGTTGGTGCCCTGCTCAAATACAACATTCCGCAGCTTCGCCTGGCCTGCCACAGGCGCAAAGGCGTAAGCGCCGATGCTGACAGCACCGCTTTGAACGGCATTGGTTCCGGTACCGCCGAATGTGACCGTGGTCAAATTCTCACAGTAGGCAAAGCTGTATTCGCCGATGGTAAGATCACTATTGCGCTTGCCATCGATGGTAATGCTCTTAATGCCGGTGCAATTGGCAAACGCGGAGGCGCCGATGCTTTTGACATAATTGGGAATAATCACGGAAGTGATCTTGCTGCAGTCTGCAAGGGCCGACTCTCCAATATGCTGAATGCCGCGGGGCACTGTGAATTCACCGGAAACCGTGGCAGGGCAGTACAGCAGGGTGTTCTTCAAAGCGTTGGTCAGCATGCCGTTCACCGAGTTATACATGCTGCCGCCCTCTTCCACCTCCACAGACTGGAGATTGGGCAGCTTTCTCAGCATATTCAGATCAAAGGTGTTGATCTTGGAGGGAAGCCGGATGGTTAATATGTTGTTGCACAGATAGAATATTTCATTTTCTAAGGTCAGCGCGGACTGACGGCCGCCTCGGAATTCCACAGAGGTGAGCTTATCACATTTATAGAAGGCGTCTTCGTAGATCCTGGTGACACCGCTGCTGATAATCACCCGATCAATGGAAGCATACTGGAACACCCGGCCCAAAATCACATCCACATCCGGAGAGATCTCATAGGTGCCTGTTTTCGCTCTGGGGAAGGCGTAGAGATATACCATACCGGAGTCGTGGCGCTGCAGCGCGCCGTTGTAGGAGGAATAATATTTGGGGCCGTTGTTGCCCTCTACAGCATATACATGGATATCCGTCAGCTTGGTGGTGTTAGAAAACGCGCCAACGCCAACCAGCTCAACGGTATCCGGGATGCTGATGGAAACCACATTATGACGGTTGGAAAAAGCATTTTCCAGGATGGAGGTTACAGGCTTGCCGTTGTGGGTATAAGGTACGGTAACATAGCTGACACTGTCGAAATTCTGGCCTGCCTTCACGGCATAGGAGCCGTCGCTTTTCTCAACGAATGTCAGAACGCCGGCATCGAAGAAGGGGAAGACCGTAGTGTCGCAATAGTAGCCGAAAGGCGCCAGGGAATTGCCCGTTTCGTCGGTCAGTCTGTCGCCTGCACCTGCAGGACCGGTATACCAGCCGATGAAGTTGTTATACACCTCGTTGGAGGATTCCGGTACCGGAAGGGTAAATGCCTGGGTATAGGTAACGTCAATTTCCTCGCCCTGGGAGAGGTTGGTGATATCGTAGCCATTTACCTGCAGTTGGAGCTTGTAGGATTTAGGCGTCCAATCCGCATACAGAACCATATCCGAATTTCCGGAAAACACGGTTTGCTGGAATTTCTTGCCGTTGCCTGCGGATGCGGCAGGGGCGTTATACCATCCGGAGAAGGAGAAGCCGGGGTTGGTGAAATCGGTGGGCAGCGACAGCGCGTCGCCAATGGCAACCAACTCGCTGATTTCACCTCCGACAAGGGATCGGCTTTGATAGGTGACGGTAAACGCATATACTTCTGTGCCGACCCACTGGGATTCTCCGGCATCGATATATCTGACCTCAATCAGATTCTTGCCCGGTTTGGTCAGGGTGACCGGGCAGGATGTGCCGTTTTTTACCAAGATCGGCGCGCCGCCGTTCACCCGCACCTCATAGCTGCTTACGCCCAGTACAGGTGTCCAATATACGGTCTTGTTGGCATACCGCAGATTATCGCCCATGAGATAGTAGCCGATCATTACAGGCTCGCAGAACAGTGAATACCGATCGCCTGCCACGGTTCTGATGGAAACGCTGTAGCGATTGCCGGAAGAAAGACCTGCGTTTTCCTTGGATAGGTCGATTTCGTTGGTGGTAACGTTGAAGGTTTTGCTGCCGATTTTTACTTCATAGGCAGTGGCGCCTTCCACGGCATCCCAACGAATCTTCATGCCCTCGGTTTGAATGCCGGAGGGGGTAATGGGGGCGGTTTTGGTATGGCTGACGCAGACGGCCTCGGGGGAGTTATAGCCTTCGGTTACAGGCACCACACTGATCGTGATTTCACCGGTATATCCGGCTACGCTGACATTGGTTATGTTGGTGCGGGGCAGTGTGACGGTTTGGCCATCTGCGGTAATGGTCACATCATATCCTGCCGCGTTCTCCACGGGCGTCCAAAGGAACACATCCCGCTCCGGATCGTAGGCGACACCGCTGACAGCGCACAGGGATCTTTCGTATACAAAGGTCTCGGAAACGGAGCTTGCCGCGCCTGCCGCTTCGGCGGTGACAACAATTTTAATGCCGCCGACCTGCATTTTGCAGTTGATAAAGTTAAAGTTGGTGGACAGACCGTTGTCAAACAGGGTGTGGTTGTGGGTGTCGTCGCCGCAATCAATGGTGATCCGGTACTTTTCCGCGCCTTCTACACCGTTAAAGATCAGCACGCCATCCACGACCTTAAACACAGATACTCTGGCAAGCGCCTTGTTTTTATAGTATCTGACAGTGGCCTCAGAGTTTTTCTGACCGTCGGGTGCTGTGGCCACCACCTGGATCTTATAGTCGCCTGCGGGGAGCGCACTAAAATCGAAGCTCTTATTGGTGCTGGCCTCCCGGCTGTTGTACAGCTCGTTTCCCTGAGCATCCGTGATCAAAACCGTATAGCCGGACGCGCCGTGGATAGAACTCCATCTGATGGCGGTGTCGCTGACGCTGACCACAGGCGCAGGCAGTTTTTGGCTATCCTTTTCTGCCCAAACGGCAAACAGGGTGGTGTGAGCGTCAAAAACCGTATCTTCGGTATAGGCATAGGAAAGCATCTGGCTGTCCTCATACATGCTGATGAACCAGCCGCAGAAATCATATCCCTCCCGCTGGGGTGTGGGAAGGTGATAAAGCTTTCCGCCCACGGTGGAAACCGCTTCCGGCTGCTCCGCGCCATCATAACAGAGGTCAAAATCCACCGTATACTCAGCTTGGCCGATGACGGTTGGCACCCATCTTGCGTAAAGCTGGGTATCGGCTTTTACAGCTGTGGCTTCGAAATCGTACAGCGCGGTAAAACCGTCGTCCGCATACCAGCCAATGAAAGCAAAGCCCTCCCTGGTGGGAACAGAGGGCGCCTGGGCGGTTCTGCCGTTTATCACGGAGGCGTCTGCAACCTGGCTGCCGCCATTTTCCTCAAAGGAGACGGTGTATGTGATTTTTTGCAGGAAGGTAACCGTCGCGCCGTTTAATTCCAGCACAATGGCATTCTCTTCCAGCTGTCCTTCTGCAATGCCGTCTTCATCTCGGACGAAATCCAGGCTGATCGCATTGCCACTGACGGTATATTCACCGGACTTGTTCATCGTGGGTCCGATGATGGTAAACTTGTTGCCGCTGTTCAAAGAAAGCGTCACTTCGCCGCCGGCTACATCATAGTAGTACACGCCTGTTTCCGCGCCATCTTCGGGAATGACAGTTTCCGCGGGGATGCCCGCCGGTTTCAGGCCGAGGACCACAATGACTGCGACTGCTGCCACCAGCAGTACAGCTGCAATCAAAAAGGCGTAAAGCCACTTGTTGTTCCGGGAATTTTGATCCATACCGGTACCTCCTTGAGAGAATCGTTTTTTTCCTTTGCTGAATGAAAGCTGCATTTTCTTATCCATATGCTCCGCCACCACATCTTTATCCAGTTTGTCAATGGCATCCACCAAAATGTGCTCTTTCATAGATACACCCCATTCTTTTCCAGGTAATCCTTTAAGCCACGCTTGATATGCTCAATTTCCCGATACACAGTTTGCGGGGAAATCGAGAGACTGGACGCGATCTTGTCAACCGGTTCTGCCAGATAATAACGATCGACAAAAATATAGCGCCGTCTGTTGTTCAGGGTTTTTACATAGTCGTTGATCAGTGCGCCCAGTTCCTCTGCTTCGTACATTTCTTCCACGGAACGGCCATCGCTGATGGCGTTTTCCAGATCCTCAATAGAAACGGTAAGCTGAGAGGGTATCCGCTTTTTCCGGGATTGCTCCTTGTAGCGGTTGATGGCAATTCTTCGCATGATCTGTATGATAAACGCGGAGAAAGCCGTGGGCCTTGCGCTGGGAATGGCGTTCCAGATACCAAAATAGGCATCGTTGCAACATTCCTCGCAATCCGAGGAATCATATAGGATATTATGCGCCACATTCCAAAGCAAACGGCCGTATTTTGTATCGGTCTGCTGTATGGCGTCATCGTCTCTCTGCCAGTATAGATCAATGATCTGATCATCGCTGGCGGAGCGATCCGGTGTTTGTTTGCCCATAATATCCCTCCTTCTTATATGCTTACATTATATTAGTCAACATCTGTTCGCAATTTTCTCATATTTTAATATTTTTTTACTATTTTTTCAAGTGCGCCGCCAAGGTTTTTGTGTTATGCCGTGATGATGCTCCCGTTGCGGTGCATGGAAGCAGGATGTGTAAGCGCATCCCTGGGCGAGATTTCCTTGCCCGGGAAAATTCTTTTAATTGGTACAGCCGGAAAAATCATGCAATCACCTAAAAGTCTGGAAAAACACCAAAGCGTAAGGCATTTTCCGCCTAACACCGATCACCCAAAACTTTGGATTGCCGCGGCAGAATTTTGCCTTGACAAAAGTACGAAATGGGACTACAATACACGAAAGAGTACGAAACGGGACTAATGAGGTGATCCGATATGCAAAATGATTGCAAGAAGTGCATCAATACGGTCAACAAGCAGATCAAAGAACTGGTGGGGGTGTATCGGGAAGCAGTGAAGCACCTGGACATTTCCGAAAGTGAATTTTGGGTGTGGTACACACTGGTTGCCATGGAGGGAGATTTTACCCAACAGGATATCTGCGCGCTTTGGTCGCTGCCCAAACAAACGGTCAACACGGCCATTGCCCATATGCGGCTGCGTCGCTACGCGGTTTTGGAGGCGATGCCCCGTACCCGCAACCGGAAGATCATCCGCTTGACGGCGGAGGGCCGCCGGTTCGGTGAAAATCTGGTGTCGCCGGTTTTCCGGGCGGAGCAGCGGGCGTTGAGCCGGGTGGAGCCGGGGGAGCTGGCTATGGTAACCCAGGCCTTTGGCAAATATATTCAGATCATCCGAGAGGAAATGCTGCGGGGAAAGGAGACGGAAGCGGTATGCGATTGATCGGTTTTTATGATTATACGGTGATTTTGACCTATATCAGCCTGATGTCCGGCTTGGTGGGCATGAAGGCTGCCATGGATGGTCGGTTTGATCTGGCCATTGCCTGCCTGGCTCTGTCGGGATTTTTGGATATGTTCGATGGCGCGGTGGCCCGCACCAAGAAAAACCGCTCCCAGGATGAGAAAAATTTTGGTATTCAACTGGATTCTCTCTGCGATATGGTGTGTTTTGGCGCGTTTCCGGCGGTGTTTTTGTATTGCAGCGGCGTGCATTCCGTCTTTGGTTTAGCTGTTCTGGGGTTGTATGTGCTGTGCGCGCTGATCCGGCTGGCTTTTTTTAATGTACTGGAGATCCGCCGTCAGCAAACCGAAGGCGGCTGCGCCAAGGGATATCGGGGCCTGCCGGTGACCAGCATTTCCATTATCCTGCCGTTTTTCTATCTGGTGGGACTGTCATTGCCGCCAAATGCGCTGGGGGTGATCTACCATGTGGTGCCGCTGATCACGGCGGTGCTGTTTGTGGCGGATTTTTCCATCCCCAAGCCGGATATTGGCAAATTCCTGTTCCGCAGCAAGGCAGAGGCAAGGTAAAATATGGGGCGGGAGCTTGCTCCCGCCATTTTTTATATGTATAAACTGTTAGATTCCCCCAAAAAAGTTGTGTATATAGGTGAAAAAGAAAGGATGGTGAAGGGCAATGGAGGACGGAAAGATCGTGCAGCTATACTGGGACCGGGACGAACAGGCGATCCCGGAAACGGCGGATAAATATGGGCATTACTGCAGGACCATCGCCTGCAATATACTGGGCAATCGGGAAGATGCGGAGGAATGCGTCAATGATACCTATCTGAACACCTGGTATGCCATCCCACCCCACAGACCTATGGTGCTGTCCACATTTTTGGGGAAGATCGTCCGCAACCTGGCATTTAACCGCTACAAGGCCAATACCGCAGAGAAAAGAGGCGGCGGCGAGGTGACGGCGGTGCTGGATGAGCTGGCCGGTTGTGTATCCGGCAGGCAGGATGTGGAGCAGGCCTATGCATATCAGGAATTGGTTCGGGCCATCAACGATTTTTTGGGTGGATTGCCGGCGGAAAAAAGAAACATATTTGTGCGCCGTTATTGGTATACCGACGCTGTCTCGGAAATTGCCGACCGATATGACATGACCGCCGCGGCGGTATCCATGACATTAAAACGCCTTCGGACCCAATTGCGGAGCTATCTGATCAAAATGGGGTATGCGCTATGAATAAAGAACAACTCTATGAAGCGCTTGGTGACATCCATGAGGCGTATATTGCCCAGGCCGATCAGCCGGCGAAACGGAAAAAACGATCTGCCTGGCTGGAATGGAGCACAATAGCCGCCTGCCTGTGCCTGGTGGTGACGGTGTTGGTGATGCCCCGGATCCTTTCGGACCGGAACACGGCGAGTACACTGGAAAATCCCTACGCCACCGCAGCAGCCTATGCGGAATTTTCAAGCAACCCAAGTATCCATGAAGGCGCCAGCAACAGGGATCTGCTGGGAGACCCCCAACACTGGCAGCTTCCGGTATTTGCGCTGGACACCCAGGCGGATCTGGCGCAGTTCAGAAACCGGTATGCATCTGTTTTATCACTGGACCGGTCTGCGGATGGCCTCCCGTCTTTTGAAGAGGTATTGCGTGAGCAGCAGTGGGGAGAAGAAGCATTTTTTGCAGAGTACACCTTGCTGGTGATCTACATGACATCCAGCAGCGGTTCGCGGTACTACGGCGTAAACAGTATAACGGTAACGAGGCGATCCCTCTGCCTGCATGTGGAGCAAATAAACGATCCGCAAATAGAAACCTGTGATATGGCAGGAAGATTCATTATGTTGGCGATCAAGGATGCCGAGATACGGGAATATACCACCGTAAGCGCCGATTTCCTGAAAAAAGAATAGAATGGAAAAGCCGCAGCGCCCAACGGCGCTGCGGCTTTGGTATACAAGGGCTTATTTCAGCAGTACATCGCTGAGCAGCATCAAACAGAAGCCTACAAGAAGCGCGTAGGTGGCGCCTTGCTGGCTGCCGTGGGCGTGGGTCTCGGGGATCATTTCATCGCTGATCACATACAGCATGGTGCCGCCGGCGAAGGCCAGGGCAAAGGGCAGAATGGCTGCGGCGATGCTGACGGCAAAATAACCCAGCAAGGTGCCCACCACTTCGATCAGACCGGTGATCAGCGCGCAGAGGAAGGTTTTCTTCGGTGTGACGCCGGCAGCCAGCATAGGGCCGATGATCACCATACCCTCAGGAATGTTCTGCAGGGCGATGCCGCCGGCGATCAAAAGGGCCTGAGAATCGTCGCCGGTGCCAAAGCTGACGCCTGCGGCAATACCCTCCGGCAGATTATGGATGGCGATGGCGGTGACAAACAGCAGCACCTTGCTTAAATTGGCGTTGTTATGATCTTCCAGATCCGGGCCCACCAGCTTGTGCAGATGGGGAACCAGCTTATCGATGAGATTCAGACACAGTGCGCCGGTGAAGATGCCTGCGATGGTGACGAGAATTCCCCAATCGCCGCCGTATTCCAGCGACGGCAGCACCAGACCCAGCACCGCTGCGGCCAGCATGACGCCTGCGGCAAAAGACAGTACGATGTCGGAAAATTTATGGGATAGATTTTTGAACAAGAAGCCGATGATGGAGCCAAACACCGTGGCGCCACCGACACCAAGGGCGGTTAATAAGACCATTTCCATAGGATTACCTCGCTTTTTGGGAAATTATCTGGATATACTCAGTATATGTTCGACTTGTGAAAATGTCAATAGAAGTTGATTCCATGCAGTACTTGCATCCCGGCCTATGGTTTGCTATACTGAAGAAAACAAATATTGGTCAAAGGAGGGTGGACCATGCGCGTTCGTTATCCCAAATACTATAAGACTTTCCGCTGCATTGCTTCCGATTGCCCGGACAGCTGCTGCAAGGAGTGGGAAGTGCTGGTGGACGATGTCACGGCAACAGCCTACCGGCAGATGGAAGGTTCGCTGGGACAGGCGCTGCGGGAATATCTGTATACAGATGGGGAAGGGGATTGGTATCTGCGGATCACCGATGGACGCTGCCCCATGTGGCGTTCCGATGGACTCTGCCGCATCCAGGCGGAGCAAGGCCATGATGCGCTCTGTGAAACCTGCCGGGAGTTTCCCCGGCTAAAGCATGATTACGGCGATTTTATGGAGCTGGGGCTGGAAATGAGCTGCCCGGAGGCGGCCAGGATCATTTTCGAGGCGGACCCTCGGTGGGAAGAAAAGGAAATGCCCGGCGGCGAAACGCCGGAATATGATGAACAGGATATGCAGCTGCTGCTGCAGACCCGGGAGTATCTGCTGCGGCTGCTGGAGGATCGGCGATATTCGGTGCCGGAAGTGCTGGCGCTGATGCTGCTGTACGGATATCGGGCCCAGGATGGGCTGGATGGAGGGCAGATGGAGACCTTTGTGCCGGAAGCGGAACTGGTTTTTGCCAATTCCGTGGCCAAGGCGGCGGATCCTGGGGCGCTGACAGCGTTCTACAGCGAACTGGAAATTCTGACTGATGCCTGGCGGCAGAGATTGCTGCATCCCCAGGGGACGGGGCAATGGGACGAGCGGTTGCGGATTTTGGCCCGGTACGGCGTGGAGCGGTACTATCTGCAGGCAATTTCCGATTTTGACCTGGTGGGCCGGGTGAAAATGGTCGTGGCATCCTGCCTGTTGGTGCAGCAGTTGGGAGGCGATCCGGTGCAGACGGCCCAACTGTATGGCAAGGAAATTGAGAATAACATGGATAATGTGGAGGCGATCCTGGATGGCGCATATACCCATCCGGCGCTGACGGATGAGAAACTGCTGGGCGCGCTGTTGACGCCTGCGTAACCCATATGGCAGGCTGCCCGGATGAGATATCCGCGCCGTATCAGACAGGTTCGGCACGGGCCTGCGCCCCGGTTTTTCCGGCTTTACATTTGGACTGAAATGTGCTATGATTAAAAAAATGCGCATTTGGAGTGGATCTCTATGAATTTCGATAACACCTATGTTTCCATCGACCTGGATGTGATCTCGGCAAATTTCGACCGGATCGCCGCCAAAGCCGGCACCCGGGTCATGGCGGTCATCAAGGCGGATGCCTACGGTCACGGCGCGGTGCAGGTTGCCCGCCTTTTGAAGGATAAATGCAGCTTTTTCGGCGTTAGTTCCATGCTGGAGGCCCTGGAATTGCGGCAGGCAGGCCTGGAAACCCCCATTTTGATCTTGGGTCAGACGCCGGTTTCCGCGTTTCCGGATGCTGTCCGGCTGGGGATCCGTCCCGCCATTTTCCATTACGAAGCGGCCCAGGCGCTGTCTGCCGAAGCGGTGCGCCAGGGTGTGGAAGCCCCCTTCCATTTTGCGGTGGATACCGGCATGAGCCGTCTGGGCATGCAGGCCACGGAGGAATCCGCTGAGCTGTGCGCCAAAATCGCAAGATTGCCCGGGTTGTATGCGGAAGGCTTGTTCAGCCACTTTGCCACCGCCGATTGCGCCGATCTGACCAAGGCCAGGGCCCAGGCTGCAAAATTTGAGGCTTTTGATGCCATGTTAAAGGCCCGGGGTCTGGAAATCCCCATCCGTCATATGGATAATTCCGCCGGTCTGCTGAATTTCGACAATCATTATGAAATGGTCCGTTCCGGCATCGTTACTTACGGTATGTATCCCAGCGACCAGGTGGATGCCACTCGCCTGCCGGTGTATCCGGCCTTGCAGTGGCACAGCCGTGTTACCCAGGTCAAGACGCTGGAAGCCGGTCGGGAGATCAGCTATGGCGGTACCTATGTCACGGAAAAGCCCACCGTGGTGGCCACGGTGCCGGTGGGTTATGCCGACGGTTACCGCAGAAGCCTCTCCGGCAAGTTCTATGTGCTGATCCGGGGAAAGCGGGCGCCAATCTTGGGCCGTATCTGCATGGATCAGATGGTCGTGGATGTCACCGACATTCCCGGCGTGAAGCTCAATGACAAGGTGGTGCTGGTGGGCCGGGACGGCAGCGAGGAGATCACCATGGAGCAGATCGCCGCCGCGGCGGACAGCTTCAATTATGAATTTGTCTGCGGCATCAGCCGCCGGGTGCCCCGGTTCTACTACCGTCAGGGCCAGGTCATCCGTTCGGTGCATTATTTGCTGGATAATTAAACAACAGGCGCGGCTGCCGTGATGACAGCCGCGCTGAATTTATCCCCGGAGTTTGCAGGCGTAGAAATAGGCCTGCTTGTAGTCCTCCTGTTCCCGGTAATACTGTTCCAAGGCTTGCCATGCCTGGCGCAGCAGAGTCCGGCGTTTGTTTTCCATGCTCTCGGTGTAGTAAATGCTGCTGCGGTCGATCTGTTCCAGCAGCCGCTGGACGGTGTGTGGGGAAGTACCCAAGGTTTCTTCTGCCCGGGCCAGGGCAGAAAGCGCCCATAAATAGTGCTTTTCCGCATCAAATAGGGGGTCGGGGGCGTGGTAGTCCACCAGGATCTCCAGTACCTGACGATGATCCCGCCGACCATAAGCCTGCCGGGCGGCGGCCATACGCTCCGTGTTGGGGGAAAGCACGGTCTGCTCCCCCAGAAAATAGCCAATGGGCTTGTTGAGCCGCCGGGCCAGGTGCTGCAGCGTGGCCATGGAGGGCTTGGCAGAGCCGTTTTCGATTTGAGAAAGCATATTGCGGGTGATGCTGTCACCGCAAAGCGCCCGCTGAGTCAAACCGGCCTCCAGCCGGGCCTGGCGGATCTTTTCGCCCAATTCCATGGGATCACCTCCAAGGGGGTAATTATAATTTACCCTATTGTAGCACAGCCACCACCGGATTTCCAGCTTTACAAAAAATTTATTTGCTATTTTTCCGGAATTGCTATATAAAGAGAGAAAGACGGAAAGGAAGTGTATCAATTGAGCGTATTATCCTATGGCGCTTTGCGGCCGGCGGCCCGGGAAGCATTGCGTCAGGCGCATTATTCTCCCCGAAAACTGGTGCTGCTCCATACCGGTGTTACCGTGGCGGTGGGCCTGCTTCTGAATGTTTTGACCTATCTGCTGGATCTGGGCATTGCCCAGACCGGAGGCATCAGCGGCATTCAAAGCCGGGCGATGCTGGAAACGTTCCAATCCATCCTCTCGGTGGCCAGTACCGTGCTGCTGCCGTTTTGGGAGATCGGCTATCTGTTTGCCCTGCTGCAGGTGGTACGGCAGCAGGATGCGCTGCCCGGCAGCTTGCTGGCAGGCTTCCGGCATTGGGGCGTGGTGCTGCGGGGATTCTTGCTGAAGGGCCTTTTGATGTTTGCGGTGCTGTTTGCAGGCACCCAACTGTTCTTCGCGGTGTATATGATGACGCCTTGGGGCGTACCGCTGATGGAGATGACCGAAGAATTATCCCAGACCGGCGCGGATACTTTGACGCTACTGGAAAACGAGGCCTATATGGCGCAAATGATGCAGTCCATCCCCTTTATTTTGGGAGGTGCGCTGCTGTTGCTGCTGCCGGTTTTGTATGTTCTGCGGTTTAGTGACTATGTACTGATGGATCAGCCGGAGCTGGGAGCGGCATACGCGCTGTTTTCCAGCTTCCACATGACCCGGCGGAATTTTGTGGAACTGCTGAAATTGGATCTGCATTTCTGGTGGTATTACCTGCTGGAGGTGCTGACGGTGATCTTGAGCTGGATGCCGTTGGCGCTGGAGTTGCTGGGGATCGACTTGGGTATGGATATCAATGTTGTATCCCTGGTATGCTACGCAGGGAGTGTGGCGGCCCAGTTGGGGCTGTATGTGTGGGCGAAAAACGATGTGTTTACCACCTATGTTTTGGCCTATGAGCAGATCTATCTGTCTCCGGTGCAAAGGGAAAATGAAAAGGAAGCTGCCCAATAAGGCGGCTTCCTTTTTTACACGGCTGCGCCCGCATATGCGGCGCTATCACTTGTGGGGCGGAAATGCGGGATGGGTGCCGCTTAAGATCTGCTGGGTCATTTGTTGGGTTTGTGCCACCCAAGCTGGGAATTTTTCTTTTAAGCGCCGGATGTATTCCGATACCTGTTCCGCATTTCCCATGGCTGCATATAAAATGGCCGCTGTGGCGTCTGCGCCGGGTTGGTCAGGATATTGCTGCGCTGCTTTCCAGGCGATTTCCGCTTCGGCATATTGGTGGAGCATGGTAAGGCAGGAGGTTAAATTTGTATAGGCTGAACCGAGTATGATTTCGTCCCGGTCATTTTCGGACATTTCCAGTAAACAGGCAATGGCTGTTTTATAGTATCCCTTTGCTTTTTCCAATTGCGTTGCGGCATGCGCGGCTTTTGCCAATTTCAGGTATGGCAGATAAAACCGATGACCGATCTGTCCGGCTCTTTCGTACCATTCCAGCATTTGCTCCCGTGCGCCGCCCATCTCAAAACACAGACCAACAAAGAAGGCCCAAGCAGCCCGATCTTCATCGTAGATGCAATGAGGATGGATTTCTTTCAGCAGTTCCATACCTCGCTTGACTTCCCGCCTGCTGATATGATTCAGGGCGTTGATCAGCAGGATACGCACCTGTTGATTTTCTGTAAATGCCGGTTCCAGGATCGGGCCAAATGCCTGCCGATGTGCTTCCCAGCTTTGGCGCAGGACAAATTCTGCGCTTTCAAAATCAATGGGAGAAGTCATAGACGCATCACCTCGTCTGTTATCATAGCACAGGGCGGTAGAATTGGCAAGAAAAAAACGGGCAGCGATAGAAAAGGCCCCCTTGTGTAAAGGGGGCTGCTGAGCGTAGCGAAGCTGGGGGATTGTTATTTGTCGATACATTACAATCCCTCCGTCACGGCTTCGCCGTGCCACCTCCCTTTGCACAAGGGAGGCTTTAGCCTGCCGCGTCCAGCATGTTATCGATAAAAATTCCGTATCCGGTGTTAGGATCGTTAACAAGGACATGAGTTACCGCGCCGATGAGCTTGCCGTCCTGAATAATAGGACTGCCGGACACGCTGATGTCAAGCAGGGGACAAAAGAAATTTGCGCAAAAATTGCGTTTTTATGCGTTTTTGCAGGTAAAAGACAGGTTTTGTCACACCTCAACCGCAGTCCTTAAGTTGACATGGATGAAATGTCGAAAAAGGAGACTTTTAATTTTTCTTTTCTTTTCGACAGATTCCGAACGATACCGGACCGTCGGTTTTGTTTCTCGCAATAAAAAACGGAAGCTGCAATTAACAGCTTCCGTTTTGCTCAGATTTATTTCACAAAGTGCGAATTCATATCACACATGATTAAGATGGAGGCGAAAGTTCCTCAATATACACGATGATATTGCCATATGTAGAATTGTAGTATACATACCCAATTTTTAG
>SVLC01000025.1 GCA_015068155.1 Oscillospiraceae bacterium | reverse complement strand
ATATGGACAAGCAAGAATCACAAGCATATCGAAACCAACTTCTGCAGAAAGCATACGCAGGTGCAAAACTTTCTACCGAGGAAAATTTTTGGTTAAGGGCAAACCCATGTTACAGTAACCGATTTGGATTGGATTATCTGCGGAAGGATATCATTAGGTTAGAACCAAATCAAAAGTATCTATTGCAATTGTCATGCCAAATGCAAGATCCAACTGTTTCGATTGTACCCATAATATCTATACCGACTGGCAAAGGAATGCTTACGCTTGATAAAAATTTTCACCACGGATTAGATAAGGATTCATTTCGGCCACGTAAGAAAATGGCACTAGTGGTCGAACCGAACCAGCCTGCACACATCCTTTTTAAGTCTTCAGAAGGTCTTTTAGCGGTTACCTATCATTGTTTGGTGAAAGCAAAGAATGGTGTTACTTCTATATGGTGGGAAAGTATGGAAGCAGAGTCTCTGGCAATGAAAAAAGAAGCGATAGAAGACAATGCAATCCAATATGGTTGCTGTGGAGCAGGAGGCAAACCGGAAGATATACATGATGAAGATTTTTTTAGAAGGTACATATTTACCATTCAACATTCCCTAATACAGAAGATATAGGAACAGTTTACCGAGACAGGAGTCAATGGGACGGGAGACGATTCCAAGCAGCTGAAAAGTGGTTTCGGACGGTTCTGTGTCCTGCCTTGATCCACAAGTACCTTAACCGTGGGGATAGCATTCCGCTATCCCCGCGCATAGGAGTATGCCTGGAAACAGGGTAATCAGTTGGGCTCTATGGCCCAAGAAGGTGGTCCAAACTGGACGTTTGCCTACGATGCCAGAGGTATGCGCATAGGCCGCAGTAATGGTACAGAGACCTATACCTATGCCTATCACAATGGCCTGCTGACCCGTATGACCAAGGGCGATATCATGCTGTACTTCACCTACGATGCAGCAGGCACGCCCATGACGGTAAGTCTCCACACCGGAACCAACTGTAAAGTTAAAAAAGGCGAAGCTTGCGGCGCTGATTGTGCAACATACTATTATGTTACAAACCTTCAGGGTGATGTAGTAGCGATTATTAACGACGTTGGTACGGCAGTTGCAGTTTATCAATACGATGCCTGGGGCTATCCGACGCTGACATTGGATGTATCTGATGATGACATCGGAACCACCAACCCCCTCCGCTATCGCGGCTATGTGTACGATAGAGAGACGGGCCTCTATTACTTACAGAGCCGTTACTACAATCCCGAGATCGGCCGATTCATCAATGCTGATGACATTGAATATCTCGGTGCAGATGGAACAGTAGTGAGCCATAACATCTTTGCTTACTGTGGCAATAATCCGGTGAATTGCGCTGACCCCAGTGGACACCTCGCATTCTTTATTGTGACAGCCATTATTGGCGCTGTCATTGGTTTAGGAGCCACAGCTGCAGTTGATTACGTTCCAGACCAAGAATTCAATTTGCATTGGGGCTGGTATGTAGGCGCGGGATTGGCTGGTGCTGCTATTGGTGCAGGGATTGGAATGGCTGCATCCTATTATGCAACAGGTAGCATTGCATCCTCTACTAGCAATGTTATGAGCGGCCTTTTTGGCAAAACGGCATTTTATAGAACTATGTCAGCTGATGACTACGCCACATTACAATCAACTGGAAAAATACCGAAAGGTACAGAAACCTTTATCTCCCCAAATGCAACTTATGCCAGCCAATATAATGGTGTTACAGTTAAGTTCACCGTCCGAAATAGAACAGTGAATTGGCTTGCTAAAATCGGTGTGCGCGACACTTCCGCTTTGGTCAGTAGTACATATCCATCTATGCCAGTTGTTTCTAAAGGATGGATGGCGGCAAATGCCTTTTTTAAAGCGGAGTGTGGTATTATTAATATCGGTTTGGGATTTGGTACAGCATTGGAATTATTTAACAGAGGCATTTTGTCGTTTGGTTTAATTTAGGAGAGATTTTATGACACAAGTACAGTTAGAATTGCTCATACAGAGATTAATTAAGGATCCCCAAAAGTATAATAGGATTGAGCCAGAACGGGTTAAAGAAAAAAAAGATCGTGTTTTTTGCAAGGTGTTTTTTGGACAAGAAGGAATCAATCATACCTATGTAATTGAACTGCTTAGCGATTCCATCGATTCACATAATGAACTTGAGCTTGATTTACTATTGATGCTTTTGACGCATTTCAACTCTGTAAAATATTATTGTATCAATTTAGCACCGTTACTCATTCAGCCGTGGCATCATTTTCATGACAGAATTGCTGGCATGTTAGAATTTGAATCTGAGGAACAAATAACAGATTATTTGTATCAAGGCTCCATGTATCGATGCGATAATTTAGAATATGAAAGCAATTATTGTGAATTTAACCGAAAATGCTTATATGCCTTAGCAAAAATCGGAACCCATAAGGCAATTAATTACATAAAAACGGTGTCTACTTGTGAAAATTGCATTATTGCTAATCACGCACTCAAAATTATTAATGAACGTCATATTGTATAAAGCCCAAACAATAGATGGTTGAGGGGGTGCTGCCCCTTGGACCTACACGTGGAAACAAGGCAGACAGCTGGCAACCATGTCCCGTATTCTTGAGGATAATTCCACAGAAAGCTGGACATACACCTACGATGCCAACGGAATGCGCCTTAGTCGCAGCAGTGGTACCGATGCCGATGATGTCACCTACACCTATGTTTACACCGACGGTCTGCTGAGCCGCATGACCAAGGGCGATATTATGCTGTACTTCACCTACGATGCAGTGGGAATGCCCTTAACGGTGAGCATTCACACCGGAACCAACTGCAAGGTCAAAAAGGGCGAAGCCTGTGGAACCGATTGCAAGACATACTACTACGTTACCAATCTCCAAGGCGATGTAATAGCGATTCTGGATGACAGTGGTACGGCAATTACACTTTATCAATATGATGCCTGGGGTTATCCGACACTCACATTGGATGTATCTGATGATGACATTGGAACCATCAACCCGCTTCGTTATCGCGGCTATGTGTATGACAACGAGACTGGCTTCTATTACCTCCAGAGCAGATATTATAATCCCGAAATTAGCAGATTCATTAGTGCCGACTCTTACATGTCCACTGGTGATGGCATTCTGGGCAACAATATGTTTGCCTATTGCCACAACAATCCAATCGTGTTCGTTGATCCAACAGGTGAAGATATCACATTAGGCGCCTTTCTGGCTGGAGTAGCTATAACCGCACTCATCGGAGGAGCTATCGCTACTGGAGTAACTGTGATCAAGGATTATTCCGATGATGGCGAAATATTTAATGGTAGTGTCAAGGCGCGCGAATACTTTGGCAATGTAGTTGAGGGTTTAATTGCGGGCGCTGGTATCGGAGCGTGCATTACATTAGGTGCTGGACTGGGCGCAGCGATGATTGCAAATAAGGCACTGGTTGTTGGCGGAGTTACGTTGTCTGGATTAGGTGCGTTTGGGTTAGGCGCAAGCATCGCATTTTCAACAGGCGCAATAGGATATACTGTCAACACGGCAATCAACACAGATTTGAATTTCGAATGGTCTGATATGTTTATTGCTGCAGGCTCAAACATGGCAAGTGGCATGCTCTCCTTTGTTGGCGGCATGGCAGGAGGCATAACTGGTGTCAAAGTGCCTGAAACAAAAGTCGGTTTCAAAACAATGGTTCAAAATGCCGTAAAATACCATTTTGGCTTACTTTGGTTTGGGGTGTACCCAAGTAAATTCTTGTTGTCGCGTTTGGAAGTCGCATTAAAGGAGGCTTATTGATGATCATGCTTAACAAAGGTGTATTTGCACCATGGGTTGTAATTATAAGTATTGCATTTATACCAGTTTGCATTGGGAGTGCAATGGCATTTTATGTACTGCATGATTATGTGTTGCTAAATGTGGCTATAGTGTTCAGTTTGGTTTATTTAATTGCATGTGGCTGCGCAAAGAAACATTCAAAATCGAACAAATATTATCTGATACTACAAGATGATAAATTGATTATTAAGTACCCGGATATGCAAAGTGGGGAAAATGAAATAACGATAAACCGTAGCCAGGTTCTTCAAATAGAGTATTACAGTATTTGTTCGGTTGAGTCTTGGTTCATGCTGTATAATTTTCTCTTGCCACAATGTGCGTATATAACCTATTTATCAAACGGCGAAGAGAAATGTTGGCATATGGGTTATCCAGGCAAAGATGACTTGATTTCCTTCTGTAAAAATACTGGAATCAAATTAACACTAAAATAAACCTTGAGTACAGGGGCGATTATGTGTTTTTTATCGGAGCCGTTGCTACTTAGGTTAGAAAGATGACATGATGCCTTGCCCTGATCCACAAGCACTTTAGCTGCGGGGATAGCATTCCGCTATCCCTGCACGTGGACTTACACCTGGCAGCAGGGTCGTCAATTGGCCTCTATGACCAAAGGTGCGGAAACATGGTCCTTCTTCAAGTATGATGCCAACGGTATGCGCCTTAGCCGCAGCAGCGATACCGGTGCTTCCGATGTTGAGGATGTCACCTACACCTATGTTTACACTGACGGTCTCCTGACCCGCATGACCACAGGCGATATGATGCTGTATTTTCCTTAAATGCAGTTGCACGACTAAAGACGACCGCTATATAAACTTGCAGTTTTTTATCCATCATGCTCTAAGATAAGGGTTTGGAACACGACTTCCTTGGCGTAGTTATGTACATTTTTACATTGTTGTGCCCATTCCATTGGATTTGTTGCTTTCATCTGCTCTGTAATACCTTCTTGTGCCGCCATTTTGGCAGCCAGACGGTCGAACATTTCGTTGGCAGACCTGTCCACTTCCTCAAGGTGGTCATTGAGTGTACCACTCAGCAGCATGGCTGTGTAGAGTGCCTTTTGGCTCGTCTGTAGATACCTGCGCCGCCGTTCTCCCCAAATGCCGATTTGCGGACTCTCGGGCGCTTCCAAATTGGGCAGCAGATAATCACCTTCTTGTCGGTAAATGCCGCCAAGGGCCTCAAAAGTTGTTTTCATATGCATTTCCTCCTAATTATTTGTTTCTAATTTCATCTTAGCAAGAAAATGCCATATTTCAAATGTGCAAACAGAACAAAACGCCCAGGGAACAATCAATCTCCCTGGGCGTTAGCATCAATATGTAATGTCTTTGATATAAATAAAAAATCCGAACGCACTTCCTATCGTGAAGTAGTTCGGATTTTTCATGTATGGTGGACCTGATCGGATTCGAACCGACGACCCCTACAATGCGAATGTAATGCGCTCCCAGCTGCGCTACAGGCCCAAATACAGTAGGGGGGAACGCAGATTATTATATGCCTTTCCGAAAGGTTTGTCAAGTGTTTTCCGCCGGAGGCGGAGAGGGAAATTTCTTAAAAATTCTCTTTTCTTTTTAACCAAAATATGTTATCATACCCATTGGAATTTTTCATTACAAAGGAGAACCCTATGCCGACAATTGCAGAGCTTCTGTCCCAGGAACTGGGTCAGAAACTGGAATACATTGAAAATGTCATCGCCCTCATTGATGAGGGAAACACCATTCCTTTTATCGCCCGTTACCGTAAGGAAATGCACGGGGCTATGGACGATACGGTGCTGCGCACCCTGGAGACCCGGCTGCAGTATCTGCGCAATCTGCAGCAGCGCCGGGATGAGGTCAAGAATGCCATCGAGAACCAGGGTAAGCTGACGGAGGAGCTGTCCGCCGCCATTGATGCCGCCGTAACCTTGGCGGAGGTGGAGGACCTGTACCGCCCTTATAAGCAGAAACGCCGTACCCGGGCGTCTGTTGCCCGTGAGAAGGGCCTGGAGCCGCTTGCGGCAGCGATCTTCGCGCAGGACGGTAGTGACCCTGCGGAATTGGCTGCCGCCTACATCGACCCAGAGAAGGGCGTGGAGACGGTGGAGGATGCTCTTCAGGGCGCCAGCGACATTATTGCCGAGGATCTTTCGGATAATGCCGACATCCGCAAGGCCCTTCGGGAACTGCTCAACCGCAAGGGCAGCCTGACCTGCCATGCGGCCGACCCCGAGGTGGATAGTGTCTATCGGCTTTATTATGAATTCAGCCAGCCCATCTCCAGGCTGATGGACCATCAGATCCTGGCCATCAACCGCGGCGAAAAGGAAGAAA
This sequence comes from Oscillospiraceae bacterium, assembly GCA_015068155.1. Lineage (GTDB taxonomy): Bacteria > Bacillota > Clostridia > Oscillospirales > Oscillospiraceae > Faecousia. The sequence continues at coordinate 23,092 of SVLC01000025.1, read as the reverse complement.
TTCTAAAGCCTGCCATTACCCTGCCGGGCAACGAGGGCGCGGCACTGGTGTGCCGGTTTGCTTTGAAGCCTACGATGTTCGTCAGCCAGTTTGTCCGCGCCGCTGCTGAGGATGCCTTTGAGCGACTGATTTTCCCCAGCGTCCAGCGGGAGATCCGCAGCGAACTGTCCGATCGTGCCTACGGCGGCGCCATTCACAATTTCGCTTTGAATCTAAAGCCGCTGCTGATGCAGCCTCCTGTCAAGGGCTTCGTCACCATGGGCCTGGACCCCGGTTATCGCAACGGCTGCAAGGTGGCTGTGGTAGACGCCACCGGCAAAGTGCTGGCCACCTCCGTGGTGTATCCCACTTTCAGTGAAAAGAAGAAGCAGGAGGCCATCGCCGTTTTGTCTGGTCTGATGCGTAAGCACAGTGTACAGCATATTGCCATTGGCAACGGCACTGCGTCCCGGGAAACCGAGGCCATGACCGTGGAGCTGCTGCACAGCTTCCCCAATGCCAGTTACATGATCGTCAACGAAGCCGGCGCTTCGGTGTATTCCGCCTCGCCCTTGGCGGCAGAGGAATTCCCGGAGTATGATGTGAATCTGCGCAGCGCGGTATCTATTGCCCGCCGCCTGCAGGATCCCCTGGCAGAACTGGTGAAGATCGATCCCAAGGCCATTGGCGTGGGTCAGTACCAGCACGATTGCCCCCAGAAGGAGCTGGATGCGGCTCTGGGCGCCGTGGTGGAGGACTGCGTCAACGCCGTTGGTGTGGATGCCAATACCGCTTCCCGCAGCCTGCTGCAGCAGGTCTCCGGCCTGAATGCCACCACGGCCAAGAACATCGTGGCTTACCGGGAGGAAAACGGACCCTTCACTTCCCGCGCCCAACTAAAGAAAGTCCCCAAACTGGGACCCAAGGCCTTCCAGCAGTGCGCCGGTTTCCTGCGGATTCCTGAGAGCAAGGAAGTGCTGGATCATACCGGCGTACACCCGGAGTCCTATGAAGCTGCCAGGGCCTTGCTGAGCCTGCTGGACTGCCAAAAAGGGGAGAGCCTGGCAGATCTGCCGGCGCGTTTGGAGGCGTATGGCCTCGACAAGGCGGCGCAGGCCTGCGCGGTGGGCGAACTGACCCTGGTGGACATTGCCAAGGAGCTTTCCAAGCCCGGCCGTGATCCCCGTGATGAGTTGCCTGCTCCTGTTTTGCGCAAGGATGTGCTGGAAATGAAGGATCTGATCCCCGGCATGGAGCTGACCGGCACCGTGCGCAATGTCATCGATTTTGGCGTATTTGTGGATATCGGCGTTCACCAGGACGGCCTTGTGCATATTTCCGAGGTTTGCAACCGCCGCTTGAAGCACCCCAGCGAGTTGCTGAAGGTGGGCGATGTGGTGAAAGTGGTCGTACTGGCGGTGGACGAAAAGCGGCATCGCATCAGTCTGTCCATGAAGCAGGTCAAAAAGCAATAAAAAGGATCGGCCCGGAATTCCGGGCCGATTTTACATATTCCCCCAAAACCGGGGCAAGCTAATTCGGGAGGGATCCATATGACGGAAAAAGAATACGATCAGCTTGTGAAAAAACTATCCCCGCCGTCGCCCATTGGGAAGGATTGTCTGAATGCCTTTTGGATCGGCGGTCTGATCTGCGTGCTGGGACAACTGCTGATCAACGGCTACAGCGCCCTGGGATTGGAAAAAACCGATGCATCCACCGCCGCTTCCATGAGCCTGGTGGCGCTGTCGGCGCTGCTGACGGGTTTGAGTGTGTACGATGATATTGCCAAAATCGCCGGTGCCGGCACCTTGGTGCCCATTACCGGTTTTGCCAATGCGGTGGCTGCCCCGGCAGTGGAGTTCAAAACCGAAGGCATGATTTTAGGCACCGCCGCCAAGATGTTCACCATCGCCGGCCCGGTGATCGTGTATGGTGTTTCCGCCGGCGTGGTGTATGGGATTATCTATTGGATAACAACTTTATTCTAACAAAAAGGCTTGGTCGAATGACCAAGCCTTAAATTATGCTTTATTTTCCGTTCTTGCTTTCAAAATCAGCAAGCCATTTATGCACTTTTTTGAATTGAATGTTAATTTCTTTGCATATTTGAACTGCGGTATCTTCATTGAATTTTTGAACTAGTTTGTATCCGTTAGACGGTACAAAATCGGCTGACTCTTTTTCTGAAATATCACGATATATGTTACCAAAGAATAAAGTGCGTTTGCGATAGACATCCCTATAATAAAACCATCCGTCAAACATACCCGGCAATCTGTAGCGGTGATTTGTCGCTTCCACACCAAAGTTCTCCTCAGTCACGCCTTCATATAGTTCATAATTCTTGTTTTTGCCGTTTGGAAAGACAGCCGATACTTCTATAGTAAAAGATCCGCCCCATTTATTTGTTTGAAAAGAAATTAGTTCAATGCAATTATCAAGGTTGCGTCTGAAGTTGGGATACTTACCTGTAAAACCTTGTTCCAGAAGAATCGGAAATGTATATTTTTTTAATGCATTTAGCATGATTTGTCGGTTTGTCATACTTCCACCTCAATTTATTTCATTATACCACACCGCCGATTTAATGTAAATATTTTTTGCAAACTAATGGGTCCTACTTGACCACAAGCAGAGGGCATGATTTTAGGCACCGTCGCAAAGATGTTTACGATTGCAGGACCGGTTATTGTGTACGGCACGGTGGCAAGTGTGGTGTATGGGGTTATATATTGGATAACGACGTTATTTTAACACAAAATGCTTGACCAATCGGTCAAGCATTTTTTAATTGCTAATTTTTATAAATTGTCTTGGATAGGAACTTTGCGTTTTCTTTTTATACTATAAGTCCTGGTATTTAACGGCTGGTCGCTAATGTCTTCGCCACCAAACACTTCAACCGTATAGTTTTTTAACATCCCTGACTCAATTTGAAAACTATACTTATCAAGTGATAGTAGTACATGTGGAATATTGCAGTTGAGCGTTGAGGTTTCTACTATGATATTTTCTTTAGAATATGTGTAAAGCTCTTTATATAACTCTGTGACCGCATTATTTCCACATAAGGCGTGTACATATCTAAGAATTCTACCATTTTCATCATATTCACATTCGGCTATGGTTTCAAGTCGGTCAACTTCGTCAAACATAATACCAATGCTTTTATTGTCATGGTATAGTATATATTCTGTTGACGCAATACTACCGTCATGTTTTCGTGTTGCGATATGTTTGTCGTCAGAATCAAAATAATGGGTATAGGCAGCTTTAGGATTATTTGGTTTGCATAAGCTTCCGCGTTTGCAATTTCCGATAACTATGTCTTGTATTAGACTTGGACAATAAAAGCCACGATGAATGCTTTCGCCGCCTCTGCTTTTTTCTTCTCGGACAGAGTGCGCAAGAAGGGATTTTTCAAGCAGTTGTTTATTTCCTTTTTGTGCTTTTATTAAATCGTTAAAGGCAGATGCTTCTTTAAGGTACGGCTCACAAAAGGCATTGTAGTCTTCATCAGTCATATTTAATTTTTTAAGAAAAACTTTGTGAGAATCTTCAAAAAAGTTACGTAAAGAATTTATATCCTCTTCACTTAGGAAATCGAGTTCGTCAAAGATATTTATTTTAATCACCCCTTGAGTGTAGTTAAAACGGTTTGTATATTTATTTTATTATACTACACCGCCGATTTAATGTAAATATTTTTGCAAAACTAATGGGTCCTAAGTTGACACAAGCAGAGGGCATGATTTTAGGCACCGCCGCCAAGATGTTCACCATCGCCGGCCCGGTGATCGTCTACGGCGTTTCCGCCGGGGTAGTATACGGCCTGATTTATTGGATTATATCATTATTTTGAGCAAGGGACCCTTTGTGTAAAGGGTAGCGAAGCGGTTCGGATTATTGCTTGCCGGTGGCAAGCGCACAATAAACTATGTGTCAGCGAAGCTGACTGGGGGATTGTAAGGTTTCGTTATACTGCAATCCCTCCGTCATTTTCTTGCGAAAATGCCACCTCCCTTTGCACAAGGGAGGCGTATAAAAAGGCTTGACCGTTGTGGTCAAGCCTCTTGTTCTATCAGGGTTTCCAGATCTACAAATTCCACCCGGTATCCCTGGTTGGTGTAGTGCGCTACGATCTGTTCCTCCATTTTTTGGATGATCTGCTTACCGATGGGCTGCATTTTGGGATAGTACCAATCGGTGACCTTCTCCACCTTCACCGTGCGGCGCTCTGCGTCCGGTACGATGGTTTGGCAGATGCCCCGGTGATCCCATTTCAGATACAGGCTGTCCTCCTGGGTAAAAAGCTCCTTTTCCGACATGGCTTCAAACCGGCGCTGGGTTTCTCTGTCCGCGCCCACCATCTCATGGTGGAGGGTCTTCCAGAAGGTCCACAGAGTTTGCTCAGGATCTAAACTGCCGGGCAGGGTATGCCGGTTTCCCGCCAAATTCCAATTGCCGCCGAAGACGATGCGCTTGATGATGCGGATGCACCGATTTTTAACGGCGTATCCGAAGCCCACATAAGGCACCCGCAGAGAATTGAATACGCAGGTGCGATGCTCCAGGTCCACGACGCAGGGCACGAAGCAATTTTCGTTCTCATCGCCGCATTGCTGGCAAACTTTTTTATACAGATCGGAAAGCAGGCGGGGGTCTACCCGATGGGCCAGGATCAAAATTACGGTGCCCCGGTGCAGCGGGGCTTTTTTCTGAGCAGCATCCAGAAAAATGGCCTTCTTTCTGCCAATCAAAGCAGCGGAATTGGTTTTGGCGGAACGGAAGATCTGGCCGTAGGTTTCATTGTCCAGCAGATCTGTTTCATAAGCAGCAATGACCCGTTCAATACCGCTGGCATAGACGGTCATGGAGCTGCTGAATTTGTAGCGCAGCGCGGCGGGCTTGGGCTGGTTGGGCCTGGGCTCGCAGGCGGCGCCGTAGCGAAGCACGCGGCGGCGGATGCCTTCGGCGGTACAGCCGGCGGGCAGGGTGTATTGGGTTCTGGCGGTGCGATGGCAGCACTCCAGGGCCAGGGCCATATCCATGCCCATTAAGACAATAAAGTTTTTGATCATGTATCCGATCAACGCAAACAAGGCGGCAAATACTACCACCAACTTGATGACATCAGGGACGGGCAGGCGAATGACGACCACAATGGGCAGCAAACCGCCGCCCAGGACCACGATGTAAGGCATTATCCGGCAGATCCCCGGATTTTTCAGTTTCGGAAAACCCATGATATCCCTCCTTTATAAGTGTATTATACCATTGCGGCGGTCCGATGTAAAGACAAAAAGCGAAGGCTTGACCACAACGGTCAAGCCCCGGTTTATAGCTTTCGTTTGTAGAGTCCGTGATGGTTGCAATACCAGTAAAGCATCCCTTTGCCCCGCAGCGGCAGCCGGGTCTCGGCGTTACCCTCCGGGTAAAATTTTACCAGTTGCACCCGGTCGCAGGTTACAAAGGCCACAAAGGAAATGAAATGGGATTTGGTCATGGGGTGGGGGAGGGTGAGAAAATACTCGTCCTCCACTTTTTCAATGCAAAGGCTGTGGGCCTCGTCCTCATCTTCGGCTTCCATCGCCGGCAGGGTAATGCCGCAGCAACTGATGACAGAACTGCCCACACTATGGATCACATTTCCGCAGACGGGGCAGACGTAGAATTTAGACCGCAGCATGTTGGCAGAAACATTCTGATTGCGGATTTGCTGACCGTTCATCAATTCGATCAGGGAAATGTTTAATGCTTGGGCCAATGGCTGCAGCAATGCAATGTCCGGCAGACCCTTGGCAGTCTCCCATTTGGAAACGGTCTTGCTGCTGACACCGATTTGCGCAGCCAGCTCTGCCTGGGTCAGATTTTGTCGTTCCCGGAGCTGCTTAATGGTAGCGCCGGTTACATAGGCGTTCATGGGCAACACATCCTTTCTGCTGGCAGTGTACCACAGAATATATGCGGATGCAACCTATGCATCGTAGAATGTAACCGTTGCGGTCAAGCTTTTCCTGCTCGTTCAATTCTCATTGTGCAGATAACCTAAACGGATAAGCTCGCTATGGAAATCCTCTGTTATCTCATAATAATCAGCAAACAAACTATCCTGCAGATAGAATTTGCCATCGGAAACCAAAATGGAGATCGACAGGGTGACGCCGGGGTAATTATCCAATGTAGCATCAAAATTGCATACTTCTTTAAAATTATCCTCTGTTTTAATGTCGAAAGAAATCGTATTTTCTGTGGTCACCTCAGCAATCCGGAAGCGGAACGGTTCGGGTGAATCACATACAGATAACATAGAATGCTGATCAATTGTGATATCCTTCCGTACAAAAAAATATTGTCCTCGCACAGTGATGATCACATCCGGATTGTCCAGATCATTACCATAATATTCCGTAATGCCCAGGGGGAAGAAATAGGACATAGTGGCGATCTTTACCCAATAGTCCGTGTCTTCATAAGGATCTGTATCATATTTTCCGTTGGCATTACCGTAGTCTATGTAAGTGTATCCATTGTAATATAATTCGGTATAATCCTCATTATAGGTGATGGTATCCGGTGGGGAAAGGACAATCAAGGAGAATATGGTGTAAAACAGCAATACGCGGATCGGCAGAGCAAGCAGTGCAAGCAATGCAATAAGAAATTTCTTCATACAAATTACTCCTTTTTATTTTATTATATCACATTCTTATTTCAATGTACAGTTTTTTTGGGGGGGGAGGACGACAACCGCAACTTCTGCATAGTTTTTCCCTAAAATACAAAACTTTTTCCTATTGCTATTATTGAAAAAGTGGCTATAATAAAGGGGAATACTAGAAAACTGGAGGTAAAACTATGCCAATGCAAATGGGTTTTCGCTGGTATGGCGAAGGTAACGACAAGATCAAGCTGTCCGACATCAAGCAGATCCCCGGCGTTACCAGCATCGTTTGGGCACTGCACCATAAGATGCCCGGTGAGATCTGGGAAGAAGCTGAGATCGCAGAAGTCATGCAGCAGCTGCACAAGTATGGCCTCAACGGCGATGTGGTGGAATCGGTGAATGTCCACGACGATATTAAGATCGGCCTGCCTACCCGGGACATGTACATCGAAAACTACAAAACCTGCATCCGCAACCTCTCTAAGTTTGGCGTGAAGGTGATCTGCTACAACTTTATGCCGATTTTCGACTGGACCCGTTCCAATCTCTTCCACGAGGTGGGTGACGGCTCCACCGCCCTGTTCTATGAAAAGGGCATGATCCAGGACGATTACAACGCCATGGCCAAGTACATCCTGGACTTTACCGAGAAGTATAATATGTCCTTCCCCGGCTGGGAGCCGGAGCGTATGGCCAAGCTGGACCAGCTTTTCAAGGCCTACGCCGATGTGGACCACGAAAAGCTGTGGGCCAACCTCAAGTATTTCCTGGAAGCCATTATGCCCACCTGTGAAGAATGCGGCATGAAGATGGCCATCCACATGGACGATCCCCCCTGGGATATTTTCGGTCTGCCCCGGCTGCTGATCAACGCCGAGAATATCGACCGCTTCCTGAAGATGGTGGATCATCCCTGCAATTGCCTGACCCTTTGCTCCGGCAGCTTGAATGCTGACCCCCGGAACAATGTAGCCGAGATCGTCCGGGCGCACTGCGACCGTATCGCGTTTGCCCATATCCGCAATGTAAAGCATTTCCCCAACGGCGATTTCTCCGAGGCATCGCACCGGGATTGCGACGGCGATACCGGCATTCTGGAGATTTTGAAGGCGTACCACGATTGCGGCTTTGAGGGTTACATCCGTCCCGACCATGGCCGTCATCTGTGGAATGAGGGCCCCGGCAATGTCCGTCCCGGCTACGGTTTGTATGACCGGGCCCTGGGCATTATGTATATGCTGGGCGTGTGGGATATGCTGGACAAGCTTTCCGGCAAGAAGACAACTGTTTGATTATTAAATAATAATTGGAGGTACTTTCCATGATCAATCTTCCTCTGAAATGTGATTTCACCGGTAAAGTGGTGGTGGTTACCGGCGCCGGCGGCGTGCTGTGCGGCGATATGGCCCGGGCCTATGCCCAGGCAGGCGCAAAGGTGGCTGCCCTGGACCTGAACGAAGAAGCCGTTAAGAAACTGGCCGCAGAGGTCACCGCCGAAGGTTTTACCATGATCGGTTACAAGGCCAATGTGCTGGATCCCGAGGCGCTGGAAGCTGTTCATCAGCAGGTGCTGGTGAATCTGGGCCCCTGCGATATTCTGATCAACGGTGCCGGCGGCAACAATCCCCGAGCCACCACCGACAATGAGTATCAGCACGAGGCCAAGGAGGGCCAGAAGACCTTCTTTGATCTGGATCCCAATGGCGTGGATTTTGTGTTCAAGCTGAACTTCCAGGGTACGCTGCTGCCCACCCAGGTGTTCGCCAAGGATATGGTGGCCAAGAGAAGCGGCAATATTTTGAACATCTCTTCCATGAACGCCTATATCCCTCTGACCAAGATCCCCGCTTATTCCGCCGCGAAATCCGGCATCTCCAACTTTACCCAGTGGCTGGCTACCCACTTTGCCGGCACCGGTATCCGCTGCAACGCCATTGCGCCCGGCTTCCTGGTGTCCAACCAGAATCGTGCGCTGCTCTTTAACGAGGATGGTACGCCCACTGCCCGTTCCGCTAAGATCTTGAACGGCACGCCCATGGGTCGCTATGTAGATCCTGTGGAGCTGCTGGGCGGCCTGTTCTTCCTGACCGACGATAAGGCTGCCTCTGCCATTACCGGCGTGGTGCTGCCCATCGACTGCGGTTTCGCCGCTTACTCCGGCGTGTAATTTTCAGCCAAACCGGGCCTGGTTTTTGAGGAAACCGGGTCCGGATCGGCTTTGCAAAAAAAGTCAAAAATTTTGAAAAAAAGGCTTGACATTTTTGCATCTTTGAGATATAATGGCGAAGCTGTCTGGGACACGATATGCTGCTATAGCTCAGCAGGTAGAGCGCATCCTTGGTAAGGATGAGGTCGCCAGTTCAAATCTGGCTAGCAGCTCCAAAAATAAAACCCATCCGTTTGGATGGGTTTTATTTTTATGTTGGCTAGATTTGAAAATTCAAATGCAACAGTCCGGGGGACTGTTGCTGGCCGGGAAAGGGCCCCGGCCACACATTAATTTTTGCACATTTCCGTGCAAAAATGCAAACAAATCTGGCTAGCAGCTCCATAAAAAGACCAACACCATTTGGTGTTGGTCTTTTCAGTCTGTCAAAGAACCCCTGTTTTCACCTAACGAAAACAGAGGTTCTTTGACAGACTGATCACCCGGGCATTAACCCGGGTGCTTTTTGTGTGCATCGACGACCCATCGGCGGTAGCGCCAGCTGCCGGGCAGGGGACGGTAGGCCTCCGGCCCCAGCTCCGGGTCACTTTCATTTTCCAGTAAGATCCGGTAGAGAGAGGCGCCCCAATCCTGATTGATCTGACGCCAGGGCTGACCGCCTTGCTGAAGAAATCGGTTATCTTTTTGCCGATATACGTTCCGGGTGCCATCGGCCCGGTGCAGGGTGATATAGATCACACGGCCTGCCAGGGGCTCGGGATCTTCCTTGGTGGGATAGCCGGGACTGACGGCCCGCAGGTACAGCAAAACCTGCTGCATTTTTTCGTGGGTGTTATAATACCGGCGGGTGAATTGGGTGCAGGTTTCACAGGTGATGGTGATCTCGGTAACGATGTGGGAGGTCACATGGACATTTTGCCGGTGCGCGCAGCCGGATAGAAAAAGGGACAGCAGAAGAAACAGCCAGGTTTTCTTCAAATCTTCACCCCTTTTCGTAATTTCTGGCCTTATATTTTGCGTATTTTTTCGGAATATCAGGGTAAATTTCCGACATAACAGCCAAAAACATACAAATCTCACATAAATTATGGGGATATTTGTATATTTCCTTGCAATTTTTCACAAATGTGCTATAATACCAGTATTCTTAGGTGTTAGGAGGTCTCCTATATGATTCGTGGAGATGCATTATATCAGCAGTTTGTTGCGATTTTGAAGGAAGAGTTGCGGCCTGCCATGGGCTGCACCGAACCCATCGCGCTGGCTTACGCCGGCGCCAAGGCGCGCCAGGTGCTGGGCAAGCTGCCGGAACGGATCGATGTTCTGGTCAGCGGTAATATTATTAAGAATGTCAAGAGCGTCGTGGTGCCCAATACCGGCGGCTTGCGGGGTATTGCCACCGCGGTCTGCGCCGGCGTGGTGGCCGGTGATGCCGATAAGCAGTTGGAGGTTATCGCTTCGGTTTCTAAGGAAAAGCAGGCGGAACTGAAGGACTACATGGGCGAGGTGACCATCAACATTGCGCCCTCCGAATCCCGGTTGGTATTTGACATCGACCTGACGCTGTACGCCGGGGAGGATACCGCCCGGGTCCGCATCGTCAACCATCACACCAACATCGTCCATATCAGCCGCAACGGCCAGGTGCAGGTAGAGCTGCCGGTGGAGGAATCTTCCGAGGATAACCTCACCGACAAGACCTGCCTGAGCATCGAACGGATCGTGGAATTTGCGGATGTGCTGGATATTAACGATGTGAAGGAATTCGTGGGCCGTCAGCTGCAGTATAACATGGCCATTGCCAAGGAAGGTTTGGCTGGCAATTGGGGCGCCAATATCGGCTCTGTGATTCTGAACCAGCAGGGTACCGCCGATAACCGCCGCGCTGCCGCATGGGCCGCCGCAGGCTCCGATGCCCGCATGAGCGGCTGCGAGATGCCGGTTATCATCCTTTCCGGCAGCGGCAACCAGGGTATCACCGCCAGTGTGCCTGTGGCTATTTACGCCCGCGCCTTTGACGCGTCCGAGGAAGAACTGATCAAGGCCGTCACCGTCAGCGACTTGGTCACCATCCACCAGAAAACCGGCATCGGCCGTTTGTCTGCTTACTGCGGCGCCATCAGCGCCGGCGTTGGCGCAGGCGCAGGTATCGCTTACCTGCATGGCGGCCGCAAAGAAGCTGTGGCCCATACGGTGGTCAATGCCGTGGCCATCCTGTCCGGTACCATTTGTGACGGCGCCAAGCCCTCCTGCGCCGCCAAGATCGCCGCGGCGGTGGATGCCGGCATCCTGGGCTATAATATGTACCTGGAGAACCAGCAGTTCTATGGCGGCGACGGCATTGTCACCAAGGGCGCGGACCGTACGGTCAGCAACATCGGCCGCCTGGCCCGGGAAGGTATGCGGGAAACCGATACCACCATCCTGAAGATCATGCTGGACGAAGGCTGCTAAAAAATACATACAGAAGACCTGCCCGCCCGGGCAGGTCTTTTTGCGCCCCAAGCCCTCTCCCCGAGGAGCGGGTGGCCCGCAGGGCCGGGTGTGGTGTAGCCGCCAAAGGCGGCGTAATTGACGACTACTGCGTAGTCTACACCACATCAGTCACCTTCGGTGACAGCTTCTCCTCAAGGAGAAGTCCTTTGGGTGGCCGCAAGCGGCGCTTGACAGTGGCAAGGAGGCTGTGCTTGCTATTTTTGCGGCTTTATGCTACAATCAAGCCGAGAAAAGGAGGGATGAGCATGACCGTTGGCCAGCGGATCCAACACTATAGAAAACTACAGGGCCTGTCCCAGGAGGAATTGGGGCAGAAGCTACTGGTCAGCCGCCAGACCGTCAGCCTGTGGGAAAATGACCAAACGCTGCCCACCATTGATAACCTGGTGCGGCTGAAAGAGATCTTCGGCGTGTCTATCGACGAGATTTTGACGGAGCAGCCGGAAAAACAGACAAATCCCGACGCACAGCCATTGGAAAGCTATGTATTTACCCCTACCGTCCAGGAACTGGAGGGTGTTCGCAAAGCTGTGAAGGGGCTTATGATAAGAAAAAGCTTTTTGTGGATTATTTCATGTTGGGCAATTTTTACGGTTCTCTTTGGCTGGGAAGGCTGGTTTATCAATGCCATCTTGTATGGTATGATCTATGTGGTTATGACCGCGATCGCCATCTTCAGACACAAAAAGGAATGGCAAAGGAACAATTTAAAACTTCCCCAGCGTCTCTATTTTTACGATGTATACGAAAATCATATATTCCAGCGGATCCAGCAGAATGGGCAGCTGGAACAAAGCTGCAATATCCCACTCTCGGAGTTGCAATTCTTCTCAGAAACCAAGCAGATGTTTTCTGTCCGCCATGATGGAAAACTGCTCAATTTTCCCACCTCACAACTTCAACCCAATTCTCGGCTGTATCAGCTGCGGCAAAGAAAGTCACGGGCATCCGAAAAGCTTTGCACTGCTGCTCAAGCGGCCCTTGTTGCAAGTGTCATAGCAGCTGTGGCCGCGGTGGTGTGGTTTTTCTACCTGAGTTGGGATATGGAGCTATTGATTCGGCAGAGTTGGTACGCTTTCCTCCTTTTGCCTATACCCGTCGCCGCCATCATCCTTGGCATTGTGCTGAAAGTAAAAGGGGAGAAGTGGGTAAAAAACCTGGTCGCTGGTGTGATCGCGGCCGCACTTTTGTCCCTGTGTGGTTCCATGTCTATTATCTTTGCTGATTTTGATGGGAGTATTCTGGATGTGCCTCCCAATCCGCCCTATATTGGAACTATCGAGCGCTACACCGGTATCGATATTCCCGAGCATTCCAGTGTGCACACTCTGGATTTCGGCGACCAGGCCTATACTTCGGGCTGGACCACTACCTACATTAGCAGTACCATTTTCTTCGATGAACAAGCAGTGGTGGAATTTGAACGCGATATGCAGACGGATTCCCGTTGGCAGCTGAATTTCAAAAACGAATTGGCCGGTGTTATGCCCAATGTTTACACAGAAGGTCGTTATGTGCTGGTGTACAACATCGATCTGGACGAATGGAACCAAGTTCCGCCGGAAAGCGGTGACTACCGTATGCTGATCCTGCTGTATGACATAGAGGGAAACACTATGAATGCGATGGAATATATACTGCATTATACAAAGTGAAAAAAGGCCTGCCCGCCCGGGCAGGTCTTTTGTCAGCAACGCTAAGTCCTCTCCTTGAGGAGAGGGTGGCCCGCAGGGCCGGGTGTGGTGCAGCCGCTGGAAGCGGCGTGATGGATGGCGGCTATGCAGCCAACACCGCATCAGGCAAAAATCAAAGATTTTTGCCTGCTTCTCCTTGCGGAGAAGCCTTTTTCCTTGCTTCTTCCTTTCGAATGTGCTATAATACTTGGATAGAATGGAGGAGAGTGCATGAAAACCATTGATTTCAAGAAAAAATCGCCTTTGTTGATTTTTCTTTCTTATTTTAAAAACCATAAAAAGCTATTCGCCGTAGACATCCTCTGCGCCTGCGGCATCGCCGCCATCGACCTGACCTTTCCGCTGGTGACCCGCACGGCTTTGTACACCTGGCTGCCCAATGCGGTCTACCGCACTTTCTTTGTGGTGATGTCCGTCATGGTTTGCAGCTATCTGCTGCGGAGCCTGCTGAATTTTACCGTGGCCTATTTCGGCCATACCTTTGGCATCCGGGTGGAGGCGGATATCCGCCGGGACCTGTTCCATCATTTGCAGGAAATGAGCTTCGATTTTTACGACCGTAACCGCACCGGCCAGCTCATGAGCCGGCTGACCTCCGACCTGTTTGAACTGACGGAGTTGGCTCACCACGGCCCGGAGGATCTGCTGACATCCACCTTAACCATCATCGGCGCCTTGATCGTCATGTTCACCATTCGTTGGGAACTGGCGCTGATCGTGCTGCTGACCATCCCGGTTTTCCTGTTTGTGGTGATGTCCATGCGCCGCCGGATGGCCAAAGCCTCCCGGGCCACCAAGGAAAAGACGGGCCTCATTAACCAGGAGATCGAAAGCAGCCTCTCCGGCATTCGCACCGCCCGTGCCTTTGCCAACGAGGATGTGGAATGCGCCCGTTTTGATGCCGCAAATGCCCAGTATAAAACCTCCAAGCGAAATTTCCACAAGGCCATGGGTATGTTCCACAGTTCCACGGAATTCTTCCTTTGCAGCCTGAATGTGATCATCATCGGTGTGGGCGGCTATTTCGTGATGAAAAACCGGATGGACTACCGGGATCTGACCACCTTTATCCTCTACATTGCCACCTTTGTTTCTCCTATGCGGAAGCTGTCCAATTTCTCGGAAATGTTCTCCAATGGCTTTGCGGGCTTGAACCGATTCGTTACCATCATGCGCACCGAGCCTACGGTGCAGGATAAGCCGGAAGCAGGGGAACTGGAGAATGTAGAGGGCGAGATCGCTGTGGAAAATGTGACTTTTGCCTACGATGGCGATTTGGATGTGCTGCAGGGCGTTTCTTTGACGGTGCAGCCCGGAGAAACCATTGCAATCGTCGGCCCCTCCGGCGGCGGCAAAACAACATTATGTCAACTGATCCCCCGGTTCTACGATGTAGATTCCGGCGCCATCCGCATTGACGGCAAGGACATCCGGGATGTGACCCAGCATAGCCTCCATAAAAATATCGGCATCGTGCAGCAGGATGTGTTCCTTTTTGCCGATACCATTTTCGAGAACATCCGCTATGGCAAGCCCGGCGCTACCATGGAGGAAGTGGTGGAAGCAGCGAAAAAGGCGGAAATCTACGAGGATATCCTGGCCATGCCCCATGGCTTCGACACTTATGTGGGCGAGCGGGGAACCCTGCTCTCAGGCGGACAGAAGCAGCGCGTGGCGATTGCCCGCATTTTCCTGAAGAATCCGCCGATTTTGATCCTGGACGAAGCCACCTCCGCGCTGGACTCCGTGACGGAGGCAAAGATCCAGCGGGCATTTGATAACCTTTCCCTGGGCCGCACTACCCTGATCATTGCCCACCGGCTTTCTACCATCCGGGCGGCGCACCGCATCATTTCCATCGCTGACGGCAGGATCACCGAATGCGGCACCCATGAAGAATTGCTCCGAAAGGGCGGCATCTACGCCGACCTCTACAACACTCAAAATGCCCAGAATTGGCATTAAGGAGGTTCTTATGCAGGAATTCATTCGCCATTTCTTTGGCGCAGGTACGGAAGTGGAGTTTCGTAACTTCACATTGGCCCATTTTTTGCCGATCCTTGTGGCTATAGGGATCATCCTTCTGATATGGCGCTTCCGTAAGGAACTGCGGAATTGTAAACACGAGGGTTATTTTCGTTATGCGCTTGCATTTATGCTGATCGTGTCAGAAATGAGCTATTATTGGAGACTCATCGGCATGCCGGCGCTGGGTCCCAATCCCATCGACCATCTGCCCATTACGGTCTGTGGCTGGGCGGTGGTGCTTGCCAGCTATATGGTCGTTGGCAAGAGCCAAAAGCTTTTTGACATTGTGTATTTTTGGATATTTGCCGGGTCAATTTTCGCTCTGATCACCCCTACGGTCATTACATATACCGGCCCCACCCGGTTCCGTTACTACCAGTTCTGGGCGGAGCATCTTTTGGGTTATGTAGCCATTTTCTACATGATCTTCATCCACGGCATGCGGCCCACGGTGAAGTCTGCGATCCGTTCCTGGGTATGCCTGGCGGTACTGGGTGTGGTGGCGTTTTTCGCCAATCGGTATTTGGGCCCCGGCGCCAACTATCTGTTCCTGGCAAAGCCGGAGGATACCCCCTCGGTGCTGGATATTTTGCCCCCCAACTTCCTGCTGCGCACCACCATCATGGTGGCAGTGGTGACGGCTCTGTTCTTCGTGGCATACCTGCCCTGGTTGCTGAAAGACCGAAAGGCGAAAAAGCAAGGGGCAGCCGTCATTTAAAAGGACAAGAATAGATGAATAAACGAAGGAGGATTACAATATGGATCGAGAAGAAGCGTTACAACCAATGAATACTGACGAATCTGTGTTCCAGCCGCCGGAAAAGAATTCCAAGCGCAAATGGGTATTCATCCTCACTGCCGCGGTGGTTTGTGTCTCCTTGCTGGTGGGTATATTTTGCGTGATCCACCGGCAGCGCTATGGGGCGGTAAGAAAAACCATAGGGACGACTACGGTGGACTTGGCAAAACTCAGCTACGCCATACCCGATTCTCCCTATATTGATTTGAGTGATATTGTGGGTATGATCGATGTTGACGAAGTGTTTCATCCAACCAAGCAGTTTGGTCAAACCATGTCCGTCCATGCCAAAATCGTAGAGATCCTGCCGGATACGTATTGTTTTTTTAATGGCTATGGCCGCATCGGCAGAACTGCCTACCGGATCCTTCGGCTGAGAGTGCTGGACACCATTGTGGGCAGCAATATGCCATCCCAGATCTATTATTTACTGCCGGCCTATCTATCCATGGATCTGCAGGAATACGACAGCTTCATTGTGACGGTGCGCCAGCTTGGTTTGGAGAACTACACCATGGTCAACGCCACCCAGCAGACCCTGGAGGCATTTACTTTGCTGTTTGAACCCTGGAGCGTGGATGCCTGTTGGGGTAGCGTGATGGCTTTTTCGGATGATGTACTGGATCTCTCCCTTTGGGAAAAAGAAGGCTGGAGCCATGCGAAAGACGAGGTGCTGAGTTGGGTAGCCCCGAATGGCCCGGAAAGCTATCCCGGCAAGCAGGGCAGAAACATAAAAGACACGAAGACGGCGATCATGAATGCCCGGCAGTTGGCGGAGCAGGAACGCTGGTATAGTTGGCTGCCCCGCGTGGTGACGACAAATACGTTCTGGTGGAAGGAAGCCCGCCAGGAATTGCGGTATGTCCGCGCCCAAGAGGATATTCGTCATATAGGCCTGAGACAGTCTGCCGTCAACTTTTCGGATGATTATGTAGAGGCGTCTTATGTCCGCTGCATTAACGGGTTCGAGACCAATGAGAGAATTTACATGACTACACGTTCATTAGATCCTTCGGATATACTGTTGGCCTTAAAGAATGGCAATGTAAGGTACGAGGTGGACCATTTTGTCCGATTTACCGATGAGGATCTGCAGAATTTGCCGGACTTGTCGGACTTTGTAGAAAAAGTAAAAACCTTCGATCCTCCCAAGGTGGAGGGAGCCGAAGGACTCGTACTGAAAAATGTGGATGCGCAATACACAAAGTACAAAGACTATGTTTTCGGTGATGTCACCTGCACTTGGCAGTATGAGGAAGATGGACAGGAAAGAATTCTGTGGCTCTATCACATAATCTTTCCGGACGGTACCCACACAGAAGAAGGTGTCCAGGAGTTCTACTCGACCGTAGATGAATGGATCGCAAAGCAATAAGAAATAACGCCCGGCCGATCGGCCGGGCGTTTGCGTTTATTTGCAGCCATTTCGTAGAGACCGGACTCCTGGACGGTCCGTTATCCCACATTCCGCACTTGTATTGCTGATTGACTTTTATTTCTGCGGGAAATATAATAATTTTATATAAAACTATTATTCTGGCGGTTGATACACTTTCCGCTTTTTTTCGTCAATACAATTGAAGGGGGGAGCAATATGGAGGACGAGAAAATCATAGAATTGTATTTTGCACGGGAAGAATGGGCTATAGAAGAGACGGATCGAAAATACGGCGCTTATTGCAAAACGATTGCCTGGCGTATTTTGCAGAATATTTCAGATGCGGAAGAATGTGTCAATGACACATGGCTGCGGGTCTGGAACGCCGTGCCCCCTCAAAGACCCAATGTATTTCGCCAGTTTCTGGCGAAAATTACACGCAATCTTTCTTTGGACCGCTGGCGTATGACCCACGCAGAAAAGCGAGGTGGCGGCGCTGTAGAAGTGGCGCTGGAAGAACTGGGGGAGTGTATCGGCGACGGTGATCCTGCCACGGCTATGGAATTGGAGGCGCTGCAAAAGGCGATCCAATGCTTTTTGCAGACCTTGTCCGAACGGGATCGTAATATTTTCCTGCGGCGATACTTCTACTTAGAGGACACCGCCGCCATCGCCCGGCGATATGTGCTGCAGAGCGCCAATGTGCGGCTGATCCTCTCCCGCGCCCGACAAAAGCTGAGGGAATATTTACAGAAGGAGGGGATGATATGAACAGAGAAGACCTGCTGAAGGCCATTGGCGGCACTGAGGAAGCTATGCTGGAACGGTCGGAAAAGCGCACCAAACGCAATTGGATCCTATCAGTCGCTGCGGCCGCAATTTGCATAGCGGTACTTTCGGGTGTTATCTGGCAGGTGATGAGTGAATTTTCGGTTACCGCTCAGCATGTGATCTGCGATCAGGCAATTCTGTGGGTGAATGCGCCGAATTTGAATGCGCCTGACCCTTCGGATGATGGAAATATGGGCATCGGAGGAGTAACTGCTGATATGCAATTCTTGCGGTCCATGTCCGTGCATGTGAGAATAAAAGAAATCCTTCCGGATGTTTATCGTCATCCGTTTGTGGAGCATGATACAGACTTTTATATACTTCGTCTGCGGGTGCTGGAGACCATTGTGGGAGAAGGAATTCCCCGGGATATATACTTTGCGCTTCCTGCTTATTTGTCCACAGATCTTATGGAATACGATTCATTCATTATGACCATCGAACAGATGGGGTTAGAAGCGTATCCTATGCTAAATGTGACGCAAGAACGGATGGAAACATTTTCATTGCTATTTACAACGCCGACCCACGATCAAGTCAGCATTGTGGGAAGCGATGAAAAAACAGCACCGGAAAAGGGTGCAGTACTGGCTTTTTCCGGCAATCAACTGGATACGAGTCTTTGGGATAAACCGGGATGGGGAGCTTATAAAACAAGGGTTGCGCAATGGCTGACGGATGAAAGTGTATGGGCATACCCTGGAAAAACCGGAAGGAATTTGCCGGATACAAAGGCAGCTATAAAAGAACTGTTTAGCCAGCATAAGTATACGCCGGCAAGCAGGCTGGATGTAATAGGTGAGGATCACTTTGCCTGGGAAGAAGCCCAGGCGGCGATTGCCTATGTAAAGTCGCAAGGCCAGGGGGCGTTTTCTCTGTATTTGTCCGGTGATATGCGCTATTATGACACAAACGGATATTTTGATAATGATATGCTCATATATTGCAGGATCATTAACGGGTTTTCTACAAATGAGAGGATCGTGATCCAAAAAGAAACCAGGCCCAATGATCCGGCTTATCAAAATGTGGAGTATTCTGATGCCAGATTTACGGAGGAAGACATGGAGAAGCTTCCTGATTTACTTCGCGGCATCGCCTATATTCAAACACTTCAGGCAGAGAAATGGGAGCTGGAGAAGATCTCTGCCAGCTACGAGAAGCATGAAAATGCTGTGTTTGGTTATATTGTTGCCCAATGGAAGGACACGACGGACAATCAGGATGTAGAAACCTATGTATTGATCTTCCCGGATGGCACTATGCTTCGCGCGCAATCGGCGGAGGAAATGGATCAGTGGATCCGTCAATATCCCCAGTGAACATGAAAAGACGCCCGGCCGATCGGCCGGGCGTTGTTCTTTATACGGGTATTCCAAAGATTTGACACACATTCTGCAGACCTTCCAAAATCTCCTGTCGGGAGAAATTGGCAGCCTCCAACGTATCATCGGACAGCGCGTTCAGATCCTCATAAAACCGCAGCGCGGCATCCAGCACCAGGTCGCTGGGTTCTTCCAGCGCGTCGAAAAGGATGTCTTCTGCCTGGCAGACCCGGCCTTGCCGCACCAGCGCAGCCAACTGCAGATACAGTGCATTCTCTCCGGAGGGGAGGGCGGATGCCTCGTAAGCGGCGGTGATATGGGTCTTCTTTTTGGAAAGAATATAGGCCAGGGTAGCGGCGATGATCTCGATCTGCCGCATGATCCAATCGTAATGATAGGACATGTTACATCTTCTCCGGGGCCTGGAAGCCCAGAATGTAGATGCACTGCTCCAAAATCCGCTTGGCAAGGCCAATCAGAGCGATGTGGCCGGCCTTAACGGCCTCGTCCTCTTCCTTCAAAATGGGAGTCTCATGGTAGAACTTGTTAACGCAACCGGCCAGCTCGTAAATGTAGGCGCAGATCTGGTTGGGGGCTTCGTTGGCAAGGGCCATTTCCATAGCGGGGCCGAACTTGGTAACGGAGAGCATCAGATCCTTGGCCTCGGTGTTGTAGGGCGCCTGGATGGCCAGGTGCTCCCATGCGCCGTAGCGGGCCAGGATGGACTTGATCCGGACGATGGTGTAAAGAATATAAGGACCGGTGTTGCCCTCGAAAGCGGCGAAACGCTCCATATCGAAGTTGTAGTCCTTGGTGGGCTGGTTGCTCAGGTCGCCGTATTTCAGGGCAGCCATGGCGATCTTCCGGGTGGTTTCTTCTACCTCATCTTCGGAAACGATGCGGTTCTCCACGACTTTCGCCCGGACAAAATCGGTCATATCCGCGATCAGTTGCTCTAAGCGCAGCACACCGCCGTCGCGGGTCTTGAAGGGCTTGCCGTCGGCGCCGTTCATGGTGCCAAAGCCTACATGCTCCAGCTTGGTGTCCATGGGAACGATGCCGGCCTTCCGGGCGGCGCGGAATACCTGCTCGAAGTGCAGATTCTGCCGCTTGTCGGTGACATAGAGGATCTTATCAGGCGCCCAATCCTGCATACGCTGCACCATGGTAGCCAGGTCGGTGGTGGCGTAGATGGCAGAGCCGTCGGACTTTACCAGGATCATGGGGGGCATTTCCTTCCTGTCGCCCTCTTCCACCACAGGAACCACCCATGCGCCTTCGCTCTGCACGGCGATGCCCCGGGCCTTCAGGTCTTCCACCATAGCCGGAATGTAGGGATCGGCATCGCTCTCGCCCAGCCACTTTTCAAAATGAACATCCAGGTTATCGTAGTTCTTCTTCAAGTCAGCCACGGACACGTTCATAATGTGATTCCAAATGGCCCGATAGCCCCGGTGACCCTGCTGCAGCTCGAAAGTGGCCTGGTGAGCCTTGTGGGAGAATTCCGGATCGGACTTCTTGCCGGAGGCGGTGGGGTAGATCTCCTCCAGTTCGGAAATGGTGAAGGGAGACTCGGCAGGATATTCGCCGGTAAAATCAGGATCGAAGTAGGGAAGTTCCGGCTGACGCTCGTGGAGCTCGGCGATGATCAGACCCATCTGCAGACCCCAGTCGCCCAGGTGCACGTCGCCGATGGTGTTGTAGCCCAGGAACTTGTGCAGCCGCTTCAGGGCTTCGCCGATGATGGCAGGACGCAGATGTCCGATGTGCAGGGGCTTTGCCACATTGGCTCCACCGTAGTCCACCACGATGGTCTGACCCGCGCCCACTTTTTCTACGCCGAAGTCGGGGGCAGTCCGCATCTCCTCCAGATAAGCCTGCAGGAAGCTGTCGCTGAGCTTCAGATTGATGAAGCCGGGCATAACGGCTTCTACCATGGAGTAGTCGTTGGCATCCAGCTTCGCCACCACGGCGTTGGCGATCATAATGGGGGCGCATTTATACTGCTTGGCAGCGGCCAAAGCGCCGTTGCACTGATATTCGCACAGGTCAGGCCGGTTGGAAACCGTCACCCGGCCGAAGGATGCATCGTAACCGGCATCGACGAATGCCTGCTGCATCTTTTCGGTGATAATGTCTAAGATTTTTTTCATTGGAAATTCTCCTAAATCGTTTGTAGGGAATGTAGGGCGAGGGCTTGCTCTCGCCGTTTTTATTGCGTGGCCATTTTTGACCACCATTTGTATATCTTGGGCATTTTACGGTTAATCTCGTCACAAATACGCTGGTATATTCCTTCATCGTATTTCTGTATATGAATATCAAAACGCTTGGGTTTGTAAGACTGCATTTTCTTTTCGCTTACGCCTTGATACACGATTCCGCCGAACAGCTGAATGATGTATACATCGGTGTAATAGAAGCAATCGCCAAAACGGCTTTGTAACGCATACCTTTTTCCACAATCGTCAGCGGTAAGGTCCTCAAGTTCACCTGCAAAGAAATGATGGTCAATATTTTGCTCCCATTTTTCTCTGTTTGGGTATGCAACCGAAGCTACAACGTGGAAAGCGTTGCCGTATTTGTTCTTTGGGAAGGAAATGAGTTCGATCCTGTCGGGAAAAATGCGCCTATAATGCGGAAATTTTCCATCGAATCCGTTTGCCTTGAGCTTTGGTATTACTTCGTACTCAAGAGCCATGTTCATTTTCTGCGCCTGTGTCATTATTTGTACCCTCCCTGGCGGCGGGAGCAAGCCCCCGCCCTATAGCAAAGTTTTAGCCGTTTGCCTTCTTTTGCGCCATCCAGTAGAGGTACTCATCGTAGGTGCCGTAGCGGTCGATGATGGTGCCGTCGGGCTGGAAGGCGATGACGCGGTTACAGGTGGAGGTCAGCATTTCGTGGTCATGGGAGGCAAGCAGGACGACACCCTGGAAGGCTTCCAGACCCTTGTTGACAGCCTGGATGGATTCCATATCCAGGTGGTTGGTGGGCTGGTCCAGCAGCACCACATTGGCGCCGGAAAGCATCATCTTGGAGAGCATACAGCGAACCTTTTCACCGCCGGAAAGCACATTGACATGCTTGAATACATCGTCGTTGCCGAAGAGCATTCTGCCCAGGAAGCCACGGAGATACACATCGTCTTTCTTGGCGGAGTACTGGCGCAGCCAATCCACCAGTTCCATTTCGTTGCCTTCAAAATATTCACTGTTGTCCTTGGGCAGGTAGCTGCGGATGGTGGAAACGCCCCACTTGATGCTGCCTTCATCCGGTTCCAGCTCGCCCATGAGGATCTGGAACAGGGCGGTCTGGGCCTTTTCGTTTTCGCCCACGAAGGCGATCTTATCATTCTTGCCCACGGAGAAATAGACCTTGTCCAGCAGCTTTTCGCCATCGACGGTGACGGAAACATCCTTCACCGTCAGAATGTCCTTGCCCAGTTCCCGTTCGGGCATAAAGCCCACGAAGGGATAGCGGCGGGTGGAGCAGGGCATCTCTTCTACGGTCAGCTTGTCCAGCAGCTTGCGGCGGGCGGTAGCCTGCTTGGCCTTGGACTTGTTGGCGGAGAAGCGCTGAATGAACAACTGCAGTTCTTCAATTTTTTCCTGGTTCTTCTTGTTCTTGTTGCGGATCATGGCCTGCACCATCTGAGAGGACTCATACCAGAAGTCGTAGTTGCCCACGTACATCTTGATCTTGCCGTAGTCGATATCCACGGTGTG
>SVLC01000074.1 GCA_015068155.1 Oscillospiraceae bacterium | reverse complement strand
GTGCATCTTCAGGGAACGGACGGTAGCAACCAGAACGGAAACGTTGGGGGTCAGGCCGGACAGACGGGTCTTAACGTTCCAGAACTTCTCGAAGCCGATGTCAGCAGCGAAGCCGGACTCGGTGACATGGTAGTCGAACAGCTTCAGAGCCAGGCGGTCAGCGATAACGGAGGACTGGCCGATAGCGATGTTGGCGAAGGGGCCGGCGTGGATCAGCACGGGCTGATGCTCGACGGAGTAGCACATGGTGGGGTTGATGGCGTTACGCATCCAGGCAGCCATAGCGCCGGCAACGTCCAGATCCTCACAGGTAACAGGCTCGCCGGTGCGGCTGTAGGCCACAACGATCTTACCGATACGCTCGCGCAGGTCCTTCAGGTCCTTGGCAACGGCCAGGATAGCCATCAGCTCGGAACCGACAGCGATGCCGAACTTGCTCTCCATCATGAAGCCGTCCAGACGGCCGCCGATGCCGATGATGATGTTACGCAGGGACTGAGCGCAGAAGTCGATGATCCAGCCCATTTCCACGCGCTTGGGGTCGATGTCCAGACGGCGCAGGCCCTTCTTAGCCAGCCACTCGTCGGTGTTGTTGCGCTCGTGCTGCATACGGGCGGTCAGAGCAACCATGGCCAGGTTGTGGGCGTTCATAATGTCGTTGATATCGCCGGTCAGACCCAGGGAGAACTCGGTCATGGGCATCAGCAGAGCATTGCCGCCGCCGGCTGCGGTACCCTTAACGTTCATGGTGGGGCCGCCGGAGGGCTGACGCAGAGCGCCGCCGGCCTTCTTGCCGATGTAGCCCAGACCCTCGATCAGGCCCAGAGAAACGGTGGACTTACCTTCACCGAAGGGGGTGGGGGTAACAGCGGTAACTTCGATGAACTTGCCATCGGGCTTGTCGGCCAGACGGTTCATGACCTTGATGAAGTCGATCTTGGGGGTCTTGCCGTAGGGGATGATTTCCTCGGGCAGCAGGCCCAGCTTTTCGCGGAAGTACTCGACAGAGGGCAGAGTCTTTTCTGCTTCCTCAGCGATCTGCCAGTCGGCGTACATAGTGGGGTCCAGCTTGACGATACCCTTCTCGTCTACGTACTTGCCATCAACGAAATTGATTGCCATGTATGTTTCCTCCTTGATTTTGGTGCCCTTGGGCACATAAATTACAATATTATATATTCACGGCATTCCGCCGTAAATCACTTAGCTTTCCGTTACGGTAACGGTGGCATTTTCCCGGATCAGGCTCATGACCTTGCCGGTGAGGATGCTGCGGACGATGGCCTGCTGGAACTCGGCGTTGAAGTAGGGCTTCAGTTCCTCCACGGTCATGTGGTTCTGCCGCGCCACCACATCTACGGCCTCGTCGATCTCGGCTTCGGTGGCTTCCAGGTTTTCGATGGAAACGATCTCCTCAATGGTGGCCTCCAGCTTCACGGCGTTCACAGCGTTGGCCCGGCATTCTGCCTTCAGTTCTTCCTCGGTGGTGCTGAGGAACTGGCAGTACATCTCCAAATTCAGACCCTGCTGGGCAAGCTGAGCGGACAGATTCTGCATCTGGTTCTCGGTCTCGTCCTCGATCTGCTTTTCGCTGGGGGTAAATTCCAGGGTCTCGGCGGCCTGCCGCAGCAGACGATCCTGCAGATCCATTTCGCCACGCTCATCGGAGTAGCCCTGCATGCTTTCGCCCAGGCGCTTGCGCATTTCTTCCAGGGTGTCACAGCCGCCAACTTCCCTGGCGAAGGTGTCGTCCAGCTCGTACTGGGTTTTGACCCGGATCTGATGGATCTTGCACTTAAATTCGGCGGCCTTGCCGGCCAGGGCCTCGGAGTGATATTGCTCAGGGAAGGTGACCTTCACCAGCACCTCTTCGCCGGGGACTTTATCCACCAGCTGCTCTTCAAAGCCGGGGATGAACATACCGCTGCCCAAAGTCAGGGTCTGCATCTCGGCGGTGCCGCTGGCGAACTGCTCGCCGTCGCAGAAGCCTGCGTAGTCCAGCACTACTTCGTCGCCCAGCTCGGTGGGGCGGTCGTTGATCTCGGCAATACGGGGATTCTGTTCCACCAACCGCTGCATATAGCGATCGATCTCTTCGGAAGTAACGATGTGTCTGTCCAGGGTTGCGGACAGACCCTTGTAAGTAAAGCTCATTGGTAAACCTCTTGGCAGGCATCAGTGCGCCTGCGTCTTCTGTTAATAATCTGGAGGTGTCCGTACACGGTGTAAAAGCCCTCCAACCAATATAATAACATATTGTGAACAAAAACGCAATGCTTGGTTGACTTTTTCACAGGAAAATACCATCTTTTTTCAAATCCATAAAGAATTATATATATTTCCCTTGTAAAAAACAATATAGTTATGATATTATATCTATAGTTTGTATCTATAGATTGCGAGGCGCGTACAAATGAACTACAATTATTTGCGATATTTTTCTGTTTTGGCCCAGGTGGAGCATTACACTTTGGCCGCCGCCAGATTGGGCATTTCCCAGCCCTCTCTTTCCAGCGCCATCCATCAACTGGAGGATGAATTGGGCGGCGTAAAGCTGTTTGAAAAGGTGGGGCGGAATATCCGTCTGACTGACGAGGGCCGCTATTTTCGGGAAAAGGTAGACCATGCGCTGATGGAACTGAATACCGCGTCCATGACCCTGAAGGACAGCATGATTTCCGCGCCGGTATATATCCGTATGGGCGTGGTTTCCGGCACCTTGGGGGGAACGGTGGCCCGGGAGATCGCGGACTATATGCTGCATAACAGCCGCATCCGCTTTCAGATCGTGGAAAGCGCTGCCCAGGACCTGATGGATCTGGTGCGGCAGGAGAAGCTGGATATGGCCATTGTGGATACCACCAATCGTGACAGAAGCCTGCATTTCCGCAAATTGTGCTGGCGGTCCTTTTTTGCCGCGGTGCCGTTGTCGGATCCTTTGGCACAGGAGCCTTTTTTGACGCCGCAGCAATTATCGGGCAGACCCCAGGTGGCATTTCACGATGTTTCCGAGACCAGCTTTGGCAAATGGGCCACCGGCGGCGATGAGACAGTCTGCTGTGTGGTCAATACAGCCCAGGCGGCGCTGGATCTGGTGTCTGCCGGCGTGGGTATCAGCCTGGTGTCGGAGGACTGTGTCCACCCCCATTCCCAGATTGCCTTTGTGCCCATCAAAAATTGGCACCAGGCGCTGTATATGTGTATTTTATATGATAAATGGCTGGAACCTCCGGTGTGGGGCTTTGTGGAACGGCTGGTGAAAGTGATCCGCGCGCTGTATCCCAATACCCAGTAAGTTTCCTGTTGCCGCCGAAACGCGCAATGAACCGGAATTTATGGATTTTTCATCCCCCCAGGGGGCTTCAAAAGGGGAAAATTCTTTGTTAGAATGTAGAAAAATAAAGAGGAGGCCCTTTATGACTGCCGTAAAACGAATGGTAACCGCCGCCATCTGCACCGCGTTGTGCGTGGTGCTGCCCATCGCTTTTCATGTAATTCCCAATGCGGGCGCGATTCTGCTGCCCATGCATATTCCGGTGCTGCTGTGCGGCCTGATCTGCGGCTGGCCCTATGGCCTGGTTTGCGGCTTGCTGGGTCCGTTTCTTTCCAGCTTCACCGGTATGCCGCCTTTGGCAATGCTGCCGGGCATGATGGTGGAATGCGGCACCTACGGCTTGGTCACCGGCCTGATGATGCGCTATGTCCACACCGGTAAGACCGTGCCGGATCTGTACATCAGCATGGTCACTGCCATGATTCTGGGCCGTGTTACTTCCGGCCTGGCCAAAGCCTGGATATTCACCCCCGGCACCGCGCCCTTCGCCTGGGTCACCACCTCCTTGGTCACCGGCATTCCCGGCATTGTGATCCAGCTTGTGCTGATGCCTGTTTTGGTGCTGGCGCTGACCCGGGCAAAATTGATTTCCAAGAGATATCCGGAGAGAATTTCCCATGAATAAAGAAGACATCATTCATTTTTTTGACCGCATGGCGCCCCAGTGGGATGCGGAGATGATCCGCAGCGATGAGATCATCGGCAAGATCCTGGACGGCGCCGGAATCGCGCCCGGTGTGGATGTGCTGGATGTGGCCTGCGGCACCGGGGTGCTGTTCCCGGACTATCTGGCCCGGCAGGTGGGCAGCGTTACCGCTGTGGACATTGCCCCGGAGATGGTAAAAATCGCCGCTGCCAAATATCCCGGGGAAAATATCACCGTGCTTTGCGCGGATGTGGAGGAGCTCTCCGGCGAAAAGCAGTTTGATTGCATCATGGTCTATAATGCGTTTCCCCATTTCCCGGACCCGGAAAAGCTGATCGCTACCCTAAGCGGTATGCTCCGCCCCGGCGGTACGCTGACGGTGGCCCACGGCATGAGCCGGGCCCAGATCGACCATCGCCACGAGGGCGCTGCCAGTAAGGTCTCCCGGGGTCTTATCCACGAGGATGAACTGGCTGCCATGTTTCAAAAGCACCTGACGGTCACCGTGAAGATCTCCGACCAGCGGATGTACCAGGTCACCGGCAAAAAATAAAAGCGCCGCCCTTAGGAGCGTTCTCATAAGGATGTTTACAAATTTCGGCAGAGAGATTGTTTTCTCTGCCGATTTTTGTTATAATGGGACTACATCGTAGGGCGGGGGCTTGCTCCCGCCGTAATGAACGCCTTGAATCGAAAAAGGCGGCGGGAGTAAACCCCCGCCCTACAGGGGTATGGGCTTTGTCCGAAGCCCGCGTTGCTTGCAACGCTGTAATACAAAGGCGAAACTGGCGATAAAAGGAGACAAAAAATGTTTTTCACAAAGAAAAAGAAAATACAGAAATACTTAGAGCAAAAAGCAGAGAGTGACAAAAGTGCTTTTGATTTTCTTCTCTGCAATTATTTA
>SVLC01000024.1 GCA_015068155.1 Oscillospiraceae bacterium | reverse complement strand
TTACGAGCTTCGTAACCAGAACGGAGTTATACTGAGGATCCGGCAGGACCTCTCTCTTGGGAACATTACCTCTTCTGGGCACTTTGCTTCCCTCCTTCATAATATAATGATTTCATCGGTACTCGAAAGTCTTTGCTTTCGTTGGTGCCTGGCCAGAGGTTTTTATACTATATATAAAAACGCTTTGGCAAGGCCATTTGCCTTGCGAACGGGCGTGGGATCAATTCAAATTTGTTAAACTGGAAGAAGATTACTTCTTCTTGCCGGCCTTGGGACGCTTTGCACCGTACTTGGAGCGGGACTGCATACGACCGTTGACGCCCTGGGTATCCAGAGTGCCGCGGATGATGTGGTAACGCACACCGGGAAGGTCCTTAACACGGCCACCGCGGATCAGAACCACGGAGTGCTCCTGCAGGTTGTGGCCAACACCGGGGATATAAGCGGAAACTTCCATGCCATTGGTCAGACGCACACGGGCGATCTTACGCAGAGCGGAGTTAGGCTTCTTGGGGGTGGTGGTACGAACAGCGGTGCAGACGCCACGCTTCTGGGGGGAGGGCAGAGTAGTAGCCTTGTTCTCAAGGGTGTTCAGACCTCTCTGCAGAGCGGGTGCAGTGGACTTGTAGGTGACCTGCTGACGGCCATGCTTCACGAGCTGGTTAAAAGTAGGCATTATTTTTCTCCTTTCTTAAATTCTCGCCTTTGGGCGGGTGTATATTCCTCGGATGATCCGAAAGAACCGAATTTAATCGACGGCTGCTGCCGCCGCGGCGCCGACATCGATGCCGCAAAGAGCGCCTAATTCCTGCATGGTGCATACCCAAGTAACGGATATGCCCTTTTGGATGCAGTTTTCTTCGATGGGCGCGGTGATCGCCGGATCTGCATTTTTGGCCAAACACACGAATTTCGCGGTGCCTCTTTCCAGGGCTTTTCGGAGCTGTTTAGCCCCTACAACCACCTTGGAATGGCTAAGCTTTGCCAAATCGCCGCATTCCGGGATCTTACAATCTTTTTTAGTGTCCATACAAAATGATATTATACGCAGTTTTTCCAAAAAGTCAACAAAAAAGTTATGAATTTTTCGTGTATGCGCAGTTTTCCCCGCTCCCCTGCCCTTTGGAAGTGGAAAATCCGTATTTTATAGAGAGGAATTCAAAAAATCCTTAACAAAAAAACATTCGCTCTTGACGCAAAGCTGTATGTATGGTAAAATATGCTTGCAACATAAGGAACGCTTATGCCCCTCCGTGGACCCATGCCGGTCAACGCGAGCATAACGCAGCGCATGAGCGATACGGAAACGTAGAACGCTCATGCGCTCTTATTTTTCACAGCGAATTTAAGTGCAAGGTAAAAAGGCGGTGATGCATATATGAAAAGAAGATATTTGTTTTTGTGTGTTATGCTTGTGTTTGTTCTATTGGCGAACTCGATTGACGCAAACGCAATGAACACGGGATTTTCAACAGAAGACATGAGTGAAGAAGACCGCAATTCATTTATATCGCATGTTGATTTTTCACTTCTAACGACAGAACCAACCAGGATAAACCTAGATTGCTTTGTTGTTACGGAACAGGGAAAAATTGCAGCTGTTCAAACCGGCTATGGTCGCAAAGCCGTTTGTGTATATGCTGCCGATGGAAGCTTCCTGTATGGTTATAGCTTTATTTGTGAGCAAAGTCTGGCCGTTGAGTGGGATGCCGATCGCCTTAATCTTTATTTTGTCCGCAGTGGCATTATCATGTCGGTGGATCCAAATGGCAATATTGGGGAGATGAAAAGGGTTCCGGACACAACTGACAATGGTATCTATGACAACCTGTTGAGAAAAAGCAAACGAGTTGTGGGAGATGTGACATATCAGCTAAAAAAAGATACGTGGCTGGCCTTATCCTTTTCCCAGTTGGTCGTAATCGATGCTGCGGGAGTTGAGACCGTCTTATATAAATCTGATGTAGCGGAACCCAAAAGCATCAAAAGCATATTTGTGCGAGTGTTCGAGGAAGGACGGGAAGAGTTTCTATGGTTCTTCGTACTCATTATAGCACTGGTTATTTGGCGTTATAGAAAATCAAAACGCAGTAAAATAGCAGATTTCCGCGACGAAGGAGAGAATCCTTTGGAAGGAACCCAAAAGCCATTATGATTTGAGCGTGCATCAGATACAACTATCGAAATTACATTGCAAGAATAAAAAGGAGGCGCGTATTATGAAAACACTTTTCGTTTCTATTAACTATAGGCTATGTCAATTTTTATTCATGCTCTCTCTCGTGATGTCCGGTCATCTGATTGGATTAAACGAAAACGCATTTCGCTTTGGACGAGGTTTTTTCCTTCTTCCAACGATTTATGTAATTTTCCTGGCGATAGCCTATCGTTTCTGGCAGAACAGGGAGCACACAAAGGCAAAAAACTTCTTTATCAGCGCAGGTATTA
The DNA here is from genome assembly GCA_015068155.1 of Oscillospiraceae bacterium. Lineage (GTDB taxonomy): Bacteria > Bacillota > Clostridia > Oscillospirales > Oscillospiraceae > Faecousia. The sequence continues at coordinate 27,112 of SVLC01000024.1, read as the reverse complement.
CATTTGTCTGTGTGATACCGTGGATATGCTACCTTTATATATCCCTTTTTCTGGTTGATCCCGCATTACCGAAACCCAGAGGATTTCTGTTTTATGTGATTATTCCGTTTGTGGCGCAGATGATCATCACAATCAACTATATGATTTGTGGCATTTCAACTGTGCGTGAAAATAAGAGATTAAAGGATAGCCGCACCAGCAATACATAAATACAGCCCGGATGCAAAAGCATCCGGGCTTACTTATTGGAGATTATTCTTCCTCAACGGGCATCTGGAAATCCTCGGGGATCCGGGCCTCGGGGGTCACACCGGGCGCATAGTCCCGATATGCCATCATGCCGGAACCGGCGGGGATCAGCTTACCGATCAGCACGTTCTCCTTCAGGCCAACCAGGTGGTCCACCTTGCCCTTGATGGCGGCATCGGTCAGAACCTTGGTAGTTTCCTGGAAGGAAGCGGCGGACAGGAAGGAATCGGTGGCCAGAGCAGCCTTGGTGATACCCAGCAGCATTGCAGAAGCAGTCGCAAAACGCAGACCCTCTTCGCCGGCATCGATACGCGCCTGGACGGCATCGTTGGCATCCTGCAGTTCGAAGGTATCCACCACAGTGCCGGTGAGCAGGCAGCTGTCGCCGGGATCTTCCACCCGCACCTTGCGCATCATCTGACGGATGATGACTTCGATGTGCTTGTCGTTGATCTCAACGCCCTGCTGACGGTACACAGCCTGGACAGACTGCACCAGGTAATTCTGCACAGCCTCCACGCCGGAGATACGCAGAACATCCTGGGGATACAGCGCGCCGTCGGTGATGGGTTCACCCTTGTTGACGGTCTTGCCGTGGGTGACCTTCAGGCCAACGGAGTAAGGCACCTGATATACCTTCACCTCGCCATCCTCTGCGGTAACGGTAATGTTACGCAGGGCGGTGCGGTGGGTATCGTCAATGTGTACCACGCCGCTGATCTCGGCAATGGTGGCCATCTTCTTGGGACGGCGGGCCTCGAACAGTTCTTCAACTCTGGGCAGACCCTGGGTGATATCGTCACCTGCAACACCGCCGGAGTGGAAGGTACGCATGGTCAGCTGGGTACCGGGTTCGCCGATGGACTGTGCCGCGATGATACCGACGGCTTCGCCCAGATCCACCTTCTTGGAGGTAGCCAGGTTCATGCCGTAGCACTTAGCGCAGACACCCACGCGAGCGCGGCAGGCCAGAATGGTGCGGATATAGATCTTCTCAATACCGGCCTTTTCAAACTTCTCGGCATCCTCGGGCATCATCATCTCGTCCTTGGAATGCAGCAGCTCGCCGGTGACGGGATGCAGCACATCGCTGACGGGGAAGCGGCCGCGGATACGGTTGCCGAAGGAGTCCACAACATCGCCGTTCTTGTCGTACACAGCGCCAACCCAAATACCGTCGGTGGTGCCACAGTTATGCTCACGGATGATCACATCCTGAGAAACGTCGACCATTCGGCGGGTCAGGTAACCGGAGTCAGCGGTACGCAGAGCGGTATCGGTCATACCCTTACGGGCGCCTCTGGAGGAAACAAAGTACTCCAGAACGCTCAGACCTTCACGGAAGTTTGCCTTAACAGGAATTTCGATGGTACGGCCAGCGGTATCGGCCATCAAGCCACGCATACCGGCCAGCTGACGGATCTGTGCCATGGAGCCACGGGCGCCGGAGTCGGCCATCATGTAGATGGGGTTGAACTCATCCAGGTTACCCTGCAGCGCGTCGGTAACTTCCTTGGTGGTCTTTTCCCACAGCTGCACCACCAGGCGATAACGCTCTTCGTTGGTGATGAAGCCCTGGCGGTAGAAGTTTTCGATCTCAACGACCTTACCCTCCGCCTTTCTGATGAGCTCGTACTTCTTCTCAGGAACCACCATGTCCGCAATAGAGATGGAGATAGCGCCCTTGGTGGCGTATTTATAGCCCAGAGCCTTGATCTTATCCAGCATCTCGGTGGCAATGGTGAAGCCGTGCTTGCGGATACACTTATCAATGATCTTACCAAGCTGCTTCTTGCCAACCAGGAAGTCCACTTCCAGGTCGAAGGCGTGTTCGGGATCGGTGCGGTCCACGAAGCCCAGATCCTGGGGAATGGGCTCATTATAGATCAGGCGGCCCACAGTGGCGTCAATGATTCTATACTGCATTTGGCCATCCACCATCTTGCCGTAGCGGACACGGATGGGCGCATGCAGGCCCACGGTGCCATCGGCATAGGCGGCGATCGCCTCTTCCACGCCGGAGTAGTTCAGCACAGGGCGGAACTTAGCCTCCTGCTTGCCCTCCGCCTTGGCAGCCTTGTTGGCAGCCAGGAATTCGTCGGCGTCCACCACTTCGTTCACCGGCAGACCGGTCTGACCGGCATCGGTAACAAATACGGTCTCAGCACCGCGCTCTGCCTTGCCCAAGCGGCTGTAGGTCAGGTAGTAGGCGCCCAGGATCATATCCTGGGTAGGAACGGTAACAGGCTTACCGTCCTGGGGACGCAGCAGGTTGTTGGCAGAAAGCATCAGCATTCTGGCCTCAGCCTGGGCCTCAGCGGACAGCGGCACGTGAATAGCCATCTGGTCGCCGTCGAAGTCGGCGTTAAATGCGGTACAGCACAGGGGGTGCAGCTTCAGCGCGCGGCCTTCCACCAGGATGGGCTCGAAAGCCTGGATACCCAGACGGTGCAGCGTAGGCGCACGGTTCAGCATAACGGGACGGTCCTTGATGATCTCGTCCAGGGCATCCCAAACCTCGGTCTTGCCCTTATCGATCATCTTCTTGGCGGACTTGATGTTGTTGGCATGGCCGTCTGCCACCAGCTTCTTCATAACGAAGGGGCGGAACAGTTCGATAGCCATTTCCTTCGGCACGCCGCACTGATACAGCTTCAGCTCGGGACCGACAACGATAACGGAACGGCCGGAGTAGTCAACGCGCTTACCCAGCAGGTTCTGACGGAAACGGCCCTGCTTACCCTTGAGCATATCGCTAAGGGACTTCAGCGCGCGGTTGTTGGCGCCGGTGACGGCGCGGCCACGGCGGCCGTTGTCGATCAGGGCGTCCACAGCCTCCTGCAGCATACGCTTTTCGTTGCGTACGATGATGTCAGGCGCGTGCAGCTGGATCAGCCGCTTCAGACGGTTGTTACGGTTGATGACCCGGCGATACAGGTCATTCAGGTCGGAGGTGGCAAAACGGCCACCGTCCAACTGGATCATGGGGCGAATTTCCGGAGGGATCACGGGCAGCACATCCATGATCATCCAGGAGGGCTTATTGCCGGACTCCCGGAAAGCTTCCACCACTTCCAGTCGCTTGACGATACGCAGCTTTTTCTGAGAGGAAGCGGTCTTCAGTTCTTCCCGCAGTTGCTCGGACAGCTGCTCCAGGTCGATCTGCTCCAGCAGTTCCTTAACGGCTTCTGCACCCATGCCGGCGCGGAAATCGTCCTCATACTTTTCCCGCAGATCCCGGTATTCCTTTTCGGTAAGAACCTGGTTGCGGGTCAGGGGGGCATCACCGGGATCGGTGACGATATAAGCGGCAAAATATAGCACCTTTTCCAGGATCTTGGGGCTGATATCCAAAATCAGGCCGATCCGGGAAGGAATGCCCTTGAAATACCAGATATGGCTGCAGGGAGCGGCCAGTTCAATGTGGCCCATGCGCTCCCGGCGCACCTTGGCGCGGGTGACCTCGACGCCGCAGCGATCGCAGATCTTGCCCTTGTACTTGATCTTCTTGTACTTACCGCAGTGGCACTCCCAGTCCTTGGTAGGTCCAAAGATCTTTTCGCAGTACAGGCCATCCCGCTCAGGCTTCAGGGTGCGGTAGTTGATGGTCTCAGGCTTCTTGACCTCGCCAAAGGACCAAGACCGGATCATCTCCGGGGATGCAATGCCAATCTTAATGGCGTCAAAAGTTACATCTGCCATACGCACACCTCCTTAATCTTCATAAATGTCGGCATCGCCGTCAGCTTCGCCGAACACATCCATAATGTCCTCGGGACCGTCCTCATCAATAATGAAGCCGGCTTCCAGCACATCGTTGGTATCGCCGATCACCAGATCGCTGGTTTCCTCGGCGGAGTAGATGATCTCATCATCCTCTTCCTCGTCGCGCAGTTCGATCTCGTTGCCCTTTTCATCCAGCACACGGATATCCAGGCACAGCGCCTGCAGTTCCTTTACCAGAACCTTGAAGGACTCGGGCACGCCGGGTTTGGGAATGTTGGCGCCCTTGACGATGGCCTCGTAGGTCTTGACACGACCGGTAACATCGTCGGACTTGACCGTCAGAATCTCCTGCAGGGTGTAGGCAGCGCCGTAAGCCTCCAGGGCCCAAACTTCCATTTCGCCGAAACGCTGACCGCCGAACTGTGCCTTACCACCCAGAGGCTGCTGGGTAACCAGGGCATAGGGGCCGGTGGAACGGGCGTGGATCTTATCGTCGACCAGGTGGTGGAGCTTCAGGTAATAGGGATAACCGACGGTGACCAGGTTATCGAAAGGCTCACCGGTGCGGCCGTCGTACAGAATGGTCTTGCCATCCTCGCGCAGACCTGCCAGCTTCAGTGTCTCACGGATATCCTTCTCATTGGCGCCGTCGAACACAGGGGTAGCAACATGCCAGCCCAGCGCCTTGGCGGCGTAGCCCAGGTGGACTTCCAAAACCTGACCGATGTTCATACGGGAAGGCACGCCCAGGGGGTTCAGCACCACATCCAGGGGGGTGCCGTCAGGCAGGAAGGGCATATCTTCCTCGGGCAGAACACGGGAAACAACGCCCTTGTTACCGTGACGACCGGCCATCTTATCGCCGACGCCGATCTTACGCTTCTGCGCCAGATAGACACGGACGGACTTGGTGACGCCGGGAGCCAGCTCATCGGAGTTTTCCTTGGTGAACACCTTCACATCCACAACGATACCGCGGGTACCGTGGGGCACCTTCAAAGAGGTATCGCGGACTTCTCTTGCCTTCTCGCCGAAGATGGCCCGCAGCAGGCGTTCTTCGGGGGTCAGCTCCGTTTCGCCCTTGGGAGTGACCTTACCAACCAGGTAGTCGCCGGCATTGACTTCCGCACCGATGCGGATAATGCCGTTCTCATCCAGATCCTTCAGGGTATCCTCACCCACATTGGGGATATCTCTGGTGATTTCTTCCGGTCCCAGCTTGGTGTCACGGGCCTCGGTCTCATACTCCTCGATATGGATGGAGGTGAACACGTCCTCACGGACCAGACGCTCGTTCAACAGAATGGCGTCCTCGTAGTTGTAACCTTCCCAGTTGACGAAGCCGATCAGCACGTTCTTACCCAGAGCCACTTCGCCGCCGGAGCAGGAGGGACCGTCGGCAATGATCTGCTCTCTTTCCACCCGGTCGCCAATCACCACGATGGGGCGCTGGTTGACACAGGTGCCGGCATTGGAGCGAGCAAACTTGGTCAGCTTATAGGTCTGAATATCCCCATCGTCATACTTGATGGTGATGTTGGTAGCGGAAACAGCGGTAACGGTACCGGTCTTTTCCGCCTTCAGGCACACCTCGGAGTCCACAGCAGCCTTATGCTCGATGCCGGTAGCAACGATGGGAGGCTCCGTGGTCAGCAGCGGCACAGCCTGACGCTGCATGTTAGCGCCCATCAGCGCACGGTTTGCGTCGTCGTTCTGCAGGAAGGGAATGAAAGAAGTCGCGATGGAGATCATCATACGGGGGGATACGTCAATGTAGTCGATGACGCTGCGATCCACCTCAATGATCTCGTTGCGGTGACGGCAGGTGATACGAGCATTGGCCAGGCAGCCATTTTCGTCCAGCGGCTCGTTGCCCTGACCGATGTAGTAGGCATCCTCCACATCAGCGGTCATGTACTCCACTTCCTCGGTGACAAAGCCGGTGGCCTTATCCACCTTGCGGTAGGGAGCTTCCACGAAGCCGTACTCGTTGATTCTGGCAAAGGTAGCCAGATAGTTGATCAAGCCGATGTTGGGACCTTCGGGGGTCTCAATGGGACACATACGGCCATAGTGGGTGTAGTGAATATCACGCACATCCAAAGAAGCGCGCTCACGGCTCAGACCGCCGGGGCCCAAAGCGGAAAGTCTGCGCTTGTGGGTCAGTTCAGCCAGGGGGTTGTTCTGGTCCATGAACTGGCTCAGGGGGCTGGAACCGAAGAATTCCTTGATCACAGCCGTCACGGGACGGATATTGATCAGGCTCTGGGGGGTCACAGCATCCAGGTCCTGCACGGTCATGCGCTCACGGATCACGCGATCCAGACGGCTGAAACCGATGCGGAACTGGTTCTGCAGCAGCTCGCCCACGCAGCGCAGGCGGCGGTTGCCCAGATGGTCAATGTCATCGGGGGTGCCGATGCCCATAGCCACGCAGTTCAGATAGTTAATGGACGCCATGATATCATCGGTGATGATGTGCTTGGGGATCAGATCGTCCATCCGCTCAATGCAGGCTTCCTTCCAGTCGATGCCTTCGGTGGCCAGCATTTCCTGCAGAACAGAGAAACGAACCTTCTCAGTAATGCCGAAAGCTCTGGGATCGAAGTCCACAAAGTCAGCCATATCCACCATGTTGTTGGACAGGATCTTGACATTGCTGCCGCCGATCTTCACGGTAGCCTCGTTAACACCCTTGGCAGCCATTTCTCTTGCCTGTTCACGGCTGACGATTTCGCCGGGCATTGCCAGGATCTCGCCGGTCATAGGATCGGCAACAGGCTCTGCCAATTCCTGACCGCTGATGCGGGCAACGATATCCATCTTCTTATTGAACTTGTAACGGCCGACCTTGGAAACATCGTAACGGTGGGCATCAAACAGCAAACCCTCCAAATGAGCGGCGGCAGTCTCCACCGTGGGAGGCTCACCGGGACGCAGACGGCGGTAGATCTCCAGCAGAGATTCCTCGCGGGTCTTGCAGGTATCCTTTTCCAAAGTGGCCAGGATGCGCTCATCCTCGCCAAACATGGCCTTGATCTGCTCGTCGGTGCTGACACCCAGCGCGCGGATCAGGCAGGTAATGGGCAGCTTGCGGTTCTTGTCGATACGGACATAGAACACATTGTTCAGATCCGTCTCATACTCCAGCCAGGCGCCGCGGTAAGGAATGACGGTAGCCGTATAGGTATGCTGGTCCGCCTTGTCCACCTCGTGGCCGTAGTACATACCGGGAGAACGGACGATCTGGGAGACGATAACACGCTCCGCGCCGTTGATCACGAAGGTACCGCCGTTGGTCATGATGGGGAAATCTCCCATGAAGATCTCCTGCTCCTTGATCTCTTCGGTCTCCGTGTTGCGCAGACGCACCCGCACCTTGATGGGCTTGGCATAGGTGGCATCCCGCTCCTTGCACTCCTCGATGGTGTACTTGGGCTTGTCTTCCATAGAATAATCCAGGAAAGACAGCTCCAGCTTACCGGAGAAGTCGGTGATGGTGCCGACATCCTTGAAAACTTCCCGCAGACCGGTCTCCAGGAACCACTGGTAGGAATCTTTCTGGATCTTCAGCATGTTGGGGATCTCCAGGATCTCCTTGTACTTTGCGTAGGACTTACGCATGGTCTTGCCGAACATTACGTCCTTGACCATTTCCATATAGATCATCACAGCCTTTCTTTCGAATTGTGTGTTGCTTACATTTTGATACGCTCGGATAAGTTGATTGTTTTATGAAACTTGCCGCTTGACAGCGGCCCCACTCTGTGGTATAATTGCTTAGTAAGCAAGAATGGGCACAGAAGGGCATAGTATCACACTATGGAGAACCATCATATCACACCTGCGCCCGTTTGTCAATGGATAATTTCGTGATTTCCGAGGATTTTTCCTCGGTTTTTTCTGTTTCTTACAAAAAATCAAGCTGCCGACCACTATGCGCGGCAGCTTTTTTGATTATAGTGCCATGTTGCCCTTTTTTCGTGTACGAACCGCAGGTTCGGGGAATTTGCTGCTATCCGGCATTCTTCCACTTGCCTTTTTTCCCGGCAGGTGGTAGAATGATCTTCAAAGGAGCGATTTTATGGAGTTTAATGACATTTACAACGAACACCGACAGCTCACCGGTCGGCTTCACCGTCGGGGCAGCCGTTGGCGCAAGGGCGAATACGGTCTTGTGGTCTGCGTCTGGGTTTACGACGGCCAGGGCAAGCTGCTGCTGACCCGCCGGGCGCCCGGTAAGACCTACGCCGGCACCTGGGAAAACTCCGGCGGCGCTGCCAAAGCCGGTGAAACCAGCCTGGAGGCCATCGTCCGTGAGCTTTATGAAGAAACCGGCATTCAAGCCGCCCCGGAAGAATTTGAGCTGTTGGAAACCTGCCAGGACAGCATTGCTTTTTACGATCACTACTGCCTGCACCGGGCCACGCCTCTGTCCGAGATCGTGCTGCTGCCCGGCGAGACCGACGATGTTCAGTGGGCCACTTTCGAGCAAGTGCATGCCATGATCGAAAACAAGCAGATCTGCAGCATCATCGCCCGGCAGTTTCTTCGTCAGGAGGCCCTTCTGAAAGCTAAGCAGATTGCACAAGACTGACCTCCTAATTTTGGAAACATTTCCTCTTGCATTGATTTTTTAAGTGCGATATAATGAAAAAAAGCGTTTTTTGACCCCGGCAGAAACGCTGTTCGCCGGGCAGAAAACGCCTTTTCTTTTTATGAAAATGATTCATAACCATAGGAGGTAGGAATTATGATTGAGATCAAGCATTTGGAACGCCGTCGTGGCAATGTCCCTCTGCGAGTGGCCCGCGGTCACTTTGCCACCAATCACAGCCACATCAACTATTATATTGATGTTACCTTCCAGAAGACCCGCTTAAGCGAAGCCAAAGCAACTGCCTATCAGTTGGTTTCCCACTTCATTAACGACACCCCCGTAGATACCATTGTCTGCCTGGACGGCACCGCTGTGCTGGGTGCCTGCGTAGCCGAAGAATTGACCAAAAGCGGCTTCTGCACCATCAATGCCCACCAGACCATTTATGTTGTGGAACCGGAGTTCGTTTCCAGTTCCCAAATGATCTTCCGAGATAACATCCAGCCCATGATCAAAGGAAAGCATGTTTTGATCCTGATGGCCTCCGTCACCACCGGTTTCACTGCCAAGCGGAGCATCGAGTCCATCTGTTACTACGGCGGTCATGTAGCCGGCGTTGCGTCCATCTACCGCGCCGTGGATGAGATCGAGGGTTATCCCGTTCGTTCCATCTACTCCGTCAAGGATCTGCCGGATTATGAAAGCTACGACTACCGGGATTGCCCCTACTGCAAGCAAGGCAAAAAAATCGACGCATTGATCAATAGCTACGGATACAGCGCGCTATAATATCCACAGGAGCATTGCCGACGGTAATGCTCCTGTGTTATCATGTGAAACAATTTGATAAATTGTTGTTTATCATGTCATCCTGAGCGAGCAAAGCGAGTCGAAGGATCCGTTCCCCGTAGTCGAAGAATACGGATTCTTCGACTACGCGGCCCTTTGGGCCGCTCCGCTCAGAATGACATATTCGGTACGGATACTAAGCTAAACAACAGTTTTCCGCACCAACGCTCACGGAGGAAAGTATCATGCTGCAATCATTATGCAATCACTGGGAATTTACAGAAAACTGGTCCGAAAACTTCGGCCGGGGCGAGGGAAAAGCGCAAGCAGTTCGTCTTCCTCATACGGTTAGAGAGCTTCCTCTGCACTATATTGACCACAACGCCTATCAAATGATCTGCGGCTACCGCCGTGTGCTGCCCATTCCTGCTGAATACAGTCACAAACGGCTGTTTCTGCAATTTGACGGCGCGGCCCATATCGCCACCGTCTATGTAAACGGGCAACAGGCCGCCCATCACCGTTGCGGCTACACCGCCTTCCGGGCAGAAATCACCGATTTGGTCACCCCCGGAGAAGATGCACTTATTACCGTCAAACTGGATACCACCGAAAATCCGGAAGTGCCGCCTTTCGGCTATGTCATCGACTATCTGACCTATGGCGGGTTGTACCGGGAGGTTTGGCTGGATGTGCGGGAGCAAAGCTATATCGAAGACATTTTTGTCACCACGCCCCGGCCTGACACCGTCCATGTGGAAACAAAGACCCACGGCAGCCAGCATCTCCGCCTTTCCGTTTTGGAAGAAGACGGCGCTGTTTTACTGATGAAGGAAACCGCCGCACCCGCAGACCTGTATCTGCCGGAGGCAAAACTGTGGAGCCGCAAAGAACCTCACCGCTACATATTGAAATGCGAGCTGCTGGACGGTTACGGCAAGATCACGGATACGCAGGAAGTCAAATTTGGCATCCGCACCATAGATTTCAGAAAAGACGGCTTCTATCTCAACGGAGAAAAAACCTTCCTGCGGGGTCTGAACCGTCACCAGTGCTACCCCTACATAGGCTACGCCGCCCCGGAAAGCCTGCAGCGGGAGGATGCCCGGATCCTGAAAGAAGAACTGGGCTGCATCGCCGTCCGCACCTCCCATTATCCCCAAAGTCAGTATTTCATCGACGAATGTGACCGCTTGGGTTTACTGGTCTTCACAGAAATTCCCGGCTGGCAGCACATCGGCGACGAAAGCTGGCAGGAGCAAGTCTGCGAAAATGTGAAGGAAATGGTGCTGCAGTATCGCAATCACCCCAGCATCGTCCTTTGGGGCGTGCGGATCAACGAAAGCCAGGATCGGGACGAACTGTACAAGCGCACCAACGAAATCGCCCATGCTCTCGATCCCTCCCGCCCCACCAGCGGCGTACGCTACCTGGAGAAAAGCCACCTTTTAGAAGATGTGTACGCTTTCAACGATTTTTCCCACACCGGCAACAACAGCGGCGTGCGTCCCAAGAAAAAGGTGGCCCCCACCGCCGGCAGTGCCATCATCATTTCCGAGCACAACGGCCACATGTTCCCCACGAAATCCTATGACCCCTGGCAAAAGCGCCAGGAACACGCCCTGCGCCACGCCCGTGTGCTGAACGACGCCATGGTCAGCGGTGAACATGCCGGCTGCTTCGGTTGGTGCATGTTCGACTACCCCACCCACAAGGATTTCGGCTCCGGCGACCGGATCTGCTACCACGGTGTCATGGATTCCTTCCGCAATCCCAAACTGGCCGCCGCCGTCTATGCCAGCCAGCAGGAGGAGAAACCTGTTCTGGTGATGGGTTCCCCCATGGACATCGGCGACTACCCCGGCGGTCAGATTGGAGATGTTTACGCCTTTACCAACGCCGCCGAAGTGGCCCTGTACAAAAACGGTGAATTTGTGGACAAGCTGCGCTATGATCGGGTTTGGGACGGTTTGTATCTTTCTCCGCCATTGCGTCTAAATGATACTGTCGGTTGCCTGCTGGAAACCCAGGAGGGTTTCGATAAAAAGAAAGCCGACCTGCTGCGCAAATGCTTAGTGTCCATCGGCAAAAAAGGGCTGGCAGGCCTCTCCCCTGCTGATTATCTGCGCATGGCCTACGCCATGGTGCGTTATAAACTGCGTTTCGAGGATGCTTATACGCTTTACGGCAAATACATCGGCAACTGGGGTGGTGAAGCAACCGTTTGGCGTTTCGATGCGCTGGACGGCCAGCAAGTAGTGGCTTCCGTTACCTGCTGTCCCAGCGCAAAACTGCGCTTAGAGGTGACCCCCTCTGCCACGGTTTTGGAAGAAAAGCAAAGCTACGATATGACAGCCATCCGCATCCGGGTTTTGGACGAATACGGCAATATCGCCCCCTACTCCCAGATTCCCGTGAAACTTTCCATTGAAGGCGCCGCTGAATTGATCGGCCCCGACACAGTCACCGCCGAGGGCGGCATGACCGGTACCTACATCCGTACCACCGGTAGCACCGGCACAGCAACACTGACCGTTTCCACAGACCAAACCGAACCTGTCACCATTCAATTTGCAGTAAGCTGAATTGTTGTTTACACGACCATCAACGCACAAAAATAGGGTATCATCCTGAGCGAGCGCAGCGAGTCGAAGGACCCGCGCCCTTAAAAACCTATCGAAAAGGACGGATTCTTCGACTTCGCCGCCTATCGGCGGCTTCGCTCAGAATGACATGGTTTTCGCTACTTTGTTACGCTAAACAACCATTTACCGTCCAAAACGCAAAACTCCCGGCTCTTTCGAGCCGGGAGTTCTCACTTTATACATTCAAATAACCGCAGAGCACCTTCAGGGTATTCATCACGCCATCGATATGGCTGCGCTCGTAGCCATGGCTGGCGTAAACGCCGGCGCCGATCAGGCCGTGGCGAATATCCACACCGGAACGAAGGGTGGCTTCCACATCCGAACCATAGAAGGGGTAAATATCCACAGCATAGTCCGCGCCGGTAGTCTTGGCAGCTTCGATCAGCTTACCAACCACCTCGTAGCTGTAAGGGCCGCCGGAGTCTTTGGCGCAAATGCTCACCTGTCGCTCGGTACACTGCAGGCCTGCGCCCACACAACCCATATCCACGGAAATCGCCTCGGTGATGCCGGCAGGTACAGAGGCGCAGCCGCCGTGACCCACTTCTTCATACACCGTCACATGGGCCCAAACCCGGCGTGCAGGCTGGATCTGATTGTCTGCCAAATACTTGGCAAAGCCCAGCAGGATACCAACGCTCAGCTTATCATCCAGAAAACGGCTCTTCAGGTAACCGGAGGCGGTGCGGCGGGTACGGGGATCAAAGCAAACGATATCGCCCACCTCGATGCCCAGCTCTCTGGTCTCCTTAGCGGAGGTCACATTCTCATCCAGCACGATCTCCACGGTATCCCAGGTACGCTTGGTATCACCGTAGCTGCCATTGACATGGATGGAAGCGTTGCACAGTTGGCAGGTGCCGTCATAGACCTTGCCGCTGCGGGTGTAGACCTTCACATTCTCCGCCTCGGCGTTTTCCGGGCGCATACCTCCCAGCGCCGTCAGCTTCAGCCGGCCATCGCCCTTGACCTGGGCAACCATGGCGCCCAAAGTATCGGCATGCGCCTCCAGCAGCAGGCCGTCATTGGCGTCCTTGCCGCCCAGGTCGATGATCACGCCGCCCTTGACGGTGATCTCCGCCCGGAAGCCCAGCGCTTCAAAGGCCGCCTTCACCCATTCGGCTGCCTTGCGGGTATAGCCGGAGGGAGAATCGATGGCCAGCAGCGCAGTGGTCTGCTCCCAGGCATAATCTGCATACTTCATTTCAATCATATTATTAACCTCCAATGGTCAAATATTTCCAAAGCGCAAAAATTTCCCGGATGGTATAGCTGATCCGGATCAGCGGTTTTGATGTAGGCGCGGCAATAAAGTCCGCTTCCAGGCCGCAATCTTCTGCCATACGGCTGGCCCGGTAAAGATGGAACTCATTGGACAGCACCATGATCTGTTCCGGTGCTTTTCCTGTTTTTTCTTCGATCAGGGCGATGGAATAGCGAAAATTCTCAATGGTGGAAGTCGCCCGATCCTCCAGCCATATCCGGCTGCCATCAATGCCCAGGGCCGTCAGATGGTCATAGATACATTGGGCTTCAGAAATACTTTCGTCATTGCCCATACCGCCGCTGGCAATACAAATCACATCCGGATGCTCCTGCAGATACCGCGCCGCCATTTGAATGCGGTCGGCCAGGATCTCGGAGGGTTCTGTGCCCCGGACACCGGCGCCCAGGACGATCACATATTCACCGTTCTCCCCGGTTTCGCCAGGCCCCTGCAGGATCGGTATCAATGTGATCACCGCTGCCACCAAAACCAGCGCCAGCACCAGGCTAAGGCTTCCGGCAGCGATCCGGGCAGCTTTCCACCGTTTCCAAATACCCAAAAAACCGTAGACCCCGCAGATCAGAGCAAGTCCCCAAAGCAGGATCCCCATAAATCTGCAGCCGCTGACAAACCCGTAAAACACCGTACCTGTCAGTGCCAGGATCAGCGAAGGTAAAAAGAGATGGATCCATTTTGTTATTTTCTTTTCTTTTTCCATATCGCCCACCCCTTTTTTATCCTACCACATTTCTTCCCGGAAAACAAGCCATCCGGCGCATTCCGGCAAAATAATTGACCAATGACAGGTGGTCATTGGTCAAAAAAGCTTTCGGCATTCCATTGCAGCCTGGGCAGATCCGCCAGGTCCGCCATATCCACCGCCCCGGCGCCCATATCCCACAACATCCGCTGGGCAAGGCTACCGTCCCGGTAACAGTACACCTGGCTCCAGCCGAAGCGGAGATTTTTCTCTGTACCGTCCCAAGTACCGCCTTGCTGCGGCCGGGCCTGCGCCACAAAGGTAATGGCGCCCAGACTATGGACACAGCGGTTACGGCTGATGGCCCGTTGCGCAGAAAAGGGCTCATCGAAACCGTTTTCGCTGAGATACAACAAATTTTCCTGCCGGCGATGCGTCTCCAGGCTGTCCGCCACCACACTGATGACATTTCCGCCCGCTTCCAGGCAGGCATTTTGCGCCAATTTATCTGCGCCCCGGGCATTTCCGGATACCAGGGCGATGCCCTGCCGGGCCGCCTGGCGGCCAACCTCCTGGGCAAAAGCAGCATTTTCCGCCTGCAGATCCCGGCTGCCAACCAATGCGACCTTTGGCATCTGCAAAATGGACAGATCCCCCTTGGCCCACAGCACCCCCGGGCTTTCCAGCCCCAAGCGCTGCCGAATAGCCGCAGGATACATTTCCGACGCCCGGGTAATGGGAACGCAATCGGCCTTTCTTGCCCGATCCAAATAATACTGCAGCTCCGCTTCCTGGGATAACAGCGCCACCACATGGTCCGCAAACGCCCGACTGTAACCCATCTGTATAATATCCGCCGATGCCAGATCCCGCCGATCCGGCTGACGCCGCAGATCCCGGGCCCGTTGAAAAAGCTGCCGCATTTGCGCCGATGTCAAAGGCTTTCTGCCAGGGTCGCCCAGATCCGACGACAGCAGCAGAAAGGCATATTCACCGGGACGCAGATGCTTCATTAGCGGAATCTCCTTTTGGGTAATGTGGGGGTTTTTACTTCCTCGGGAGCCAGCACACCCTCGGCGCTGAGGGTCATGGGCGCCACGGTGAAATTGCAGAATTTGCAGATTTCATCCAGCTTGGCCTTCTCCGGGAAATTGCTGACCAAACTCCAGGCAACACCCTTGCGCTTTGCCCGGCCGGTGCGGCCAATGCGATGGACATAGTATTCGTTTTCGTCCGGGATATCGTAGTTGATGACACAATCCACATCATCTACATCGATGCCCCGGGATGCCACATCGGTGGCAATCAGGATCGCCAGCTTGCCATCCCGGTAGCGCTGCATAGTCTTTTCCCGCTGACTCTGGCGAATGTCGCCGTGGATACAGTCCGCATCCAGGCCCACGCGCTGAAAATCATCGGAAAGCCGCTGGCACATATGCTTGGTGTTGCAAAAGATCATCACCCGTTCATAGCCCTGGCTGCGGATCAGCCGGACGGCGGTCTCCGCCTTTTCCAAAGGCGTGCAGGTAAGGCTGAACTGGTCGATATCCGGCCGGTCCTCCTGCTTGGGTTCTACGGTGATCTCCACCTCGTCCCGCTGATACATCCAGGAGACCGTCATCACTTCCTGGGAGATGGTAGCGGAGAACAGCCCCAGATTCTTCCGGTTCTTCACCTTTTCGATGATCCGGGTCACATCCTTGAAAAAGCCCATGTCCAGCATCCGGTCCGCCTCATCCAGCACAACGGTCTGCACCTTGTCCAGGCGGATGGTCTTGCGGTTATAGTGATCCATCAATCTGCCCGGAGTCGCCACCACGATCTGCGGTTTCTTTTCCAGTTGCTTGATCTGACCGCCGATCCCGGCGCCGCCGTACAGCACCGCCACACGGATGCCTTCGTAGTAGATCAGCAAGCTCCGCAGTTCATCCGCAATTTGGATCGCCAGTTCTCTGGTAGGCGCCAGGATCAGGCCCTGCACGCCTTCGGTTTCCGGTTCGATATGTTCGATCATGGGAATGCCGAAGGCAAAGGTCTTGCCGGTACCGGTGGGCGCTTTGGCGATCACATCTTTCCACTGCATAAAATGGGGGATCGCCTGGGCCTGGATGGTGGTGGGCCAGCCATAACCCTTCTTTTCCAGCGCCTTGCGCATAGCCTCGCTCAGCCCCAGGTCGGCGAATGTAATGTTAGAGGTATCCATATCTTTTCTTCCTTCTGATTGTATGTAGTTGGAAATATAGTAGCACATTTCGCCAAAATATGCAACCGTCCAATTCTTTCATCCCACGGATATCTGCCGCACCACCCGGTAGGTGCCGGCAGCACCGCTTTCGCTGACACCCAGCAAAAAGGCATCCACCAACAATTCCCGCGGAAGTTTCCGCGGCTGTAGCGCCATCAATGCTTGCTGCAACACTGCCGGCTGTCCAAAGAACAATGTGGAATGGAAGGCAAATGCTTTGTCAAAGGCGTGCTGCTGGACGCCGAATTCCGTCTGCAGGCCATGATCCAGCAACCGATGCAGCCGCTGCAGCGTTTCATTTTCCCAAAAAGACAGCCACAGAATATTGCCCGTGATCTCCAGTTCCCTGGGATACACAAGAAAGCTCCGCTCTTTTCGCAGCCAGTCTTCCACCGCATCCAGAATCGCCGCCGGATCCGCCCCTGCTTCAAAGCTGATCTTCAGAGAAATATGCTGCGGCAAGCTGAAACTCACCATATCCAGCCCCAATTCTTCTCCCAAAGGTCCGCAAATTGCCCGCAATTCCTTTGCAAAATCCTCCGGCAATTTGCACCCGATCCAAATATACATGATCCCACATCCTTTCAACGCAGGAAGCCGCCCCGGTAATGGGGCGGCTTTGCTATGTGATTATCAAACTTCCTTGCTCTTGCTGGCGATCTCCATCAGGCACTTGGCGATGAACTCGTCAGGCGTCATGGCGCCCAGATCCTCACCCTTGCGGGTACGGACGGAAACGGTGCCGTTCTCCATATCCCGGTCGCCGATGACCAGCATATAGGGGATCTTCTGTATCTGGGCCTCGCGGATCTTGTAGCCCAGCTTTTCGCTGCGGCAATCGGTCTCAGCATGAATGTTCAGGGCGTTCAGCTTGGCGGAAAGTTCCTTGGCGTACTCGTGAGCCCGGTCGGTGATGGGCAGGACCTTCACCTGGGTGGGCATCATCCACAGAGGCAGCGCGCCGGCATAGCGCTCGATCAGGTAAGCCAGGGTACGCTCGTAGCAGCCCAGGCTGGTGCGGTGGATGATATAGGGAGTCTTCTTCTGACCGTCGGAGTCAGTGTATTCCATGCCGAACTTCTGGGCCAGCAGCATATCGATCTGGATGGTAACGATGGTATCTTCCTTGCCGAAGACGTTCTTGTACTGGATATCCAGCTTGGGACCGTAGAAGGCGGCCTCGTCAATGCCGATCTCGTACTTCACATCCAGCTTGTCCAGGATCTCACCCATGACGCGCTGTGCCTCTTCCCACTGCTCAGCGGTGCCCTCGTACTTGATGCCCGCCCGGGCAGGATCCCACTGGCTGAAGCGGAAGGAACAGTTCTCCAGCATGCCCACAGTGTCCAGCAGGTACTTGGCCAGCTCCAGGCACCCCTTGAACTCCTCCTCCAGCTGATCGGGGCGCAGCACCAGATGGCCCTCGGAAATGGTGAACTGGCGGACGCGGATCAAGCCATGCATCTCGCCGGAGTCCTCGTTACGGAACAGGGTGGAGGTCTCACCCAGGCGCATGGGCAGGTCGCGGTAGGAACGGGCCCGGTTCAGGTAGACCTGATACTGGAAGGGGCAGGTCATGGGACGCAGCGCAAAGCACTCCTTGGTCTCGTCCTCGGCATCTCCCATGATGAACATACCGTCACGGTAGTGATCCCAGTGGCCGGAGATCTTATACAGATCGGACTTGGCCATCAAAGGCGTCTTGGTCAGCAGGTAACCACGCTTCTGCTCCTCATCCTCCACCCAGCGCTGCAGGGTCTGGATCACGCGGGCGCCCTTGGGCAGCAGGATAGGCAGGCCCTGGCCGATCTCTTCCACAGTGGTGAAGAACTCCAGCTCACGGCCCAGCTTATTGTGGTCCCGCTTCAAAGCCTCTGCCTGCTTTTCCAGGTACAGATCCAGTTCTTCCTTGCTGGGGAATGCCACGCCGTAGATTCTCTGCAGCATCTTACGGTTGCTGTCACCGCGCCAGTAAGCGCCGCAGGACTTGGTCAGCTTAAAGCCGTTGTGCTTGATGCGGCCGGTGTGGTCCACATGGGGGCCGGCGCACAGGTCGGTGAAATCGCCCTGGGTGTAGAAGCTGATGACCGCATCCTCCGGCAGGTCGTTGATCAGTTCCACCTTGTAAGGCTCGTTCAGGCTTTCCGTGTAGGCAATGGCCTCAGCCCGGGGCTTCTCGCTGCGCTCCAGGCGGATGCGCTCCTTGCAGATCTTCTTCATCTCTGCTTCGATCTTTTCCAGATGCTCAGGGGTGAAGGCAAAGGGGGCGTCAAAGTCATAATAGAAGCCCTCTTCGATGGCAGGACCGATGGCAAGCTGCACCTCGGGCCACAGCCGCTTCACGGCCTGCGCCATGATGTGGGAGGTGGTATGCCAATAAGTCTTGCGATATTCGGGATTTTCAAAGGTGTACAGATTTTCGTTTTCCATTTTGGTTTTCCTCCTTTTCTGATTCGGGAGAAAGGTATAAAAATACCCACCCCCTGAAAGATCAGGGGTGGGATACAAAGTATTCCACGGTTCCACCCTGGTTACGGACAAAGTCCGTCACTCATTGACGCTTTAACGGGCGCACCCGTCGGGGCATTTCTTCCCCGCAGCTCAGAAGTGGTATCGCCTTGGCAGTATCCCGGAGCTCTCACACCAAACAAGCTCCTCTCTGAGGGTCTTTTCCGCAGCGCATGTCTTCATCACAGCCTTTGTATTTTAGAATTTATCACATTTCCATCGGATTGTCAAGCACCCCTCCCCTTTCCCAGCAAAAATTGGCGGCGGTTTTTCCGGTTTTCTCTCGTTGACTTCCCAATGGATCTGTGATAAAATAGTATATTATCGCCGGAAAGGAGTGTTGCTATGCGTTCTATCACTGTGAAAGCAATCTGTACGTTGCTGGTCACCGTATTGGTATTCTGTCTTGCCTATTTTGCCATGCGCGCCATGCCCACTCCCGATCCCACTGTCCCCTCTACCGGCAACCAAACCCAGCCGTCCACGGCGCCTTCCACCAGCACCTCCACAGTGCCCACCACCACAACTCAGCCCACGGAACCGACGGAGCCTACGGAACCTACCACACAGCCCACCGTTCATTCCCACAGCTTTGGTCAGGAATGGCAGACCGATGAGGATTTCCATTGGCATGAGTGTCCTTGCGGTGAGCGGACCAATTTGGCCGAGCACATCGACGAGGATGTGAATACCCAATGCGATATCTGCGGCGCATATGTCCCCCCGCCGCCCCATGTGCATCAATTCAGCACCACATGGGTATCCGACGATACCAATCACTGGAACGTGTGCGAATGCGGCGCTTTGGAAAATGTGGCGGAGCATTTCGACACCGACCTGGATACCAATTGCGATGTTTGCGGTGCTTTCGTTCCTCTGCCGCCCCACGAACACGATTTCGGCGAAGTTTGGGCCTTCGACAGTAAAAATCACTGGCATCTGTGTCAATGCGGCGAGGTGGCCGATTTCCAGGCCCACGCCGATGCAGACGAGGATGATTTCTGCGACGTTTGCGCCGCGGATCTAACCATGCCCACCCACACCCATAATTATGGCACCATTTGGAAATCCGACGAAACCTACCACTGGCACCAGTGTCTATGCGGACAGCGCAGCGAGCAGGCCGAGCATGTGGACACGGATCAGAATACCAAATGCGACATTTGCTTTGCTTTCGTTCCCCCGCCGCCCCATCAGCATACCTTCCTGCCGGAATGGCTGTATAATGAAGCCGGCCACTGGCAGCTTTGCGAATGCGGCGATCCTTCCGAAACAGAAGCCCACACCGACCTGGACGGCAACCACCGCTGCGACACCTGCGGCTATGTGGTCAGTCTGCCGAACCCGCCCACGCTCCACGGAACCAACGCCTTCATCTTTGATTGCGAGACCAACGATTATACCTATAACACCTCGGATTCCTACAGCACCAAGGTCTATCCCGCCAGCATCACCAAGATCTTCACCTGCTATGTGGCGCTGAAGTATCTGTCGCTGGACGAGGAGATCCTGCTGGGCGAGGAGCAGAGCATGTATGCCTATGACGCCTCCACCGCAGGCTTCCGGGCAGGACAGACCGTATCGGTCAATGCCTTGCTCCACGGCACCCTGATGGCCAGCGGCAGCGACGCCGTCTTCGGCTTGGCAGTAGCCGCCGGCCGCAAGATACTGAACAATTCCCAAGCCACCGCCCAAGCCGCTTTGGATGCCTTCATCAATGAAATGAACCACCAGGCCCAGCTTTTGGGCATGGGCCCCACCAATTTCGTCACCCCCGACGGCATCCACGCCAATGCCCATGCCATCTCTTTCCACGCATTTGTGACCATCGCCCGCTGCGCCATGGATAACGACACCATTTTGTCCATCTGCGGCAAAGCCACCGCCACGGTCACTTATAAGAACAGTTCCGGCAGTCTGCGCAGCATTACATTCCGGAACACCAATTCTCTGCTGCAGGCCGACAGCAGCTATTATATCCCCGAGTGTATCGGTTTGAAGACCGGCTACACCAAGGCCGCCGGCAGATGCTTCCTGGGTCTTTTCTACTACAACGGAAAGTATGTGATCATCGGCATCTTCGGCTGCGCCAACTCCAACGGCCGTTGGCAGGATATGGTCAACCTTTGGGAATACTACAAAGAACTCGACTCCCTTACATAAAGCAATCGCAGCGTCTGATCGACAGACGCTGCGATATTTTTTCGCAATATTTACTGCTCCAGATAGCGGCAAGCGGCCATGGCGGCGATAGCGCCGTCGGCTGCGGCGGTGACCACCTGGCGGATCCGCTTGCTGCGGCAGTCGCCAGCAACGAACAGACCGGGGGTGCGGGTCACGCAGTCCTCCGCGGAGTCAAAATAGCCCCAATCGTTCAAGTCAGCCATGTGGGCAAAGGCATCGTTTTTCGGCATCAGACCCACCGCCAGGAACGCGCCGTCCACAGAAATACGGCTGATTTCGCCGGTCACATCATTCCGCAGCCGCAAGCCGGTGAGGCTGCCGTTCTCCTGCTCGTAGCCATCTACCAGGGTGCTAAAGCAGACTTCCACATTTTCCTTTTCCAGCAACGCCTCCGCCAGCTTTTTTTCGCCGGTGAAATCCGCCAGATTCTGCACCACGGTAACCTTGGCGCAAACCTCGCTCAGCAGCAACGCTTCCTGCAAGGCCGAGTTGCCGCCGCCGATCATAGCCACTTCCTGACCGGTGTAGAAGGCGCCGTCGCACACCGCGCAGAAGGAAATGCCATGGCCCACCAATTCCTGCTCGCCGGGCAGGCCCAGCATCCGATGCTTAACGCCCACCGCCAGGATCACTGCGCCGGCTTCATAAGTGTTTCCCTCTTCCGTAGTGACTGCAAAGCCGTTTTCCTTCTTTTCCACATTGGTAACGGTTTCCAGTTCCACCTCAGCGCCCAGATCCAGGGCCTGGGAAACAAAATTATCCGCAAATTCCGTACCGCTGATGACCCGGGTACCGGGGATATTCTCCACCTTGGGAGAGTAAGCGATCTGTCCGCCGAAGGCATTTTTCTCAATGACCAAAACAGACTTGCCTGCCCGCAGGGCGTACACAGCAGCCGTCAAGCCGGCAGGACCACCGCCGACGATGATAATATCATGCATAGTAACCTCCAAATACACAACATCAATGCGAGCCGGTATACGCACCGGCTCGCAATGACAGATTTCGTTTCTTAATTACCGATTGGCCAAATACTTCTTGATCTCCGGCACGCTGTAGTGACTCTCAAAAGCCTCGCCATCGGTGATCACCAAAGTGGGAGCGCCCTTGATGCCGTACTGCTTGCACAGCTCCACATTCTCGTCAGCGATCAGCTTTTCGAAGGGGATGCCGGCCTTGGTCAGCAGACTTTCCGCCACGCGGCAGTTGGGGCAGGTCACCCGGGAGAACAGGATCACCTTGCCGCCGCAAACAACGGGCGCGGTCTCGGCAACGGCAGGCACATCCTCAGCGCTCAGCACCACTCTCTGGGGAGCTTCCTTCTTCAGCTCAGAGGCAGCCACATTGTATACCTTACGATCCTTGTATTCCTGGCTCTTGCCGTCGTTCCAGTTCTGCACGGGACGATAGTAACCGGTGATACGGCTGTAGACCTCGGTCTTAGCGCCGCAATGGGGGCAGGTATACTGCTCGCCGGTGAGGTAGCCATGCTCAGCACACACGGAATAAGTGGGGCTCATGGTGTAGTAAGGCAGCTTGTGGTTTTCCGCGATCTTGCGGACCAGGGCTGCAGCGGCCTTCCAATCCGGCAGCTTCTCACCCAGGAAGGCGTGGAAGACGGTACCGGAGGTGTAGCGGGTCTGCAGTTCGTCCTGGATCTCCAGGGCGGAGAAGATATCCTCGGTATAGCCCACGGGCAGATGAGAGGAGTTGGTGTAGTAGGGCGTGCCGTTTTCGTTGGCCGTGATGATGTCGGGGTAGCTCTCCTTATCATGCTTGGCAAAACGGTAGGTAGTGGACTCTGCGGGGGTAGCTTCCAGGTTGTACAGATCGCCGTACTTCTCCTGGTAGTCGGAAAGCCGCTCACGCATATGGTCCAGCACCTGCTTGGCAAACTCCTGGGTCTCGGGATGGGTCAGATCCTTGCGCAGCCACTTGGCGTTCAGCCCCACTTCGTTCATGCCGATCAGGCCGATGGTGGAGAAGTGGTTGGCAAAGGTGCCCAAATAACGCTTGGTGTAGGGATACAGGCCATTTTCCAGCAGCTGGGTGATGACGGTGCGCTTGGTCTTCAGGCTGCGGGCAGAGATGTCCATCAGCTTGTCCAGACGGGCATAGAAATCCGCCTCATTTTCTGCCAGGTAAGCAATCCGGGGCAGGTTGATGGTGACAACGCCAATGGAGCCGGTGGATTCGCCGGAACCGAAGAAGCCGCCGGACTTTTTCCGCAGCTCACGCAGGTCCAAACGCAGACGGCAGCACATGGAGCGAACATCGGAGGGCTCCATATCGGAGTTGATGTAGTTGGAGAAGTAGGGAGTGCCGTACTTGGCGGTCATCTCGAACAGCAGCTTGTTGTTCTCTGTCTCGCTCCAGTCGAAATTGCGGGTGATGGAATAGGTGGGGATGGGATACTGGAAGCCACGGCCGTTGGCATCGCCTTCGATCATGATCTCGATGAAGGCCTTGTTGACCATATCCATTTCCTTCTTGCAATCGCCGTAGGTGAAGTCCATCTCCTTGCCGCCAACGATAGCGGGCAGATCCTTCAGGTCAGCCGGGCACACCCAGTCCAGGGTGATGTTGGAGAAGGGCGCCTGGGTGCCCCAACGCGAGGGCGTATTGACACCGTAGATGAAGCTCTGGATGCACTGCTTCACTTCCTTCTGGCTCAGGTTGTCCACCTTAACGAAGGGGGCCAGGTAGGTATCAAAGGAGGAGAATGCCTGGGCGCCGGCCCATTCATTCTGCATGATGCCCAGGAAGTTGACCATCTGGTTGCACAGTGTGCTCAGGTGGCCGGCGGGGCTGGAGGTGATCTTACCTGGAACACCGCCCAGGCCTTCCTGGATCAGCTGCTTTAAGCTCCAGCCGGCGCAGTAGCCGGTGAGCATGGAAAGATCGTGCAGGTGGATGGCGGCAGAACGGTGCGCCTGGGCCACTTCCTGGTCGTAGATCTCAGACAGCCAGTAGTTAGCGGTAATGGCGCCGGAGTTGGACAGGATCAAACCGCCTACGGAGTAGGTAACGGTGGAGTTCTCCTTCACGCGCCAGTCGTTGATCTGCAGATAGTTATCCACCAGATCCTTGTAGTTCAGCAAAGCGGAGTTGACATTTCTGACCTTCTCACGCTGCTTACGGTAGAGAATGTAAGCCTTGGCTACATCGGAGTAGCCGGCCTCGGACAGGACCTGCTCCACGCAGTCCTGGATATCTTCCACAGCGATCAGACCGTCCCGAACCTTGGGTTCGAATGCGGAAGTAACCTGCAGAGCCAGCAGGTTGATCACAGTGGGATGATAATTCTTCTCCAAAGCGTCAAACGCCTTGGTCATAGCGGCGCTGATCTTGGAAATATCAAATTCGACGGTACCACCGTCACGCTTTAATACCTGATACATATTTCTTCCTCCTTAGTTTTATCTCGATACATATAGAAATACAGGCGTTGCCTGCAAAACGAGCGAACGCCTGTATTATAACCGAGCTATCGGAATATGTCAATATAAATATTGGAATATATTGTAGTTTTTTTCAAACTAAACACAATATCTTGTGTTTAATCCGTGCCACGAAGCTGCACCGTCTCTATATAGCGGCCAAGTTTCTCCCGAAAAACAGCCAGTTGTCCGGCCGAGGGCGTGTGTAATCCGGACACAAGCACGCTGTCCCGATCCAAGAACGGCTGCAGGAACAGGCGCTGGGGTTTTGCACCGGCTGCCAGGTCGGCGAGCCACTGCCCCATCTCTTCCATAGCCTGCGCATCATGGAATTCGTCCACTACTGTCGTCCTCAATTCATAGCTCACCGCTCCGGACAGCAGAAAACGCAGGCTCTCTTCCACAGGCTGCAGGTCCATTTTTTCCAATCCCACGGTCTGACCGTAGCGCCGGGGGCAATTTTTCACATCCATGGCCACATAGTCCACCAGCTTGCTGTCCACCAGCCGTTTCAGCACTGCCGGACGGCTGCCGTTGGTATCCAGCTTGATCAGATAACCCAGCGCCTTCACCCGGCGCAAAAGGTCCTCCAAGCCGCTGTAAAGGGTGGGCTCACCGCCGCTGATGCACACCGCATCCAAAAGGCCTTTCCGCTTTTGCAGAAATGCCAGCAATTCTTCCTCGGTCAGCCCTTCCTCCCCTTTTCCCGGCAGCAGAGGGGAATTGTGGCAGAAGGGGCAGCGGAAATTGCAGCCCTGCAAAAACACGGTGCAGGCCACCTTTCCGGGATAATCCAATAGTGTCATTTTTTGAAGTCCTGCGATCATGTGTACCCCTCCCCTTGTCGAAGTTCGTCCAGTATAGCACATCCCGGCCCGGCGCGCAATTTGGAAAATCCACCAAAAAACCAGGCGAATTTTCGTGACCCTCTTCGCCCCACTTCCCTGTCATTCTGCGCGGAGTCGAAGCATCCGTTTTCCTTTCTTTGGGTAGTATCCCCGATATGCGTATGTAGGGGAGACGTTTCGCCGCCCGCGGGACGGGAAACCCTTCCCCCGCACAAAATCATGTATCTGCCGTAAGGATCTGCGCCACCTGCTCCGCCAGGGCCTGCATAGAAAGCGCCCGGTCGGCGATGGCGCACTTCCCTTTCCCTGTTTTTACCACCATTTTGTTGGGATACAGCCAAATCGTCGCCTGCGCACCTTGTTTTCGGTATACCACGCTGTATTTGGCCCACAGCCCTGCCTTCCATTCCGGCACAAAGCCGCCGATCCTTTTGCCGGCTCTCAGCTTCACCTCCGCCCCAAACGCATCCAATCCGCCCCGAAACACCATGTATAAAAGGCTGGAAAAAACATCATTCCGGCGATATACGGCATATAACAATTCTATTTTAATAACGGAATAATTTGTCAGTACGCAGCCTAACAAAAACAATGCGCCCAATGTAATACCGATCGCATACGCCCCCGCCGCAAGGCCAATCACCGCCGCAAGGAGAGCGGCATACTGCCAAAAGATGAAAATTTTTCTGCCAAGCTTGGAGGTGCGGATCTGTCCTTTTCGCCAGGCTTGCTCACTATCCTCCTCGGTCCAGAGAATATGATCGGCGTAAACCTTGTCTGTAACTGCATAATACAGCTTGTAAAAATCTTTTCGCTTCATATCTGCGATCACCACCTGGGTATATTTTAGCATTGGCGTCTGCATTGTCAAGGCCTTGCATTGGAGGCAAGGCGCTTGTTCTGCTGCTCTCTTGACTACCTGCCTGCAATATGATAAAATAATCGTGCTTTGGGGCAACAGGGCCGTTCCTTTTCCCTATTTTAGGGCGTTAAGAAAGCGTATTAAGGAGGTCAATCGTGATGTTTAAAAGAATGATATGTTGGTATGTGAGTGTTATTCTAATGACATTCCTTATTAGTGGATGCGATCTCACACAAGTAGATAGAGAAAAAGCGGCTCAGTCTATTGAGGTTGGCATGACCAGAGGGGAAGTCCATGAAATTCTAGGAGAACCTGATGCAGACTTAGGAAGCGGAATTATAATTGATATGTTTATTCTTTCGGATGAGCATGTGGCAACCGTTGGCTACGAGACTGTAGATGGGACATGGACTGCATGCCATGTAGCTGTACTTTCATTCGATGCGTTTAAAGAAGAATTGGGCAACTACCCAGATGATCCTAATGCCTGGTGGAATTAGGGGAGCACAGGGGACGGTTCTGTGTGTTGACAAGGCGCAATTTCAGAGCTTGGATGTTTAAACCAGGGATAAATACCTTAAGAAACTTAAGGAAAAAGGAATTTCTATAAGGCAGCTAAGTCGGCTAACAGGGATCAGTTATAGTGTTGTAAGGAGATCCTGATAACACATAGAACCGTTTCCTGTGCTTGTTAACATCAATATGTAATATCTTTGATATAAATAAAAAATCCGAACGCACTTCCTATCGTGAAGTAGTTCGGATTTTTCATGTATGGTGGAGACAACAAAGACTCGACTTAATCAATGTTCGGCTCGGTCAAGCCCTCGCCGGCGGCGCTCGTCCGCGCCGCATTGAATTCGTTCGAGTCCCGTTGCTTATTTTCCACCAAAAAGAAAAACCCATCCGGATGGATGGGTTTCTTTTTGTGTAAGGACTATAAAAAAGATATTTTCGGCCGTTTTGCGTATGACTTCGAACTCTCACAAAATATCTTGAGCTTTCTAATTTAGTGTGTGGTGGTGAGCCACCGTCAGTCGATCAGT
>SVLC01000023.1 GCA_015068155.1 Oscillospiraceae bacterium | reverse complement strand
CGGCTACAGAGCTGATTTTGTCAATGGTCTGCAACGGTACATTTTTACTTCCGGGAATATGACCTTCCCGATACTCTTGGGGAGTGCGTACATCCAAAAGGACCGCTCCATCGGTATTACGGTACTCTATGACACCCTTATTGATGTCAGGCTGCTTCAAAAAATCGAAGAATCCCATAATCTTGCCTCCTTGTTTTTCTTTATGGCCTCATTATAACCTGGAAAAATGTGTTCTTCCGTGATGACATCACCTAATCAGAAAATATGTAAAAATCTGCCGGACTTTTCATCCGGCAGATTTCGCTTATCCTGTTACTGTTTCTCCCGGCCAATCGTTGATGCCGCCAAATTCCACAATATTGGTGTAACCCAGCGCCACCAGCTTTTCAGATGCCTGCTTGCTGCGGTTACCACTGCGGCAGTATACCAGAATCAGCTGATCCTTATCCGGCAATTCCGGTATTTCATCTGTACCGATGGTTTCATTGGCAACATTGATAGCTCCGGGAATATGCTTCTCCGCAAATTCCTCAGGTGTGCGTACATCCAGAATAATATAGCCGGAGCCTTCTTCCATCATGGTTATGGCCTCATCCATATCGACCTGGCGGTAGGTAATTTCTTCCGCAGGTGCAGCGCAGCCTGCCAGGAGAAGTGCCGCCAGGAAAATCGGCAGAATCTTTTTCATAGTCAGTACCTCCTCGGTTGATCTTTGTAGGCCTAGTATATGTTTCCATCGGTTACTTTTCTGTGATGACATCACCTTAAGTATGACAACGGAGCAAGTTTATTATCGTCATAATTATTGCGTATTTTTCATGCAATATGCTCATTCTACAAAGGAGGTGCAATTCCATCAAATGTGCGCAAACGCAAAAATCCCGCTTACCGATTAAGTGATATGCTACCCCCATAAGAGACAGTGAAAAAGGAAACTGTTTATTATGGGGGTATTACTATGTCAAGGCGAGATGAGATTAAATCAGGATGCGACGGTGTGTTTGCCGTCACCTCCCATATATTATATAATGTACCATACCTAAGTCAAAATCACAAGAAAATCCGCCCCTCTTTCGAGGAGCGGATTTTTATTGGGTTAGATATTAGCCCTTGATGGCAGCCTGGGCGGCAGCCAGACGGGCGATCGGCACACGGAAGGGGGAGCAGGACACATAGTCCAGGCCCAGCTTGTGGCAGAACTCGACGGACGTGGGATCGCCGCCGTGCTCGCCGCAGATACCGACGTGCAGGTGCTCGTTGTTAGCGCGGCCATCGGAAACAGCCATCTTCATCAGTTTGCCGACACCGATCTGATCCAGCTTGGCGAAGGGATCGTTTTCGAAGATCTTGGTGTCGTAGTATGCGCTCAGGAACTTGCCGGCGTCGTCACGGGAGAAGCCGAAGGTCATCTGGGTCAGGTCGTTGGTACCGAAGCAGAAGAAGTCGGCGTTCTGGGCGATCTCGTCAGCGGTCAGGCAGGCGCGGGGGATCTCGATCATGGTGCCGACCTCGTAGTTCAGCTCCATGCCGGAAGCAGCGATCTCGGCGTTGGCGGTTTCCACAACCACAGCCTTAACATACTTCAGCTCCTTGACTTCGCCGACCAGGGGGATCATGATCTCGGGAACCAGGTTCCAATCGGGATGTGCCTTCTTGACGTTCAGAGCGGCGCGGATGACAGCGGCGGTCTGCATTTTGGCGATCTCGGGGTAGGTGACGGCCAGACGGCAGCCACGGTGACCCATCATGGGGTTGAACTCATGCAGGGAGTCAATGATAGCCTTGATCTCCTCCACGGTCTTGCCCTGGGTCTTGGCCAGCAGAGCGATGTCTTCCTCGGTGGTGGGCACGAACTCATGCAGCGGGGGATCCAGGAAACGGATGCACACGCGGTACTCGCCCATAGCCTCGTACAGACCCTCAAAGTCAGCCTGCTGCAGGGGCAGGATCTTGGCCAGAGCAGCCTCGCGCTCCTCGACGGTGTCGGCGCAGATCATCTCGCGGAAGGCGGCGATGCGGTCGGCCTCGAAGAACATATGCTCGGTACGGCACAGGCCAATGCCCTCAGCGCCCAGCTCGCGGGCTCTTCTGGCGTCGGCGGGGGTATCGGCATTGGTGCGGACCTTCAGGGCGCGGAACTTGTCAGCCCAGCCCATGATGGTGCCAAAGTTGCCGGAGATCTCGGCGTCTACGGTGGGGATCAGACCGTCGTAGATGTTACCGGTGGAACCGTCAATGGAGATGCAGTCGCCCTCGTGGTAGGTCTTGCCGGCCAGCTCGAACTTCTTGTTCTCCTCGTCCATCTTGATCTCGCCGCAGCCGGAAACGCAGCACTTACCCATGCCACGGGCCACAACGGCAGCATGAGAGGTCATACCGCCGCGGACGGTCAGGATGCCCTGAGCGGCCTTCATGCCGGTGATATCTTCGGGAGAGGTCTCCAGACGAACCAGAACTACCTTCTTGCCGGCTTCCTTCCAAGCCTCGGCGTCTTCAGCGGAGAAGACGATCTGGCCGCAGGCAGCTCCGGGAGAAGCGCCCAGACCACGGCCGATGGGCGTGGCGGCCTTCAGAGCCTTGGCGTCGAACTGGGGATGCAGCAGGGTGTCCAGGTTACGGGGGTCGATCATCAGAACGGCCTCGGCCTCGGTCTTGTGGCCTTCGGCAACCAGGTCAACGGCGATCTGCAGAGCGGCGGGAGCGGTACGCTTGCCGTTACGGGTCTGCAGCATGAACAGCTTGCCGTGCTCCACGGTGAACTCCATGTCCTGCATATCGTGATAGTGGTTCTCCAGGATCTGGCAGACGTTGACGAACTGCTCGTAAGCCTCGGGGAACTTGTTGGCCATTTCGGCAATGGGCATGGGAGTCCGAACGCCGGCGACCACGTCTTCGCCCTGTGCGTTGGTCAGGAATTCGCCCATCATCTTCTTCTCGCCGGTGGCGGGGTCACGGGTGAAAGCAACGCCGGTGCCGCAATCGTCACCCATGTTGCCGAAGGCCATGGCCTGCACGTTAACAGCGGTGCCCCAGGAGTAGGGGATATCGTTGTCGCGGCGGTAAACATTGGCGCGGGGGTTGTCCCAGGAACGGAACACGGCCTTGACGGCGCCCATCAGCTGCTCCTTGGGGTCGGCGGGGAAATCGGCGCCGATCTTGGACTTGTACTCAGCCTTGAACTGGCCGGCCAGCTCCTTCAGGTCTTCGGCGGTCAGCTCAACGTCCAGCTTCACGCCCTTGCGCTCCTTCATCTCGTCGATGAGGATCTCGAAGTACTTCTTGCCCACTTCCATAACCACGTCGGAGTACATCTGGATGAAGCGGCGGTAGCAGTCGTAAGCCCAACGGGGGTTGCCGGACTTGGCAGCCAGGACCTCGACCACTTCTTCGTTCAGACCCAGGTTCAGGATGGTGTCCATCATGCCGGGCATGGAGGCGCGGGCGCCGGAACGGACGGAGACCAGCAGAGGATTCTCCTTGTCACCGAACTTCTTGCCGGTGATGGCTTCCAGCTTTTCAACATTAGCCATGATCTCGGCCTGGATGTCGGCGTTGATCTGACGGCCGTCTTCATAGTACTGGGTGCAGGCCTCGGTGGAGATGGTGAAACCCTGAGGAACAGGCAGGCCGATGTTGGTCATCTCAGCCAGGTTAGCGCCCTTGCCGCCCAGAAGCTCACGCATGCTGCCGTTGCCCTCGGTAAACAGGTAAACATACTTGTGCATTGGAATTACCCCTTTCTTATTCATGGGCAAAAATGCCCGAATTTACAAAATTTTGCATACTTTCTCATAATGCCCAAATAGTATAGCACGCAAAACCATAAAAAGCAAATATTTTTTGCGCAATTCCACAGATTTTCTTTAGAAAATGTCAAAATAGTACCGCGAAAACAAAAAAACCGGCCTCGTAAGAGACCGGTAAGGAGATTATTCGAAGGTAACACTTTGCGCCCACTGGAAGATCTGCTCCCGGAATTCGGCGGCATCCTCCTGTTTTGTGCCAAACTGGATCAGCCAGAAAGCATCGGGGCCTTTGAAAACGGTGGCCACATAATGGTAGGTAGTGTTGCCGCTGATGCCGTCATATTCAAAGAAGACGATACCGTCCTCGTAAAAAACGGGGGTATCCAGATCGTTGTTGGCGATCACCATGCGGCCGTAATCCTGCGCGGTGTAACGGTCAAAGCCCTCAGCCAGGGAGAATTCCTCCTGGAGGATCATCACGGTGATCTGGCCGCCTTTTTTGTTGGTGTAGACGGCGGTGTGGGATTTGTCGGGATATTTGATAAAATCATCGGTCAGTGTAATGCGCATATCGTCCACGGCAAATTGCTTGGGCTCCGGGTCGCTAAAGAACCAATCGAATGCAAAAAGGGCTGCAAAAACAGCGGCAAAGGAGAGGGTAAAGCAAATGGCGAAGGTCACAAGCATGACGATCAGACCTTTTGTGCTGCTCTTTTTCCGGTTTGCCAGCACTGCCGGGTCGGTAACGCCGTCAAAGCGGAAGGCATTGCCGGCGGCGGGATTGAAATGGTTCTTGCCGGTCAGAACGATGTCCTCGGTGCCGGCGGGCAGGGGATAAAATTCGTTGCAGAAACCTTTGCTCAGCTTGTCGGCGATGACGAATACCTGCGCGGGAGCATCGGAGATGGGGAAGGTGACTTCCTGGCCGTTGCGGAGCTTGCCCAATTTACGGCAGGGGATGCCATGGATGACCAGGTCGTTGGCCATGGGATCTTCGATGTACACATTCATGGCAGCCATGGACGCCACGAAGGTTTTGGCGCGTCGGATGGTCAGGTTGCGCATGGATTTTTCCTCCTTTGGACAGTCAAAAATGGTATGAGATGGATTCCTTAATTACTATAACGCAAAGGGGCGGTTTTTTACTCAGGGGTTTTTGCAGAAAAACGGAAAAAGATCTTATTATTATAATTGGTACAACGGTGCGCGGGGGTCGTAGGGTTGCGCTTTATACGTAACGGAGCCGATGGGTTTGCCGTCGATGCCGTATTTGGGGTTGTAGCCGAAAAGGTTGATATAGTGGCAAAGATCGTCTTTTTCCAGCGCCATGGCCTCCATCACCGCTACGGTGGCCAGTACATCGTCGATGGCTCGGTGGGAATTGACCACCTTGCCGGATAGATCGTAGGCTTCAATAGCGTTGCACAGCTTGTGGGGATAGGGACGGCGGTCTTTGTAAACTGTCAGCAGATCCAGCTTGTCCTTGCCCTTGAGGATCGTGGGATCACCGTTGCGCAGCAGCAGGTAAAACAGAAAACTCAGATCAAAATGGGCGTTGTAAGCCAGCAGTAAGGTGTCCTCCCGGATCATGTCGGCGATATCCCGACAGACCTGCTCCTTGGAAATGCCCCGTTGGAGAATATCCTGGGTGGAGATGCCGGTGAGCTGGGTGATCATAGGCGGGACGGTGTTGCCGGGGGTCAGCTGGATGAGATTGTCGTATTCTTGGGTAACCCGGGCTGCGCCGTCGACAATGTCCACCACCACGGCGGAAAACTCGATGATTTCATCCCGTTTGAAGTCCAGACCGGTGGTTTCCGTGTCAAACAACACCAGCCGGCGGTATTTGGTTGCGATCTGTCCTAGATTGATCATATCATTCTCCCTGCGCCAGGTCCATTGCCCGGCGAAATTTGCTTTTCGGTTCTTCGGAAAGGGAATAGGCGGCGGCCAGAGCTTGGGCCAGGGCCGTGGCGGCGGCTTCCGAGCCGGATTTCAGCTCCACTTCCACTTCGCACAGCGGCAGTTCCTTGCTGCCGCCCAGCAGGATGCCCTGATCCAGCGCCAATTCCGCCATGCCGTCGGCGGTGGGAACCTGGGCGGCCAGACGGGTAAATTTGGCGCCGCAGCAGGGGAAAATGCCCTGAATGGTCAGCCCGGCCACCAATTTGGGGGCGCCCAGGGCGATCAGGGTGCGGATGCCGTCATCTATGGATTCGGCGGGGCATTCCCATTCGCCCCGGCTGCCGTCGGGCAGGGGGGTCTTCAGGGTGCATACGGTAATGCCGTTTTCCTTTCGCAGCCGCAGAGTCATGCGGTGGGCGGAAAGCGCGCCGTCGGGCGTGTCGAAATAGGTGGTCTCCATGGAAATTTCCGTCCAGGGGCCGAATTGGGCCCGGAGGGCGGCCTGGATGGCCGGGGTGGCGGCGTATTTCAGTTCGAATTCTCTGCCCATGCGGACACCTCCGTTACATCAGCTTTCATTTGGGACGCAGAAGCTGCCGATCTCCGATTTTTTCCCATTATATATCAAAAATAAACCGATTGCAACAATCATTATTCTGCGGGGCGTTTCGACGGGATTTTTTTCTTTTTTGTGTTAACATGGCAAAAAAAGAAAAAGGAGTGTATACATATGATGACGTTATTGGGCAGTCATGTCCGTCAGTGGCAGCGCCTTGCCCTGGGTTTTCTCCGGGATCCGGAGCTGCGGGGGCCGTTATACACGGCGGGGTCATTCGCCGTGGGCTTTTGTCTCAGCGCTGCCAGCCTGGGCAATTACATGCAGCCCTTTGCCCTGGCGATCCTCTGCGCCGGATTGCCGGGATGGCTGCCGGCGGCCTATGCCATTGGCGCCGTGGTGGGTTATTGGGCGTTTTGGCAGACGGCGGGACTGCAGGGCATTCTATGGGTGGCTGCGGCGCTGCCGGTGGGGGTGCTGGTGGCCCGGCAGCAGCGGCTCAGTAAGATCGACCTGCTGCTGCCGGCATTTGCGTCCCTGATCGTAGCCGCCAGTGGGGTGGTGTTCCAGTCCTGGCGGGGCGAGGATACCCCCATCGCCATGTATTTGCTGCGGGTTGGGCTGGCCTTTGGGGCGGTATGGTTGGTCCAGCGGGTACGGGAAAAGCGGGATGGCGCGGCCATGTGGATAGCGGTGGCTGTGGGCGTGCTGTCGCTGGCGCAGATCGCGCCGCTGACCTGTATGAATTTGGGCATACTTGCCGGCGCGCTGCTGATGCTGGTATTGCCCTTGCCGGCAGCCGCCCTGACGGGCCTGGCATTGGATTTGGCGCAGATCACCCCGGTGCCCATGACGGCGGTACTGTGTATGGGCGCGCTGCTGCGACTGCTGCCAAAGCTGCCCCGGGGCGCGGCGATGCTGATCCCGGCTGCCTGCTATTTGGCGATGATGACACTTTGCGGCAAGCTGGATCTAATGCCGCTGCCGGCGCTGATCATCGGCGGACTGGTGGGCGCCGTGTGGCCCGGCGGCCGTCCCCGGGTTCATCGCCGGGGCGAGACCGGTTTTGCGCAGGTGCGGCTGGAAATGGTGGCGGGAGCCATGGCCCAGGCGGAACAATTGCTGCAGGAGCAAAGCGAAGGCCCTATCGATGAAAATGCCCTGATCGCCAAGGCGGTAGACCGGGCCTGCGGCAGTTGCCCCGGGCGAAAAGGCTGCAAGGAAGCGGAAAACGCCGCCGGAATGCCGGCGTCATTGCTGCAGATGCCCCAGATCCACATGGACGATCTGCCGGTGGATTGCAAAAAACGCACCCGCCTGCTGCAGGAATTGCGGCGCAGCCAGGATCAGTTGCGAATTCTGACGGCGGACCGGCAGCGGCAGCGGGAATATCGCAGCGCGGTGGTGCAGCAGTACCATTTTTTGGCGGAATACCTGCAGGATTTGGCGGACCAATTGCCCCAACGGGGCGCCGGTAAACAGCCCCGGTTCCGGCCGGAGGTGGCGGTATGCTCCTCCGGCAGGGAAAATGCCAACGGCGACCGTTGCCTTTGGTTTGCGGGTACCCAAAGCCGATATTATTTGCTGCTGTGCGATGGCATGGGTACCGGCCAGGGGGCTGCGGAAGAAGCGAAAACCGCGGGCAGTATGCTGCGGCGGCTGCTGATGGCCGGATATCCTGCCCAATATGCCCTGCGCAGCGTCAACAGCTTATGCACCCTGCGGGGACGGGCCGGCGCGGTGACCATGGACCTGGCAGAATTCCGGCTGGACACCGGCAAGGTCAGCGTGTACAAATGGGGCGGCGCGCCGTCCTGGCTTCTGCTGCCCACCGGTCCGGAGCAGATCGGTGTCGGGGGTATGCCGCCGGGAATGTCGGTGACGGAGAATCGGGAGACCGTGGATCATCTGACTATGCGCCGGGGGGAGATGCTGATCTTACTCAGCGACGGGCTGGATGCGGCGGCTGCGCTGCAAAACAGCGCCCAATTGCTGCAGGATGCGCCCGGAGCGGTGGCAGCCCGGCTGCTGGAGCAGGGCAGAGGCGATGGCATGGACGATGCCACCGCTGCGGTGATCCGCCTGGATCCGGCGTAATAAGAAGGACGCTGCTGCGGCAGCGTCCTTCTTTATTGAGATCAGGCGATGGCATTGTAGAAATACTTGTACCATGCGTTGTTGGCGGCGGACTGCAGATTGATCAGGAACACGATATCCGTCAGATTCTTGTCCTTGAATTCCTCGTACAGGTCCATGGATACATAGCGGGGGTCTACCACATAGATGTTGCCGTAATGCTCTGTCAGGTAGGGCACGAAGGTGTTGCCGAAGGAGTCCTTCACCACCAGAATGGACTTGTCCTGGGGATTGCTGGGCACATTGATCACGGTGTAGGCGTTATCGCCCA
This sequence comes from Oscillospiraceae bacterium, assembly GCA_015068155.1. Lineage (GTDB taxonomy): Bacteria > Bacillota > Clostridia > Oscillospirales > Oscillospiraceae > Faecousia. The sequence continues at coordinate 21,641 of SVLC01000023.1, read as the reverse complement.
TCAGGAAGGCCAGATAGCTGGTGTAGTTGGTGGCGATGCAGTAGTTGCGGTAGACGATGCCGCCCCAGCGATCCGGGTCATTGATGGTCATTTTGCAGCTCTTGGTGGGCATATAGGCCTCAATGGTGTCGTAGAAGGACTTGACCCGCTCATCGCCGGTGTAGGAGGCCATGGAGCCGATATACTTTTTGTTCAGCACCTTGACTTCGAATTCGGTAATGGGCGTGGGGGTCATGCCCCGGGAGGTGGCGAATGCGTAGTAGGCGTAATAGGCGCCCCGGTGGGTCCAGTGATGGTCGCTCTTAAAGTACAGATATTCGTCGGCGTGTTCCCGGAGAATGTTCTTCAAATTGACGAAGTTGACGGAGTCGGGCATAAAGGATTCCATTTTATCCAGAATGTTGCCTTCGTCGGAGATCTTGGCCAGTATGCTGGGGTCGGAAATGGTGATGGTGGCCATGGGGGCGGGGATCACGGAGATCTGGGCGCTGGGGAACAGCTTGGCGTAGCGATCGTACAGCGTGGCGAAGGATTGGGATTTGCTGTCGCCGCCGTAGTAAGACTGGGAATAGGCTGCGCCGTTATAGATGAACATGCCGTTGGGCAGGAAGTCGGCCACATTGTCCGGCTTTTCGATCTGGGGTACGTTGACGGTCACCTTGCAGGACAGGGTAAAGCGCTGGCCGTTGGCATCGGTAACGGTGGCAATGATGTCGGCGGTGGCCTGATCCTTGTCCGCTACGGCGTTGACGGTGACGCTGTTGTCGCTATTGACGGTGACGGTGGCCACATTGGTGTTGCTGCTGCTCCAGGTCAGATTGCTGAAGCCCTTGCCCAATGTGGCGGTCAGAGTTTGGGAAGTGCCCACGGTGATATTCATGCTCATCTGATCCAGCAGAAGAGGGATCTCCGGCTCAGTGGGCTTTACGACGGGGTTGGTAGGTCCGGTAGTCCCGGTGGGATCTGTGGGGTCCGTGGGATCTGTGGGGTCCGTAGGCTTGGTGGGGATGGTAGGCAGCGTGGTGGAGGGATCGGTCCAGGGCGGCAATGTGGGAAGGGTATCTTCCGTGCCGTTGGGAGGCTGGGTGGCGTTGGGGTCCATGATGATGGTCATTTCCCGTTCGTAGAACAGCGAGAGACTCTTCCACAGATCCATCCGCTTGGACAGGGTAACCATGCCGTCCCGGGCGATGAAGGTATCGGAGAAGTAGGCTGCGATATCGGAGAAATAACTGCCATCCAGCATGGCGGACAGGCTGAATTCCGGCCATGTGGCCAGTTTGCGGTTTTCGGCTTCGGAAACGGTGGGGCGGTTGGGCTGGCAAAGGTTTACGGCAGCCAGCGTCAACAGTACGGCGGCGACCAAAAACAGAGCAATTTTATCGATCAGGGGACTTTTCATCTTTGGTCACCTCCTTAGAAACGGAAATAGATAAAGGGATTGAAGCTGTCGCCCACCAAACGCAGTGTGCATACCAGCAGCAGGATCACGATCACCAGGGTCTTGAAGGCACGCTCCGTGGCGTAAGCCAGCTGGGGATCGGTCCGGCGCTGCAGACAATTGCGGCCGACGGTCAGCAAATTGCGGCCCAGCGGGGTGGCGCAGATGATGGCGGCTATCAGCAGCAAGCCGTTTTCGTAGAACAGGTCGCCGGTGTAGGTGCTGGTAAAGCCGGTGACGCCGATGCCGAACAGCTTGCCAACGCCCACCAGAGCCTGGCCGCCTTCGTAGTAGAACAGCATCCAGCCTACCAGTACGATGAACATGGCGTAGATGTTCCGCAGAACACCCGGCAGTTTATCCAGAACCTTGTGCAGCAGCGTCTTTTCCAAAACCAGGAAAACCGCGTAATACAGGCCCCACAAAATGAAGTTCCAGTGGGCGCCGTGCCACAGACCGGTGAGCATCCAAACCGTGAAGATGTTCAGAAGCCAGCGGGCCTTGCTGCAGCGGTTGCCGCCCAGGGGGATATACACATAGTCCCGGAACCAGCCACTGAGGGTCATATGCCAACGGCGCCAGAAATCGGTGATGCTGCGGGCGATATAGGGATAGTTGAAGTTTTCCGGGAAAGTAAAGCCAAACATATGGCCCAGGCCGATGGCCATATCGGAATAACCGGAGAAATCAAAATAGATCTGCAGGGCGTAGAACAGAATGCCGCCCCAGTTGCCTAGCACCGTATTGCCAGCGTTGGCGAAGAAATTCTGACAGGCCAAACCGCAGGTGTTGGAGAATACCACTTTTTTGGCAAGACCCACCATAAAACGCCACAGACCGGTGTTGATCTGGGAAACGCTGACATGGCAGCGCTCCATTTGCGCTTCCACATCCACATAGCGCACGATGGGGCCGGCCACCAACTGGGGGAACAGACAGATATACAGAAGCACCTTGCCGAACCGAAGCTGGGGCTGACAACGGCCGCGGTAAACATCGATGATATAGGTCATGGCCTGGAAGGTGTAAAAGCTGATGCCCAGGGGCAGCGCGATCTCCGGTACCGGAAGGTCCAGGCCGGGCAGGAAGTTCAGCGCCTCCACCGCGAAGCCGGCGTACTTAAACACGCCCAGCAAGGCCAGGTTGATGCCAATGCCGACGGCCAGGGCCGCTTTTTTGCCGCCGTGTGTTCTGCAGGCGGCCACCAGCAGGCCAAACAGATAGTTCAGTGCCGCTGAGCCAAGCATCAGCAGAATATACACAGGCTCGCCCCAGGCGTAGAAGATCAAAGAAAAGGCCAGCAAAACACCTCGCCGCCAGGCGCCGTTTTTACTGACAAAAAACAGCAGCATCAACAGCGGAAGAAAAGCGTACAGAAATATTAAATGGGAAAAAACCATATGGGTTGCTTCACTCCTTCTTGGTATGAAAAAGCGCAAAACCGCGCCTGAAAAATCAAAAATCGTCACTCTATATCATACTGCCAGTTTGTGCTTATGTCAACCAAAAAAACCGCCGCAGTTCGGTTTTTTCTCCAAAGCCCCTTGCATAAAACGGATATTTCCTGTATAATGATGTCACAAAATGGGGGAGGTATCCGCATGGCCAAACTTTATTTCAAATATGGCGCTATGGGCTCCAGCAAAACGGCCCAGGCGCTGATTACGAAGTATAATTACGAAGAAAATGATATGCGTGTGTGGCTGGTCAAACCCAGCGCCGATATCCGGGATGGGGCAGCTGCCATCCGCAGCCGCATTGGCCTGACGGCCCAGTGCGATATTGCCGGACCGTGCCAGGATATTTATGAAAAATTCCGGGAAACATTCCTGGGAAACTGCGATGTGGTGATCGTGGATGAATGTCAGTTTTTGACGGCGGCGCAGATCGACCAGCTCCGGGCGATCGTGGACGATTTTGCGGTGCCGGTGCTGTGCTTCGGCCTGCGTACCGATTTTCAGACCAAGCTGTTTCCCGGCTCTATGCGGCTGATGGAACTGGCCGATTGCATCGAGGAGATCAAGACCATGTGCGACTGCGGCGCCAAAGCCACCGTCAATGCCCGTATCAATGATGGCTATATCGTAACCGAAGGCGCGCAGGTGGTGCTGGGTGGCAACGATTGCTATATCGCCATGTGCCACCGGTGCTATAAAGCCGGCATCCGGGAGCATAAGAAGATCAAACTGCATGGACAGAATTGATCATATGAATTGTTGTTTACACGAGCATCAACGCACAAAAATAGGGTGTCATCCTGAGCGAGCGCAGCGAGTCGAAGGATCCGCGCCCTTAAAAACCTATCGAAAAGGACGGATTCTTCGACTTCGCCGCCTATCGGCGACTTCGCTCAGAATGACATGGTTTTCGCTGCTTTGTTACGCTAAACAACAATTTATCCGACTACACAAATAATTAACGAAAAGGAGAAATATATTATGGAACTTTCTGACATCCTCGCCCGTTGCGACCACACTCTGCTGGCGCAGACCGCTACCTGGACCGATATTCGGGCCATCTGTGACGACGGCATGAAGTATCATACCGCTTCCGTTTGCATCCCCGCCTCTTTTGTGAAGCAGGCCAAGGAATATGTGGGCGACAAGCTGGCTATCTGCACCGTAATCGGCTTCCCCAACGGCTATGCCACCACCGCCAGTAAGTGCTTTATGGCCCATAACGCCGTTTCCAACGGCGCTGACGAGGTGGATATGGTCATCAACATCGGCTGGGCCAAGGAAGGCAAGTGGGAAGAAATCACCGAAGAGATCCGCCAGATCAAGGCCCATTGCATGGGCCGTATCCTGAAGGTGATCATCGAGACCTGCCTGCTGACCGATGAAGAGAAGATCGCGCTGTGCAAGTGTGTTTCCGATTCCGGCGCTGATTACATCAAGACCTCCACCGGCTTCTCCACCGCGGGCGCTACCTTCCACGATGTGGAGCTGTTTGCCAAGCATGTTGCTCCCCATGTGAAGATCAAGGCCGCCGGCGGCATCTCCAGCCTGGAGGATGCGGAAAAGTTCATCGCCCTGGGCGCTGACCGCCTGGGAACTTCCCGCATCGTCAAGATCGCCAAGGGTCTGGAAAACGACGGAACCTACTAAGCGCCGCAGGCGCTGCGCTTCCCCCCGGGGGAAGGTATGGCGGTTTCGCCGCAAATCATACTGAAAAGGAGAAAATATTATGTCCAACTTTGCAGTCACTCCCCACATCAATGTCCAGAACGAGATCGGCTTTGGCAAGACCGTTCTGATGCCCGGCGACCCCTTGCGTTCCAAGTTCATCGCCGAAAACTTCCTGGAGAACCCCGTCCTTGTGAACAATGTCCGCGGCGTTCACGGTTACACCGGCTATTATAAGGGCGTCAAGGTGTCCGTCATGGCCTCCGGTATGGGTATGCCCGCCATCGGCATTTATTCCCACGAGCTGTTTAATTTCTTCGGCGTGGAGAATATCATCCGCGTAGGCTCCGCCGGCTCCATCCAGGATAATATTAACCTTTATGACATCGTCATCGCCCAGGGCGCCTGCACCGACTCCAATTGGGCCGCCCAGTTCCACCTGCCCGGCACCTTTGCCCCCATCGCCAGCTATGAGCTGCTGAGCGAAGCTGTTAAGGCTTGTGAAGCCAACGGCGCCACCTATCACGTGGGCAATGTGAACTCCTCCGATGTGTTCTATGGCGACCATGTGGCGGTTCCTGAAGGTCTGGACAGCGTGTACGGCCTGCGGAAAATGGGCGTTATGGCCCTGGAAATGGAAGCCGCTGCCCTGTACATGAATGCCGCCCGCTACGGCAAGCGTGGCCTTTGCATCTGCACCATTTCCGACCATGTCCTCAAGGGCGTAGAGACCACCGCCGAAGAGCGCCAGACCGCCTTCACCCAGATGATGAAGGTGGCCCTGGACGTGGCCGTGGCTATGGAGAATAAATAAAAAGGCTTCTCCTGGAGGAGAAGCTGTCAGCGAAGCTGACTTATGTGGTGTAGGCTGCGGCAGCAGCCGTAAACAAAACAACGCCGCTTCCTGCGGCAACACTACATCCGACCCCGCTGCCGCTCGGCCACCTTCTCCGCAAGGAGAAGGCTTAGCTGTAGGGGCGATTGCTGAATTGCCCGTATTCTCAATTCGGAGGGAGTTTTATGGAATCCGATAAAATCCGTTTGCGAATACCTTTGGGAGCAAGCGTTCGAGGAACGAATATTTTAGTATTGTGCCTCACGCTTGGTATGCTGTTTCCCATGTTGTTACTGGTGTGTTGCGCATCCGCATTGGGCCATGGGCTGTGGGATTGTCTTCCTCTGCTGCCGATCCTGTTAGGCTGGGGCGTTTTGCCGCTGTGTGTGATAAAGCAGCGGGTGATCGTCGAGCGCGAAGGGGCTTGCGTGACCCACTATGGAAAACCCTCTTGGGGAATCGCAGCCTCTCAGATGCGGTTTATTGCTATGATAGGCGATGATCGGGATGTGTTTCTGTGTTTGAGCGGTTACACCATCGATGAACTGGCCGAAAAGCGGGAACAGCAATTGTTGAAAAACTGGTTTTCCAAGGATGAAGTCCCTTTGCGTAAGCGCAAAGTGGGTTGGCGGGAAACATTTGCCAATGAGTATTTGCTGAAAGTGGCTGTTTGGAACATATTTGCCCTGTGGCGGCCTAATGGTCTGATCATTCTGCCGCCGGACACAACATTGTTGGCATTGCTGCGTAAAGTGTATCTGCAGTTACCTTACTACCATTTATCTACGAATACGCAGAACTCAATGCGGTTTTACGACGATACTGTTGTGCCGGTGTGGTTGTCGGATTGTAAAGTCTGTTTTGACCCATGTGGCATCCGTGTTGTTCGTGATACTGCAAAGAATGTGTTGGTGTGGAGTATGCCGAAGGAACAGATTTGCACCATCGTGTGTATGGAGGTTTTTCGGCACTGGAAAAGCAGCGTGGAATACAACCCGATTATTATGATATCTGATTTGACCGTAGAAGAATTGGCAGAATCCGCGCCGAAAGTCTTATTTGAAGAGGAAACACAGCGGATTGGATTGGATCAAGCGCAATTAGCCATTGCCTATTGCCAGAAACGATTGGCAAAATGGTCTCCGGGAAATCGTTGGATGTGTCCTGTGCTTGGTACGGAAAAGAACCGTAAACAGCTCCGGGAACTGTATCCCCATGCCCGGTGGGTCGATCTGTCCGACCGCTGGATGAACAATTCTCCGTAGGGGCGATTCATGAATCGCCCGCACACAAAATTCACAGAATTTTGTGTCATTGCGAGCCCCGCAGGGGCGTGGCAATCTCCATCGCCTAGAAGCCGGGAAAGGAGGACATTTCCATGGAATCCAATGAAATTCGTTTGAAAGCGAATACGGCATGTTCCACATCGGGCATGTGGCTTGTTTACCTAATCATGTTTGCCGGGTGGTACCTGGGGATCATCCTTATTTCACTGTTGGAAAAATGGTTTCCCTATGCCAATTTGGATTGGCTTTGGTTTCTTCTGCTGTTTGGTGTATTTGCCTGCTTAATCGGTGATATTGTGGTTATGTTTGCGCAGTGGGCTTGGATCGAAAAGCATGGTGTTTGTGTCACCTTTGGTAAAAAGCCTATTTGGGGAATGGCTGCCTCGCAATTGCAGTTTATTGCTATGGTGGGCGGCGATATGGGTAATTTCATTTGCCTTAGCGCCAAAACCATTGACGAACTGGCTGAGCTACGGGAACAACAATTGCTGCGGAACTGGTTTTCTAAGGATGAAGTGCCTCTGCGGAAGCGCAGAGCGGAATGGCAGGAAACCTTTGCTAAGGAATATTTGTTGAAAGGTTTCGGAAAGGGTTTGTTTGCGGCCTTGCGGCCCAGCGGTGTAGTAATGCTTGCAGGCAATCATTCTTTGCTGCACTGTATTCGGGCACTGTATCCGCATGTTCCATATTACAACATGACTACGGCGGGTGACCGCATGAATTTTGCGGGTGATCCCACGCGGATCCCGTTGTTCTACGACTCGGATTATTATGCCCATATTCGCGAGGACGGTGTTCACATCTGCCATTTCAAGAAAGAGATTGGCATTATGCCGAAATCTCAAATTAAGACAATTATTTGTATGCATGATTACCGCCAAGGAAATGCAGGCAGCCGCTTTCGGGCGGCTGCTATGATCTGCTCCCAAACGGTGGGAGAACTGGCTGCGGCTGCGCCTCCCACCCTTTTTGACGCAGAGATTGCTCGACTGGGCATGGATGAAGAAACAATGGCAACCATTTGTTGCTTGGAAACTTTTCGACACTGGAATGGCAAGGATTTGCGGATGTGTCCGTTGCAGGACACGCCAGCCATCCGGCAGCAACTGCAAGAATACTATCCCCATGCCCAGTGGGTCGATCTGTCCGACCGCTGGATGAAAAATAGCGACATTTCGGGCGGATAATATCCGCCCCTACAATGAGGTAAATCCTATGAAAAGAATCTATTTAATCGTTTTAGACTCCTTCGGTATCGGCGCTATGCCGGATTCTGAAAAATTCGGTGACGTGGGGGTTAACACGTTGGCTTCCTGCGCTACTTCCGATAAATTGCACATCCCCAATATGATCGCCGCGGGCCTGGGCAATATGGACGGCGTGACCTGCCTTCCCAAGGCCGAAAATCCCACCGGCGCATTCTGCCGTCTTGCGGAGCTTTCCGCGGGCAAGGATACCACCATCGGCCACTGGGAAATTGCTGGATTGGTATCGGAAAATCCCCTGCCCACCTATCCAGACGGCTTCCCCGAGGAGGTTTTGGCGCCTTTCAAAGCTGCCACCGGCCGTGGTGTGCTGGCCAACGCCCCCTGGAGCGGCACCGCCGTGCTGGACGAATACGGCGAGGAGCATATGAAGAGCGGCGATCTCATCGTCTACACTTCCGCCGACTCCGTGTTCCAGATCGCCGCCCACGAGGACATCGTGCCCCCGGAGCAGCTGTATGAATACTGCCGCATCGCCCGTAAGATTCTCGTCGGCAAGCACGGCGTGGGCCGTGTCATCGCCCGTCCCTTCGTTGGCGACAAGAAGGGTAATTTCAAGCGCACCGCCAACCGTCACGATTTCTCCCTGGAGCCGCCGAAGGCCACCTTGCTGGACGCGGTCAAGGCCGCGGGCCTCGACTCCATCGGCGTGGGCAAGATCTACGATATTTTTGCCGGCATCGGCACCACCGAGCATGTGTACAACACCTCCAATGCCAATGGAATGGAGCATACTGCCAATTATGCCGCAAAGGACTTTCAGGGTCTTTGCTTTGTAAATCTGGTGGATTTTGATATGGTCTACGGCCACCGCCGGAACATCGACGGCTACGCCCAGGCGCTTTCTGAATTTGACGCCTGGCTGGGTGGTTTCCTACCCACATTGGGGGAGGAGGACCTGGTGATGATCACCGCCGACCACGGCTGCGACCCCGGCTATGCCGCTACCACCGACCATACCCGGGAGTATGTGCCGCTGCTGATTTTGGGCAAGTCCGTGAAAAATGTGAATTTGGGCACCCGCCATGGCTTCTGCGACATTGCTGCCACCGTAGCCCAGCTTCTGAATGTGAAGCTGGATACCCCCGGCAAGAGCTTTGCGGAAGATATTATCGTGCGGTAAATTGTTGTGTAGCTTAGTATCCGTACCGAATATGTCATTCTGAGCGGAGCGGCCCAAAGGGTCGCGTAGTCGAAGAATCCGTATTCTTCGACTACGGGGAACGGATCCTTCGACTCGCTTTGCTCGCTCAGGATGACAGGATAAACAACAATTTATCTTTTAAGGAGGTAACCCTATGACCCCTGAAAAACTTTGTGAACTGGCCAAGGAGGCTATGACCCATTCCTACAGCCCTTACTCCGGCTACAAGGTGGGCGCCGCCTTGCTTTGCGCGGACGGTACGGTCTATACCGGCTGCAACATCGAAAACGCCGCCTACACCCCCACCGTCTGCGCTGAGCGCACCGCCATCTTCAAGGCGGTCTACGACGGCCACCGGGAATTTACAGCCATCGCCGTCTGCGGCGGCAAGGACGGTGTGATCACCGGCCGATTCCCGCCCTGCGGCGTGTGCCGACAGGTAATGGGGGAGTTCTGCGGCGATGATTTTGTCATCTACATGGTGGGCCCCGACGGCTATGAAACCGCCACATTGGCCCAATTGCTGCCCTATAGCTTCCGGGCATCGGCCCATATGCAGGCATAACAAATGGTTTTTTGGAGAAAACCGGAAAATTGCTTGCATTTTTTGGGAGTTTGTATATAATAAAAGAGGATATATCCAATAAGGAGGTGTAACGCATGGATTTTCTGAAGAGAGTTTTTCCTCACGCTTTCAAGGTTGACGGCCTGGTGAAGCTGATCATCACTGTTATCATTTACCTGGTGATCGACGTGGTTCTGGGTTTTGTGATCGGTCTGCTGGCCAAGCTGCCCGTTGTCGGTGTGATCGTTGGTCTGTTAGGCAGCCTGCTGGGCATCTATGTCACCGTGGGCATCGTTCTGTCCTTCCTGGTGTTCTTCAAAGTTCTGAAGTAATACTTCCGTTACGTAAAAAAGCGTGCCGTGCGGCACGCTTTTTTATTTGGTTAACAGCAGGGGCAGAGCCATTGCAAAAACAGGCAAAGGCAAAGATCGAAGCAGGGGTTGCTCCGGGCGGTGAAGCCCCGGTAGTTGCCGGCATGCTGGCGGTAGGTGGTGCCGCCGTATTCCATGTGGTTCAGTAACTGCTGATAAGTCAAATTGTCCGGCTCCATGGAAACTGCCCGCTTGATATGCTCCAAAGCGGTGACCTGGTTTCCCAGACCGTTATTGGCCAGGGCGCTGAGGTAGTACCACCGGGCGTTGCGCTCGGTGCAGTTTTGCAGCACATTCAGCGCCTCCCGGTAGCGGCCGTAACGAATGTAATTATATGCCGAACGCTGGTATGCGTCGCCCTGGGGCTCCTGGGAATAGCTGCTTTGGTAGCCGCCGGGACGGGGCTGGGCTTTTTCGGGATTTTTGATCTGCTCGTAGGCGGCATTGACCTGCTGCATCTTTTTTGCCGCAGTTTCATCACCGGGATTTCGGTCCGGGTGGTATTGCTTGGCCAGGCGGCGATAGGCCTGCTTGATCTCATCGTCGGAGGCATTGGGGCTGACCCCCAGCACCTTATAAGGATCGTCGATCAAGTTTGCTCACCTGCTTTCTTCCGCAGCTTGCCGAAGTTGGTCCAAACGCCGCTATAAAGGATGTTATCCAGGATAGCTTTGTCCTGCACCAAAGGCAGCCGCTCGTATTGATCGGTGCAACGGCCCATGGCCAGCACCAGATATTCTTCCCATCGGGGCCAATCCAGACCGGTGCCCATGGCCAGATAGGGATTGTATTTTTTCTTCCGGGCATCCTTGCGGTAGTCGATGGCGGCATCGGCCAAATAAATAAACCGACCCAGCGCCATACCCAATTCCCGGAGGGTGGGGGCCCAGAAATCTTCTTCGTATACCAACAGTTCTCCCATGAGCTGCCCGAAGCAACCGGCCGCTTCGTCGGGATTGGCGCAGTTCTCTTTTTCCAGTCGGCTCAGCTCCGCAATACAGCGTTCCATGGCATCGCATTGACGGCGATAGCGGTCTGCGATGGCGGGATAATGGGACTGCAGCATATTTGCCATCAGTTTGGCGGGAAGATTTCTGTCGTCGTTCCAATCGTCCATACAGTTGTGGTAGGCCAAAGCGATATTCATATCCGCCGCGTAGCGGATATAGGGGCTGTCCACCCAAGGCCGCTTTTTGATGGGATGCAGCAGGCAGGCGTTGGGCTGGATCTGCTCTTCCGGCTCATACAGGCTCATCAGCAGCAGCGCCAGGAAGGTCATGTCGTAGCTCAGACTCAGCCGGGCGGTTTGGGAAGCCTGGCTGCGGATGCATCGGCAAATGCCGCAATATATGGCGCTGTATCGTTGTTTATTCTCCGGGCTCAGCTCTTTCAGGCTGGCGCTGACATATCCGAACATGGCGATCCCTCCTTTTTGTCAGCCTATTCCAAAAATATGAACGGAACATAAAGAAAACAAAAACATTCCGGGAAGTCAGCGCTGCTGCCGAAGCTGCTCCTGGCTGACGAAGCGATTATCCTGCGGACCGTCCTTGATAATGACACGGGGGCGTTCCAGCACCACGGTGGCATTATCGGGAATGTCCGTGGTCACCACGCAGTTCGCGCCGATGCGTACGTTGTTGCCAATGGTCACATTGCCGATAATCTTGGCGCCGGCCCCGATGTAAACATGGTCACCCAGGGTGGGAAAGCCTTGGCCCTTGCTGCCGGGCAGGGTGTTGGAGCCAATGGTCACCTGATGGAAAATCACACATTCTTTGCCCAATTTCGCGCCGGCGGAGATGAAGATCCCGCTAAGGCCGTGGGGGAAGATCGGCGCGCCGGCGATTTGGACGGTGTAAGGGATGTTGGCGTTGTGCTTCTGCATCAGACGCTCGTGACGGTGGGCATAGTACCAGCGCAGCGGCGCAAAACGGCAGGTCCTGGCCTTCTCCCGCAGATTCCAGTAGTAGGCCTTGCTCTGCTTGCGATACAAAAGGGAACGGAACATGGATTTGAAACTCATCTTTCTATATCTCCTTTGGTGGGTTTCGTTTGGGAAAGCCAGCGGTTCAAAGCGCCGCCGTAGAAAAAGATGCAAATGCAAAAATACAGCCACAGCATGCCCAATGCCAGGGCGTAGACAGAGCCGTAGATGTTGGTGTAAGTGGTAAAATGCTCCACATATACGGAAAACAGCCGGGAAAACAGCAACCAGCCCAAGGCAGCGGCGGTGGCGCCCGGCAAACAGGCCCGCAGGCGGTTGCGCCGTCCGGGCAGCAGGGCATACATGGCCCCGAACAGGGAGCTCAGCAGCAAAAGCAGAAAAAGTCCCCGGAAATCCACCAATTGCAAAAGCGTCATCAGGGTCGGATGGGTGGTCATCCACAGATAATCCAAAATGGCGTTGCCGAAAATGTGCAGCACCAGTGTGGCGGTGAGCAGCAGCAAAAAAGCGGCAGTATAGACCATACTCACCGCTTTGCGGCGCCAATAACCCTTTTCGCGGCCGGTGTCGTATACCGCGTGAAGACCGCCGAGGATGCCGAACATGCCCCGGCTGGCAGAATACAGCGCCGCCACGGCGGAGATGGATACCACCACGGAAGAGGAGTGACGGTAAGAGGCGGCTGCCAGGGCTTGCAGCGTTGGCAGCAGACTTTCCGGCACCCAGCCGGCCAGCAGACCGATCAGCTCATCCACACCGATCTGGGTATACCGCAGCAAACCCAGCAGCAGAAGCAATCCCGGGAACAGGGACAAAATCAGGAAAAAGCAGGTGTAGGCGCTGTGCAAAGGGATGCGCATAGGCTTCAAAAAAGCCGATACGGACCGGCCTTTGTCCAAGAGCCACCGCAGAGTTTTCATAAGATCACCGCCGGAAGGTCAATATGGCGAGGGTTCGCTGCCTTGGCAGCGAACCCTTACGCATAATCATATTATTCCGCGGAAATCAGATAATAGTACACGGGCTGACCGCCATTGATGAGATTCACATCTGCATTGGGGCAGATCTCGGCGAAAATGTTGGCAGCCTTTTGCGCGTGGCGTTCCTTTACATCGGCGCCGTAGTAGATGGTGATATATTCCTTGCCGTCGTCACGTACCTTTTCGGCCAGGGAGCGCAGCAGTACCCGGATATCCTGGCTGGTGCCGAAGAGCGCTTTGCCGTAGAGGGCCAGGTAGTCGCCTTCGTGGATGTCGTAGCCGTCGAAATCGGAGTTGCGGGCGGCATAGGTGATCTGCATGGTGTCCACAGTGTCCAGAGCGGCGGTGAGAGACTCGATATTCTCCTCTTCAGAGCCGTCGGGGTTGAAGTTCAGCATGGCAGTAATGCCCTGGGGAACGGTCTTGCTGGGGATCACCACCACCTTCTTGGGGGTCAGGGCATCCACCTGCTCGGCGGCCATGATGATGTTTTTGTTGTTGGGCAGTACGAATACGATCTCAGCGGGCACCTTGTTAACGGCCTCCAGAATGTCCTGGGTGCTGGGGTTCATGGTCTGACCGCCGGAGATGATGGCATCCACGCCCAGATCGGTGAATACATCAGCCAGACCGTCGCCGGCGCAAACGGACACAACACCCAATTGCTTCTCGGGTTCGGCGATCTTGGGAGCTTTCTCTGCTTCGGTCATCACCTTTTCGGTGTGCTGCAGACGCATGTTCTCGATCTTGACGGTGACGAAGGAGCCGTAGTCCATGGCTTCGTGGAGGGCCTTGCCGGGATCGTTGGTGTGGACGTGGACCTTGATGATCTCGTCGTCATCCACCAGCACCAGGCTGTCGCCCAGGCTGGACAGGAAATCCCGCAGCTTTTCGGGATCCAGGTCATTTTCCCGGGAGATGATAAACTCGGTGCAGTAGGTAAACGTGATGTCCTCGGTGTTGAAATCGTCGAAATTGGCGCTTTCCTTCACATCGGCGCTGCCGCCTTCGGGAGCCACCAGATCTTCGCCCCGGAGGGCCAGCAGCATGCTTTCCAGCGCCACCAGCCAGCCCTTACCGCCGGCGTCCACCACGCCTGCTTTCTTCAGAACAGGGTTCATATCGGTGGTGCCTGCCAGGGCGAGCTTGGCCTCGGCAATGGCAGCCTCGTGGACATATTCAAAATAGTTATTTTCCTGGGCGGCCTGGGTAGCCTTGGCGGCGGCCAGACGGGCCACGGTGAGGATGGTGCCCTCGGCGGGCTTCATCACGGCTTTGTAAGCGGCATCCACACCCTCCTGCAGGGCAGCGGCCCACAGCACGCCGTCGCAGGTGTCGGTGTCCTTCAGCTTCCGGGAGATGCCCCGCATCAGCAATGACAGGATCACGCCGGAGTTGCCTCTGGCGCCACGCAGCATGGCGGAGGCGGCAGCCTTACCGGCCTGCTCCAGGGTGGGATCCTCCAGCTTGCGCAGGTCGCCGGCAGCGGCGTTGATGGTCATGGACATATTGGTGCCGGTATCGCCGTCTGGCACGGGGAATACATTCAGGTCGTTGAGCTTCTGTTTGTTGATCTCGATGCCCGCGGCGGCGCTGATCACCAGCCGGCGGAAATCTGCGCCGTTAATTGTCTGTCTCATGTTCTACCTCCGGTTGTTAGCCCGCCATCATGGAGTCCACAAATACATTGACGGCGCGGACCTCGGTGCCGGTGCACTTGTTTACCACATACTTGACCTCGGAAATGATGGAAGCGCCCACGGCGGCCAGGTTTACACCGCCGACCACCATGATGTGCAGATCAATGGCGATGGAGTTGTCTTCAAAAAAGTGGATGCGTACGCCCTTGCTGGCAGACTCTTTGCGCAGCAGATGATATACGCCGTCGGTAACGGAGCGGGCGGCCATGCCCTTTACGCCAAAGCAGTTGGTGGCGGCGGTGCCGGCGATCTCGGAATAGACGCTGGCGCTGATGTTTACGGAGCCGTTGCCATTGTTGTGTCGAATCATAGAAAAAACCTCCAATTAGATCATGCTGTCTTCCCAGCAGGCAGGGGCGGTCAGGCCCATCATCTTCACCACGGTGGGGGCCACATTGGCCAGGCCGAAAGCGCCGTCGCGGATGGTCCAGTTACGGTCGGTGTCGTAGATAATAAAAGGAACGGGATTCAGAGAATGGGCGGTGCGGACGGAAGTTTTGCCCTTCTTGGTTTCGGTCATCTGGTCGGCGTTGCCATGGTCGGCGGTGATCAGCACGGTGTAGCCGTACTTGTCAGCGGCCTCGATGATGGCCTTCAGGCCATTGTCCACGCACTCCATGGCGTATACAACGGCATCCATCACGCCGGTGTGGCCGACCATGTCGCCGTTGGGGTAATTGCACCGCAAAAACTGGTATTTGCCGGATGCCATGGCATCCACCAGCTTTTCGGTAATCTCTTTGCTCTTCATAGCGGGAGCCTGCTCGAAGGGAACCACATCGGAGGGGATCTCCTCGTAGTCTTCCAGTTCTTCGCAGACCTTGCCGGAACGGTTGCCATTCCAGAAGTAGGTCACATGGCCGTATTTCTGGGTCTCGGAAACAGCATATTCACGGATGCGGTTGGCTACCATCACTTCGGTCAAAGTGTTGGTGATCACCGGCGGCTGCACCAGATAATTTTCGGGGATGTTCAGGTCGCCGTCGTATTGCAGCATACCGGCGAACTGCACGCCGGTGTAGCCGGGGCGGTCAAACTTGTCGAAGTCCTTCTTATCGAAAGCCAGAGAGATCTCCTGGGCGCGGTCACCCCGGAAGTTGAAAAGGATCACACTGTCGCCGTTTTCGATCTTGGCCACGGGCTGACCGTTTCGCGCCACGACAAAGGCGGGCAGGTCCTGGTCGATGCAGCCGGTCTCGGCCCGATAGGTCTCGATGGCTGCGGCAGCGGAGGGAAATTGCCGGCCCAGCGCCTGCACATGGGTGCGCCAGCCGGTTTCTACCATGCTCCAGTTGGCCTCATAGCGGTCCATGGTCACCTGCATTCTGCCGCCGCCGGAGGCGATGGCGTAATCGCAACCATCGGTATTCAGCTCCTTCAGCACATCCTCCAGTTGGGAAACATATTCCAGCGCGGAGGTGGCAGGCACATCGCGGCCATCCAGCAGGATGTGGCAGTAGGCTTTGGTAACGCCTTCTTTGTGGGCCTGCCGCAGCAGGGCGATCAAGTGAGAGATATTGGAATGCACATTGCCGTCGGACAAAAGACCGATGAAATGCATAGCCTTATTCCGGGCGTTGGCCACCAGATCCTGCCAGGTAGCGGAGGCGTACAGCGCGCCGTTTTCGATGGATTCACCTACCAGCTTGGCACCCTGGGAATAAACCTGGCCACAGCCCAAAGCATTGTGGCCTACCTCGCTGTTACCCATATCCTCATCGGAGGGCAGGCCGACGGCAGTGCCGTGGGCTTTCAGATAAGTATGGGGGCAGGTGGAAAACAAACGGTCCAGCGTAGGGGTATTGGCCGTTACAACAGCATCGCCACTGCCGCCATCACCCTTGCCCACACCGTCCATAATAACCAAAACGATGGGTTTCATTTGGGAAATACCTCCAAAAAACAATTAATCCATAAAATCACATTATAATACAAATACTATTGTACTACATTTTGTGCAAAAGTACAACTGCTTTTTTGAAAATTGGTATGAAGTGCAGAAAAATCATAGTAAAATTCTACATTTTTAGCATAATTTAGATAAGTTTATTAAGAAAGTTTTACATTTTCGGCCCTATGCGCAATATTTATGAAAAAAACCGGCAGTCCGTGGGGGACTGCCGGCCGCGCGTAGATCCTCTTAATTCATGGTGCCTTCTGCCCGGGTAAACAGCTCGCCGATGCGGCTGCGCAGGGCGGCGGCCTCCGGTGTGTCAGCGGTGCCGAATTGCTCGATCCACTGTACGGAAGCGGCTTGCGCATCCTTCAGACTTTGCAGATCCAGGCTTAGATCCGCCACCCGGAAGACCGGCAGGCCGGATTGCCGCTGGCCAAAGAAATCGCCGGGGCCCCGCATCTTCAGGTCTTCTTCGGCAATTTTGAAGCCGTCCGTGGTTTTGCAGAAGGCCTTCAACCGCTGGAGGGTTTCTGCATTGTGGCTGTGGGAGGTAAGAATGCAGTAACTCTTGGCTTGTCCGCGGCCTACACGGCCCCGGAGCTGATGCAGCTGGGACAGACCGAACCGATCGGCGTCCTCCACCACCATCAATGTGGCGTTGGGCACGTCTACGCCCACTTCGATCACGGTGGTGGCCACCAGAATGTCCGCTTCGCCCTGGGCAAAGGCGGCCATAATACCCTCTTTTTCACTGCCTTTCATTTGACCGTGGAGCAGCGCCACCTTCAGATCCGGGAATACGGCGGTCTGCAGGGTCTCGGCCCATAATTCGGCGGACTTGATGTTCAGTTCTTCGTTTTCCTCCACTGCCGGGCATACCACAAAGCATTGATGGCCCTCCGCCACCTGTTTGCGGATAAAGGCGTTGATCCGGGGGCGGTAGCTTTCGCCCACCAGGAAAGTGTCCACCGCTTCCCGTCCCGGCGGCAGCTCATCCAGAATGGATACCTCCAGGTCGCCGTACAGAATGAGGGCCAGGGTTCTGGGAATGGGGGTAGCGGACATCACCAGCAAATGGGGGTCCGCGCCCTTGGCGGAAAGCTTGCTGCGCTGAGCGACACCAAAGCGATGCTGCTCGTCAGCGATCACCAGGCCCAAATCCCGGAAGGTGGTGGCATCCGACAGCAGCGCATGGGTACCTATGACCAGATCTATGCCGCCGTCGGCCAAAGCGGCCCGTACGGCCTTTTTGTCTTTTTCCTTCATAGATCCCGTCAGCAGACCAACGGTAACGCCCAGAGGCGCTAAAAGGCGGGACAGGGAATGGTAATGCTGCTCTGCCAGGATCTCCGTGGGAGCCATAAGAGCGCATTGGTGTCCGTTCTGAATGGCGCAGAAAGCCGCGGCTGCGGCTACCATGGTTTTGCCGGCGCCTACATCGCCTTGTACCAGCCGGTTCATAGGCACGCCCCGGCGCATATCGGCCAGGATCTGGTCGATGGCCCGGCTTTGGGCGCCGGTGAGCCGGAAGGGTAACGCCGCATAAAAAGCGGTGAGGTCCGTATTGGCATAGGGAACGGCGGTTTTGGATGCGCGGGCGGCCCGCATCAGGGAGAGTCCGGCGGAAAATACAAAAAACTCCTCGAAGATCAGCCGCCGCTTGGCCAGCTCCGCTTCCTGCAGCGAGGCGGGCTGATGGATGGCCTGATAGGCCCGGTCCGCCGGCAGGATGCCGTATTCCCTGCGGATGGTCTCCGGCAGGATCTCCTCCGGAGGATCGCAGATGGCCAGCGCCTGCTGCACACACCGCAGCACCACCGCATTGGAAAGCCCGGCGGTCAGCGGATAGATAGGAAGCACCCGCCGGGTGGTCACCGGGGCGCTGTCCAGCGCCTCGAAAACGGGATTGGTCATATTATAGCCGATGAAATCGCCGCTGACGGCGCCGTAGAAAATGTATTCCCGGCCATATTGCAGCTGTTCGGCGGCAAATTTATTATTAAAAAAGGTAAGATTCAGCCGCGCGGTATGATCGGCTACCTGCACCTTTGTCAGATCCAGACCCTTGCGGATGTGATTGGTGCGCGGGTGATTCATCACCATGGCTTTGAAGCAGGCAGGCTTGTCCACTTCCAGCTTGTCGATGGTCACCAACCGGGTGCGGTCCTCGTAGCCCCGTGGGAAGTGACAGATCAGATCTCCCAGGGTGAAAATATTCAAATTGGCAAACTGTTTGGCCCGGGCGGCGCCCACGCCTTTCAATATGGTAATGGGGTCGGTCAAACGCGCCATGACGCCACCTCCTTTTGGATGATTGTATCATATCGGCAAGGAAAATGCAAAAGACATCTTTATAAAATGAAAAAACTCCCTCCGAGAAATGTCAGGAGGGAGATATTTTCAGAGAAATTAGGCCAGCTTGTTCAGCTTCAGGGTCATGCTGCTCTTCTTGCGGGCAACATTGTTCTTATGCAGAAGACCCTTTAGAGCAGCCTGGTCAACAGCCTTGACGGCCAGCTTGTAGGTCTCCTCGGCAGCAGCCTTGTCGCCGGCGGCAACAGCGGCTTCGAACTTCTTGATGGCAGTCTTCATAGCAGACTTCTCGGCCTTGTTCTTCTCGTAAGCAACCTTGGAACGGATAACATCCTTCTTAGAGGACTTAATGTTGGGCATTCGTTACACCTCCATTTCTTCAAATGTTCGTACAGTTTCACATTGTAGCACCATGTTTCAATAAAATCAATCCCTAAATTGAAAAAAATTCGAATTTTTTGCGTAAAAATTTTCTTTGCCCGTTGGGAAGGGATGGCTGTCCGCTGAGAATAGGCGAAAAAGCTTGTCAAGGGGCAAAAAAATCTGCGGTTGGACACCTGTGGTGATTTTGATAAACGGGGGAAAAATTAGGGGATCGGATTTCTGCGGGGGTTGTAATTATGTCAACAAGTCTTGCATATTTCCATGCAAAGCGGGTGTGGAAAACCGTTGTGGAAAACTCTGTGGAGAATGTGGAAAAGTTGGAGTTTTCCACAGCAAAACCGGGTTTTTCCCAAGAAGAGGGGTGGAAAGTCCTGTATAATTTTTTGCATAATTCAACGGATGGGAATAAAGATCATGGTGTTACGTCACCGGTTGTAAAGGGCAACAAAAGGCAAAAAACTGTCAAAAAAGTTCTGAAAATGTAGGCACAACCTCTAGAAAAAGGGGTGCTGTTCCGGTGAGACCGAAAAATTTTTGTGTAAAACTGACAAAATAATGGGGGTATTGAATTTTTCCAGCGGGAAATAATGGGATTACCAACTTTCACAGGAGGAACCCTATGCTGGGAAAAGTAGAGATCTGCGGTGTAAATACCGCGCGGCTGCGGACATTGACCTCTGGGCAGATGGAAGAATTGTTAAAAAAAGCCCAAAACGGAGACGAAGAAGCCCGGCAGCAGCTGGTGGAAGGAAATCTGCGGCTGGTGCTCAGCGTGATCCAACGATTTGAAAAACGGGGCGAAAGCCCTGACGATCTGTTTCAGGTAGGCTGTATTGGTCTTATGAAAGCCATCGCCAATTTTGACCCTACCAAGCAGGTGCGGTTTTCTACCTACGGTGTGCCTATGATCGCCGGAGAAGTCCGCAGATATCTGCGGGATAATTCCGCCATCCGGGTCAGCCGGTCCATCCGGGATGTGGCCTACCGGGTGCTGCAGTGTAAAGAGTCGCAGACACTGCTGCTGGGCAGGGAGCCGACACTGGAGGAGATCGCCAGGGAATTGGAATTGTCTGTGGAGGAAGTGAGTCAGGCGCTGGATGCGGTGTGCGCTCCGGTGAGTCTGTATGACCCGGTGTATTCCGACGGCGGAGATCCCCTGACGGTGATGGACCAGGTCCATGATACCAAAAATACGGAAAACAACTGGATGGAGCGCATTGCCCTGCAGGATGCCTTCCGGGCGCTGGGGCAGCGGGAAAAGCAGATCCTTTCTTTGCGGTTTTACGATGGAAAGACCCAGATGGAGGTGGCGGGGGTGCTGGGGATCTCCCAGGCCCAGGTGTCCCGGCTGGAAAAGGGCGCCATCTCCGCTATGCGCAAAAGCATCAGCGTTTCGTAAGGTGAATTGTTGTTTATCATGTCATCCTGAGCGAGCAAAGCGAGTCGAAGGATCCGTTCCCCGTAGTCGAAGAATACGGATTCTTCGACTTCGCCGCCCATGGGCGGCTTCACTCAGAATGACATACTCTTTACATTTATCAAGATAAACAACAATTTACCCTGGCATAAACCCAGGCAGTCATGCATATGCTTCACCAAACGAAAACGGGAGGAATGGGCTTATGATCATAAAAATGTCGGAGCTGCGGTGCAAAGAGGTGATCTGCGTGTCAGACGGACGGCGGCTGGGCTTTGTCTGCGATGTGGAGATGGATACGCCTGAGGGCTGTGTCAAGGCCATCATCGTGCCGGGGCCCTGCCGCTTTTTGGGGCTGTTTGGCAGAAAAGACGATTATGTGATTCCGTGGCAGTGCATCAAACGCATCGGCCCGGATATCATTTTGGTGGATGTGAAGCCGGAGGATTGCTGTGTTCCCCGGCGCAAGCTGTGGAGTATGTGACAGATTTTCGCTTGTGGCCGCACCGGGCCGGCGACCAAACAAAGGGGATAAGCGGTATTTTGCAAAAGGACCGGTACATACAGCCGTAGAAATAGAAAATTTACAAAAAAATGGAATAAATCCCGATTTTTTTGAAAATAATACTTGCAAAATGGAAAACCTTTCGCTATAATGTATCGGCGTGGGTTTATGCCACGACATTAAATACACCACACACCCGGTGATCGGCTGCTCATGTGCTTATTTAAGTGGGCTCTCCGAGATGATCGGGGTGGAGGAACAAACAAAAAGGAGAAAATCAAAATGGCTGTCGTATCTATGAAGCAACTGCTGGAGGCCGGTGTTCACTTCGGTCACCAGACCCGCCGCTGGAACCCCAAAATGGCTCCCTACATCTACACCGAGCGTAACGGTATCTACATCATCGACCTGCAGAAGACCGTTAAGAAGCTGGAAGAGGCTTACAACTTTGTTCGTGAGTGCTCT
>SVLC01000073.1 GCA_015068155.1 Oscillospiraceae bacterium | reverse complement strand
CAGGGTTTATGGGATATCTTAAGGGAAAAAGTGCTGCAATGATGTATGAGCAATTCGGCGATCTTAAATACAAGTACCGCAACAAAGAGTTCTGGTGCAGAGGGTATTATGTGGATACGGTAGGTAAGAACGAGAGCCGAATTGCGGAGTATATCGAGAACCAACTTAAAGAAGATGAAATGGGTGAACAATTAGTAATCCCGTCCGCCAGCCCGTTTACGGGTCGCAAGTAAGACAATGCAGTTGGCGGGCTGTTATTATGCGTTTACGTATTACGCAAGAAACATAGGGCTATGCCCGCATATGAAGAACCCCCGGTTTTACCGGGGGGTTCCTTTTTTATCCTATTTCTTCAATCGCCTGGACGGTAAGCGTATCTTCCACCACGGAAAAGCGGATATTATATCCTGCGAAGCTCAGTCCGTAGACCCGTTCCGGCTGCCTTTGATAGGAGGGCCGGGGGTCGTGGGACAGAACGCCGATGGCGGCCTGCTGTTTGCCTTCAGGGAGGAGATTCAGCAGCTCGGTGGGGAAGTTTACCTGCAGGAGGAAATCCTCTGCAGTGTCCGTAAAGCCGCCGGTGGCCTCCGGATGGCTGTCACCGTAGGGAATGTAGGGCTTGATGTCGAAGATGGGCGTGCCGTCCATCAGATCAGCGCCGCCTACATGGAGCACCGTGCCGAACGCCTCCGTTTCTTCCACACCCAGCAGCTTGACGCTGGACAGCCCCAGGGAATTGGGCCGGAAAGGGGAGCGGGTGGCGAACACGCCCATGCGGGTATTGCCGCCAAGACGGGGGGGACGGACGGTGGGAGACCAGTCTGTGCGTACCGCTTCGGAAAACTGCCAGATCAGCCACAGATGGGAGTAGCCCTCAATACCCCGCAGGGCATCGCTGTTTCGAAATTCCGGTTCAAAAATAACGGTGGAGCGCAATTCTTCCACAAGACCGCTCTGCCGGGGGATGCCAAATTTGCTGGGGAAATCGCTTTTCATCCGGGCGATCACTTGGATCTCGACATTTTCCATATCAGGCCTTGTACCTCGGCTCGCAGGTTAGGTTGACACCCAGCCGCTTGAAGATCTTCTCATCCACGGGGGAAAGAATCACGGAAGAATGCACATCGCAACCCCGGAGCTTCGAAAGCTGCTCCATGGCTTTTTCGGCGATGGGATTGGAGACGGCACTTATGGAAAGGGCGATGAGGGTCTCGTCGGTATGGAGCCGGGGGTTGCGGTTGCCCAAATGATCCACCTTCAGGTGCTGGATGGGATCGATAGCCAGGGGAGAGACAAGATGCAGGTCCTCCTGAATGCCGCCGAGGGCTTTGAGGGCATTCAGCAGCAATGCGGCAGAGGCACCCAGCAGATTGGAGGTCTTGCCGGTAATGATCCGTCCGTCCGGCAGCTCGATGGCTGCAGCGGGTCGGCCGGTCTCTTCTGCTTTGGCAAGGGCCGGTGCCACCACCCGGCGGCTTGCGGGATCTACACCCGCCTTCTTCATAAGAAGCTCCAGCTTGCGGACTACATCGTCAGGGACTTTTCCCTGCTTTTGATCGCATAGCGCTGCGTAGTACCGGCGGACGATCTCCTGCCGGGAGGCTTCCTTGGTGGCTTCGTCGTCGATAATGCAGTTGCCTACCATGTTAACGCCCATGTCCGTGGGGGACTTGTAGGGGCACGTTCCCAAGATGTTCTCGAACATGGTCACCAGCACGGGAAATGCTTCCACATCCCGGTTATAGTTGACGGTGGTGGTGCCATAGGCTTCCAAATGGAAGGGGTCTATCATATTCACATCGGAAAGGTCAGCGGTGGCGGCCTCGTAGGCCAGATTCACGGGGTGGTTAAGAGACAGATTCCAAACGGGGAACGTCTCGAATTTGGCATAGCCGGCGGCAACGCCCCGCTTATGCTCATGATACAGCTGGCTCATGCAGGTGGCCAGCTTGCCGCTGCCGGGACCGGGAGCAGTGACCACCACCAGTTCCCGGGTGGTCTCGATAAAGTCGTTTTTGCCGTAGCCGGCATCGCTGACGATGTGGGCGATGTTGGATGGGTAGCCCTCAATGGCATAATGGTGGTATACCCGGACACCCATGCTCTCCAGACGGGTCTGGAAGGCTTTGGTGGCGGGCTGGTTATTAAAGCGGGTCAGCACTACACTGGAAACATACAGACCAAGACCCCGGAATACGTCGATGAGCCGAATCACATCCCGGTCGTAGGTAATGCCAAGGTCGCCCCGGATCTTATTCTTTTCAATATCGGCAGAGTTGATGGCGATGACCATCTCCACCTGATCTTTCAGCTGCAGCAGCATTTTTAGCTTACTATCCGGCTGGAAGCCCGGAAGAACCCGGGATGCATGGTAATCGTCGTACAGCTTGCCGCCGAATTCCAGATACAGCTTGCCGCCAAAACCGGCAAGGCGCTGACGGATATGCTCCGACTGCAGCTGCAAATATTTCTGATGATCAAAACCGATATTTCCCATGACAGTACCGCCTCTCTCTGTAAGCATCATACCTACTAATTGTACCCCATCAAAACGCAAATAGCAAGTTCTTTCGGGAGGTTTTTTGGTAAAAACACAGTTGATACCGGTAAATGATGAGGATTGATTTTAAATATCACATATGGTAAAATAAAAAACAGGCGGGATATTATTGGTATTTCCCAAAAGAGAAAAGGGAAAGCGCTCGGACGAGAAGCCCCACCGTGGGGGTTGGTCCGTGGCTGCTGCCAGCCTGCCGGAGATTTCTAAATAACCGAACCAATCCACAAGGAGGAAAAGCATATGTTTTATAAAAATGCCAGAATTTTTTGTTCTGATTTTCAGTTTCATACCGGCGCTTTTGAAGTAAAAGACGGTAAGTTTGGTGCAATATTGCCCCAGGAAGTTCCTGCTGATGCCATTGACCTGCAGGGCGCTACTGTGATCCCGGGCCTCATTGATGTCCATGTTCACGGCAACTCCAATGCAGATTTTTCTGACGGCGATTACGAAGGCCTGAAGAAGATGGCTGCTTATTTTGCTGCCAACGGCATTACGTCTTTTGCCCCTGCTTCTATGACGCTGCCTTACGAGGTGTTGGAGAAGGCGTTTGCCAATGCAAAGCGTTTGGCGGACGAAGCTCCCGAGGGCCATGCCCGGCTCATGGGTATCCAGATGGAAGGCCCTTATTTCAGCATGAAGAAAAAGGGCGCACAGAACGGCGATTATCTGAAGAATCCCGACTTTGAGGGCTTCAAAAAGCTGTATGACAGCTGCGGCGGTCTGATCCGCATTGTGGATGTGGCTCCGGAGCTGCCCGGTGCTGCTGCGTTTGTGGAAAAAGCCAGCAAGCTGTGCACCGTTTCCGTGGCCCATACCGATTCTGACTATGATCACGCCAAGGAAGCCTTCAGCCGTGGCGCTACCCATTTGACCCATCTGTATAACGCCATGCCCCCCATTCATCACAGAGACCCCGGCGTCATTCCTGCTGCTGCGGAAAACGCCTCTGTCAGAGCTGAGATTATCTGCGACGGCCTGCACATCCATCCTGCCTCTGTCCGTTTGGCCTTTGCTATCTTCGGCGGGGAGCGGATGATTTTGGTGTCCGATGCACTGCGTTGCTGCGGCATGCCCGACGGTGAGTATGAGCTTGGCGGACAGAAGGTCTATCTCAGTGGCGGTATTGCCAAACTTTCCAGCGGCACCATCGCCGGCGCAGCAGCAAATCTCTATGAATGTCTGCAAAACGCAATTCTCTTCGGCATCAATGAAACCGATGCGGTCAGAGCCGCAACCTACAATCCTGCCTGCACTCTGGGTGTACAGGACAAGGTGGGTTCTATCGCTACCGGAAAGCTGGCTGACTTTATCATCTGCCGCAGTGACTACACCGGCCGGCGGGTATTCATTGGCGGTAAGGAGATCTGACCGCCTGACGGAGGTTCTATGCTGGAAGGCGGCATTTGGATCCAAAACTTAACGAAGCATTAAAAGAAGGAGTACCTGGTTGGGTACTCCTTCTAGTTTTTACTCGTCCAGCATGATCTGCAGGATGGTCTTGTCCGTTTCCCGCATACCTTCCCGGGCCAACCGGCCCACATTGGTTACCGTCTTGTCCACACCCTTGGTGACGATGCCGTCACCACCGTAGAACTGCTGGTTGTCCTGATACATTTCCCAGCCCAGGATGCCGGCATCCACCGCTGCTGCAATTTTGGCGGCGCAAGAGGGCTTTGCACCGTCGCAAATGGTGCCGGAAAGAATGGCGATGGCATTGACTACGGTGTGGGCGATGGCATGGAACCGTCCGCCATGTAAGTAGGCGATACCTGCGCCGGCACCGCAGCCGGCGCTGATTGCACCGCAGTAGGCGGAAAGACGACCGATGCCGGTTTTTTGGTGGATAGTCACCAAGTCGCTGACCACAACGGCCCGGAGAAGAGTATCTTCATCGATGCCCATGGCCTCTGCGTAGACCGCCACGGGAACACTGGCAGTAATGCCTTGGTTTCCGGAACCGGAGATAATAATGACAGGCTTTTCGCAGCCGCTCATCCGGGCATCGCTGCCGGCGGCGGCATAAGCGGCTGCCCGCTTGCTCAAGAGGCTTCCTTGCCGGTTTAACAGCACGCTGCCGATGTTGGCGCCCCAATTATGCTCCAAACCCTCTTTTGCAATGGCCATATTGCAATCAATCTGCCGCTGCACCAGTTCCCGGATGTCTTGGGTGTCCAAAATGTCCGCAAACTCTACGATTTTTTCGATGCTTAAGGACGATTTGTCCGTTAGTTGATCCTCAGAGGATTCCGTAACGGGCTTTTCCACCAGGGAGTGCCCGTTCTTCTCAATGAGAACGATATTGGTGTGGTGGTTGACGATCCGCAGCCGTACTTGGTCGGCCCCTGCGGTGAGAGTGATGTCGATGTCAAAAATGAGGCAGGAATTTGCGGGGCGGATCTGTGGCTGCACCTGCTTCAAATAAGCGTGAAGCTGTTGCCGCTGCTGCTCAGTGACAGTGCTG
>SVLC01000022.1 GCA_015068155.1 Oscillospiraceae bacterium | reverse complement strand
CAATAGCTAACTTTTCTTCTTTGCTTCGTATAGTGTATTTACCAGCCATAATTCCACCTCCATGTCTATAATAGCATAAAAATAATGGTAGGCACTTTCGTGTCTACCATTATTTTATCACTTCAGTTTGGTAACGGCAGGTTTGTTTTATTGTAAAACGGTTTCCAAGGTCTTTTTTACTTCCTCCAGGCGGCCGGGCGCAAAAGGACTTTGCAAACCTGCGCTCTCCAAAAACGCCAGGAAATAGGCTTCCTCGGTGGCAAGATTCTCCGCATAGCATGCCATACCTGCGCCCGTCTGCGCCTGCTCCATCTGATATAGCTGCAGTGCCGCGTCATTGCTGACCACATAGCTGATCACATACAGAGGACTGGTGAAAAAATGGGTGATGCACACATAATCCCGGCTGTCCCACGCCCAGCTATCAAAGCCATAGGCTTCTCCCACCGACTGGTACAGCGCCTGAATATTTTCCACCGTCAGCGCGTCGGCAGCAAGATCATAAACCTGCTGCTCAAACGAGGCATAGGCAGCCTGCTCCACATAGGTGGTCAGACAGGTGGCCATGCGGATCTTCTCCAGATTGCCGCCTGCTTCCACATAGCAAAGGCTCAGATATTCCAGGCCCTGGGAGAAGATCTCCGCCACATCCGTGCCGGTGCGGCTGCCATAGCTGACATACTGATTGGCAAAATGGCCAAATTCATGGGTGAAGGTCAGCTTGTCGTACTCCGTCATGGTGGGATTGACAAACACATAGGGCGCCGAATAGGCATAGATGTACATGGTAAAGGATGCGTCGAACTTATTTTCACCGTAGGCAATGTCATACAGACCGGCATCGGCCATATCGTCAAAGGCAGCCTTTATCTCTCCGCCCATACTGTTAGCCACCGCCTGCACATAGGCAAAGGTCTCCTGCTCGGTGCTGGGCTGCAGCTGTATGTTCCAATAGCCGGAGGTATTCAACTGCCGGTACAGCGGCACCAAATGGGTTTGGATCTGCTGCAGATAATCCTGGGCCTGATCCACGGTGTAATCCCGAACATGATGGAAATCATAAGCGAATTCCGGATAGCTGTCGTAGCCGGCGTAGGCCGCCATTTTCTGCCGCACCTCCACCAGATCCCGGAAGATCGTCGCCATTTTCGTGCCGTAGTATTCAAAATACGCATCGGAATAATAAACCGCAGAAGCCGCTTCAGAGGAAACCATGTAATACTGATTCACCAATTCCGCTTCCCGGGTCAGCATGGCATTGAAGGTATCATCGTAAATGCTCTCGCCCTGGTAATCTTCAAAAAAGCCCGGGCCGAAGAAGTCCTCCCCTTCCAGTTCCTCCCGCAGGGACGACTTGGCCAGCACCCGGTACAGCCGGTCCAGGCCCGCATCCACTTCGGCGGTATGTTCCGTACAGAAGGCGTTTTCCGCTTCCCAATAGCTGTCGGTAAGATCCTTGCTGTAATGGATCATGGCCAGGGCATAGCTGGTATAAAAATCTTCGTACAGACCATAAAAATCCAATATGATCTGCTGCATTTTTCGGATGTTGGTCTCTTTTTCCGCATCGGCGCAGCAGCTTTCCAAACCTGCCCGGAACGCATCCATATCCGGACGGGTATATTCCATGTCCGCAAAGTCCGTCATGCTAAAGCCCAGCAACTGGCTGAGCCGATCAAAGTAGCTCTGGATCACGCTGCAGCCGGTGAGCATCGCCAGCACCAGACATACTGCCGTTATACACAAAATCCGTTTTTTCATGGCACATGCCTCCTTTGGTCTACAGTATAACATAATCTCCTTGCAAAGGCAATCGTAAGTACAAAAAAGAGGGCGTTTTTCCGCCCTCTTTTCATTTATGTATTGGCTTCTTTTGTCAGTTTATCCAGGTATTCCTCCAAGGTCAAGTCCAGCTCATGCAGTTCCTTGGCCAGGGTCTTTCCCACATACCGATAGTGCCAGGGTTCGTAGATGATACCGGTCACATCGGTCTTGCCCACGGGATAACGAAGGATAAATCCGTACTTCCAGCTATTCTCCATCAGCCACTTCTGGGCAGGCATAGTGGCCTGGGTCTCATCCAAAGACCAGTTTTTATTGTCCACAATATCCACCGCCAGGCCCAGCTGATGCTCGCTGGTGCCGGGTCTTGCCACAGACAGCGCAGCCAGGCGCTCCGCTTCTTCACGGGCGTAACCCTGGTTCAGATAGAAGTTTACCTTACGGTTGTAATTATTGGTCTGGCCTTCCATGCTGCGGTAGGAAGATATCACCACCGCCGTCTGGGATTCCGCTTTACAGTCATCCAGCATTTGTATCAACTCGTCGTAGCAGATGGCATCCACCTTCTGCACATTGTACTTATGCTTTTCCATGGTCACCAGATTGGGCTCGTAACCCTCCGGGATGTAGTTCCAGGGATTTACCAGGATGATGTACGCGCCGGTGGATGTGAAATAATTCTTCTGTCCGTCGATCTCCACCATGCCCTTGGCCATAACGCCATTGGGCTGCAGGTAATACAATTCGCCATCCAACTGCAGCCAACCGGTGTAGACGATGCCGTCTTCGCCCAGATAATAGCGTTTCCGATCCAGATCCAGCCAGCCGGTATGCAGCGCGCCGTCCTGATCCATATAATAGCGATTGCCTTCCACGATGATCCAGCCCTGCTGCATCACGCCGCCTGGACTAAAATAATACAGTTCGCCAAACAATTCCAACCAGCCGGTATGCATGGCGCCATCCACGCCGAAATAATACATGCTGTCGAAGATCTGCGTGAATCCCGCGGCCATATTGCCGGATTCGTCATAGTAGTACCACCGATCTCCCTGTTGCTGCCAGCCGGAAACTTCCACCACAGGACCGGTGGTGGGCAACGTAGTGGGCCCGGTGACCGGCGGCGTGGGGTCCGTGGGGGGTGTACTGCCCACTGTGGTAGCGGTACTGACCGTAGGACCAAAGGTGGTAACCGTATCGGTGGTATTGGGGTCTGTGGAATTCTCTCCACAAGCGGCCAGCATCATGCAAATACCCAATGCCAAACCCGCCATGATCAACTTTTTCAAAGGTGTACCTCCCTTGTCAAAAAACCAATTATCCAGCACATTATACCATTTCTCCCAACAAAAAGCAACAACTAAACCGCCGGTTTACAAAAAATTAAAGGGATGCCCGGGGGCATCCCTCAAATTTTTGGCTGTTAATTAGCCCTCGTTGCGCATCTGAGCGAAGCACTCGCTGCAGAACACGGGACGGTCGGTCTTGGGCTGGAAGGGAACCTTAGCCTCGCCGCCGCAACGGGCGCAGGTAGCGGTGAAGAACTCACGGGGGCCACGGGTGGCGTTCTTGCGAGCATCACGGCAGTTCTTGCAGCGCTGGGGCTCGTTCTGGAAACCACGCTCAGCATAGAAGGCCTGTTCGCCAGCGGTGAACACGAACTCATTGCCGCACTCTTTGCAAACCAAATTCTTATCTTCGTACATTGTTTTTACCTCTCTTCGGTTAGTTGCCCCGTGAATGCCACCGGAAAATAGTCTCGTTGGAACGCGGAGTCTGTGAATATATTGTGGACAAGCCACCTTGATGATTATAGCACGCATTTACAATTTGTCAACAATTAAATGCATATTTTTCCATTTATTTATGCCGTTTTTTGCGGCTTAGCCAAAAAATTCAGGAAATATCAAACTGTGTCTGTCCTTCATAGGCAATGTGAAGATGTTCGTAGGCCAAAGACGTGACACAGCGGCCCCGGGGTGTCCGGGTCAAAAATCCCAACTGCATCAAATAGGGTTCATATACATCTTCCAGAGTCACCGCCTCCTCGCCGATGGTAGCGGCCAGGGTCTCCAGGCCCACCGGACCACCGCCGTAATTGCGGATAATGGCGGTAAGCATCCTGCGATCGATGTTGTCCAGGCCCAATTTGTCCACCTCCAGGCGACTAAGGGCCAGGTCAGCAGCTTCCTTGGTGATGACACCGTCGCCCATGACCTGGGCAAAATCTCTTACACGGCGCAGAAAGCGGTTGGCGATACGGGGCGTGCCCCGGCTGCGGGTGGCGATCTCCATAGCGCCGGCAGGTTCGATCTCCATACCCAAAATGGTGGCGCTGCGGGTCACGATCCTGGCCAGCTCCTCTGGAGTGTACAGCTCCAGCCGCAGGCTCACGCCGAAACGATCCCGCAGCGGCGCGGAAAGCTGACCGGCCCGGGTGGTGGCGCCCACCAGGGTAAATTTCGGCAGATCCAGCCGGATGGAATTGGCGGACGGGCCTTTGCCTACGATGATGTCGATGGCAAAATCCTCCATGGCCGGGTAAAGGATCTCCTCCACCACCCGGTTTAAGCGGTGGATCTCGTCAATGAACAGGATATCGCCGGGGTTCAGATTGGTCAGCAGCGCCGCCAGATCACCGGGCTTTTCAATGGCCGGGCCGGAGGTGATGCGGATACCGGCGCCCATTTCATTGGCGATAACACCGGCCAGGGTGGTCTTGCCCAGGCCGGGAGGGCCGTAAAGCAGGGTATGATCCAGGGGCTCATTTCTCCGGCGGGCCGCCTCGATATACACGGACAAATTTCCCTTTGCCTTTTCCTGGCCGGTATAATCCGCCAGCAGTTTGGGCCGCAGCCCCACCTCCCCCGCGTCCTGGGGCGCAAAGGTAGGCGAAATAATGGGGGATGTATCAAATTCCTGAGAAAATTCTAAGCTCATAATAAATCCTCTTCATAAAAACAATCTTCATGCCACCGGGCCGGATTGGTGTCGATGTATTCCCAAATTTTCAAATAATCCTTTTCCCCACGGATCACATGGTCGTGATAGGATCGTTGAAAAAATCTCTCTCCCGCATCTCGATGGCAAAACCGCTTTAGAGTAGAAACGAAATGCGGAACCATCGCATTTGTAGGGGACGGCGCCCTCGACGTCCCGCCGTCCAATGTCCCTTCCACAAATAAAATCAAATGAATGTGGTTAGGCATAATTATAAATTTATCCACCCTGATTCCCGGAATACAATTACCGGATTCGATATTTTGTCGCACAATATGTCCAATATGTGTGAATTGGACATGCGGGGCGTCGAGGGCGCCGCCCCCTACAATATTCCCTAATATACACCGTTTCCCCTCAACACAAATCGTCACGAAATAGGCGCCAGGGGTGCTGTGATCGTAAAATTTCAAGCGATTAGGTTTACGTTTTGGCAGTTCCATCTGCTTTTTTCTCCTTTTTCGAAGCAGCCAAGCCAATAATACCTGTAGTCAATGCGGCCAAATCTACCGCATAGGCATAAAACACGGGCGAGCCGATTTCTATGAATTCGCCAAAGGATAAATAGTAGTAGCCAAAGCCATCTGGGTCAATTTCTCCCATAATAGCCCCGGCCATGGCAGCAAAGGCGTTTCCCAGTGCCCAGACAAACACCGTGAATAATACCAGTAGAATCAGCACTGTCAAGGAAATACCGAATATCCATTTCCAAGCCGTTCGTTTCATAATCTTAGCCCTTCATCACCATGGCTCTGAGGGCATGGCGGACCAATTCCTCGGTGGTGGCGTTGGGGTCGGCGCCCTTCAGGGCGGTCTGAATTTCGGCAGGGCTGTAGCCCAATTCCTGCAACGCGGCTCTTGCCAGCGCCACATTACCGCCGCCCTGGGCAGGCGCGGTAACCGCCGGGCCGGTGGAGAAATCCAATTCCACGCTGCCGCCGCCGATTTTATCCTTCAGCTCCAAAATGATCCGCTGGGCGGTCTTTTTACCGATGCCCTGGGCGGCGGTGAGCAATTTTTCGTCCCCGGTCATAACAGCCAGGGTAAAATTCTGCGGTCCTGCGGACAAAATGGAGATGGCCGCCTTGGGGCCAACACCGTTGACAGATGTCAGCAGCTCGTAGCACCGCTGCTCCTCACGGGAGATGAAACCGTAGAGGTCAAAAGCATCCTCCCGGATGGACTCGGTGATATAAAGCCGGGCAGGCTGGTTTAATTTTAGTTGCGCCGCGGTATAGGCCGTCACGCGGCAGCCGTAGCCCACGCCGCCGCAATCAACCACAGCCAGCCCCGGCTCCAGCACCGTTACCGGCCCGGAAACATAATATAACATCGGAATTCCTCCTCATAGTTGATGATGTAAATGGTTGTTTAGCTTAGTATCCGTACCGAATATGTCATTCTGAGCGGAGCGGCCCAAAGGGCCGCGTAGTCGAAGAATCCGTATTCTTCGACTACGGGGAACGGATCCTTCGACTCGCTTTGCTCGCTCAGGATGACATGATAAACAACAATTTACCGTTCTTGTGCGGCCTTGGCAAGCAACGATGTGGAAGACCTGGCGTGGCACAATGCGATGGCGATGGCGTCGGCGGCATCATCGGGCTTGGGCATCTCGTTTAGGTGCAGCAGACGTTTGGTCATATCCATCATCTGATGCTTGGAGGCGTTGCCGTAGCCCACCAACGCCTGCTTGACCTGCATAGGCTTATAGGAATACACCTTCAGCCCCGCCTGCTGGATGGCCAGCAGGATCACCCCCCGGCTTTGGGCCACACCGATGCCGGTGGTGACATTTTGACCGAAGAACAGTTCTTCAATGGCCACCACATCCGGTTTTGCCATTTCCAATAGCTGCACCATGTCGTTGTAGATCACTTCCAGCCGCCAGGAAAAATCCGTACCCGCCGGGGTGGTGATGGCGCCGCAGCGCAGAAGCCGGTTTTGTCCCCGCTCTGATTCGATGAGGCCGAAGCCGGTGATCCCGTATCCCGGGTCGATTCCCAAAATTCGCACAGCGCCACCTCCTTTTTCACTATGATAGCACATTTGTTTACTTTTGGCTATCCTTTTTTTCACTTTTAGAAAGATAAATTGTTGTTTAGCTTAGTATCCGTACCGAATATGTCATTCTGAGCGGAGCGGCCCAAAGGGCCGCGTAGTCGAAGAATCCGTATTCTTCGACTACGGGGAACGGATCCTTCGACTCGCTTTGCTCGCTCAGGATGACATGATAAACAACAATTTATGTTTGCATGATTTTCTTACTTTGGGAAACACTAGCTGCGAGGTGGGATTATGGAACATTTTTTCTGCAAAACCAAGATCATTTCCGGTCCGGGCAGCCTGAAGACTTTGGCGGACCTGCACATAAAACGGCTGCTGATGGTAACCGACCCATTTTTCCTGGAAAACGGCGTTGCCAACCACATCGCCCATATTTCCAAAGCGGAGCATGTGGAAGTATTCCACAAAGTCGTCCCGGACCCTACGGCTACCCTGGCCGCCCAGGGCACGCAGGTGGCGACGACATTTCAGCCGGACACCATTCTGGCTTTGGGCGGCGGCAGCGCCATGGATTGCGCCAAGGCGATGGCCTATTTTTCCGGGTTGGATCTGCAATTGATCGCTGTGCCCACCACTTCCGGCTCCGGGTCGGAGGTGACGGATTTCGCTATTTTGACCCACGACGGCGTGAAGCATCCTTTGGTAGATGACCGTCTGCGGCCGGATATTGCCATTTTAGACAGCGATCTACTGGCCACCCTGCCCCAAAAGCTGATCGCTGACACCGGCTTTGATCTCATCAGCCATGCGCTGGAGGCCTGGGTAGCCACCGGCGCCGGCACGGTCAGCAATGCCCTGGCCCTTTCCGCCCTGCAGACCGCTTTTTCCCTGCTTCCCAAGTCCTTTGCCGGGGACACTTCCGTCCGGGGCGCTGTGCACACCGCCGCTACCATGGCCGGCATGGCCTTCTCTTCCGCGGGATTGGGCCTGTGCCATGCGCTAGCCCATACCCTGGGCGGGGAATTTCATATCCCCCACGGCCGGCTCAACGCCATTCTGCTTCCCCATGTGGTCGCCTTCAATGCCGACAAAGTCCAAAGCCGCTATGCCGCCCTGGCGCGGCAGCTGGGGTTAAGCACCGGCCCGGATGTAATGGCTCTGCGGGCGCTGAAAAACGCCTTGATCCGCCTGCGGCGGGAGTTGACGCTGCCGGAAGATCTGACCCAAGCCGGTATCGATCCCCGCAGGGTCCGGGACCGCATGGAATCTCTGGCAAAAGCCGCCCTGGCAGACCCCTGCTGCGCAAGCAATCCGGCGCAGCCCACCGCCGCGGATATCCGCCATATCCTGCAGGCTGTGATGGGCCATGGCTGAGCGGCTGCTATCGGTGGGGCTGGATGTGGGCACCACCTCCACACAATTGATCGTTTCGGAATTGACGGTAGAAAACAGCGCCTCGGCATTTTCCGTCCCCCAAATGCAGATCAGCCAGCGGAAGATCCGCTATCGGAGTCCCGTCCACTTTACGCCCCTGCTGCGCCATGATCTGGTAGACGGCGCCGCTCTGCGGGAAATAGTTTCCGCGGAATATGAAAAGGCGGGCATCCGCCGGGAGGATGTGGACACCGGCGCCGTGATCATCACCGGTGAGACCAGTCGAAAGGAAAACGCCGCGGCGGTGCTGGAAAACCTGTCGGATCTTGCCGGAGATTTTGTGGTCGCCACCGCCGGGCCGGATTTGGAAAGTGTCCTGGCCGCCAAAGGGGCCGGTGCTACGGATCATTCCGAACAAACCGGAAAAACGGTGCTGCACATGGACATTGGCGGCGGCACCAGCAATCTGGCATTGGTATCAGACGGCAAAATCACCGCCACCGGCTGTATGAATGTGGGTGGACGGCTGGTAAAGCTGGATGCCAACGGCGTGATCACCTATATTTCCCCGGTTTTGACAGGTTTGTTTGACGGCGCGGTGGGACAACCCGCCAGGATTTCCCAATTGGAAGCCTTGGCCGATACGCTGGTCTCCGCCTTGGAAATGGCCGCCGGTCTGCATCAGCCCACCGGGCTGCTGGATCGTCTGTGGACCCGGGAAGCCGGCGTTGCCTGGACACCGCCTGCAGGGGCCGTGACGCTGTCTTTTTCCGGCGGCGTGGCAGATTGCATCGAAACAGACCACCCGGATCTGGCCTTTGGGGATATCGGCCCATTCTTGGGCCGGGCGATCCGCAGAAGCAGACTTTGCGCCGGGGAATACCGCCTGGGTACCGAGACCATCCGGGCCACCGTCATCGGCGCCGGCAGCCATGCCACCCAGCTATCCGGCAGCACGGTTTTTTATCAAAGCATCCGCTTTCCCATGAAAAATCTGCCGGTGGTTACCGACATGGGTCAGCTTGCCCGGCTGGACGGCCCCGGCGTGTTGGCGCTGCCTGCGCCCAACGAACTCTGCTATGGGAAAATAACCACCCTGGCCGATGAGATCGCGGCGCAATGGCCGGCGCAGCCTGTTCTGATCTGTCTGGAAGCGGATATGGCCAAGGCTTTGGGCCATGCATTGGCGCTGCGGTTCGGGCCGGAAAAGCCGATTTTATGCATTGATCGGGTACAGTTGGGGGAAAACAGTTACCTGGATGTGGGCAGTCCCATAGACCACGCCATCCCAGTGGTGGTAAAAACACTGATTTTGCATGCGTAAACGGTTATTTGCCGCGTTGCCCTGCGCAGGCAGGTACCGATTGCACCAAGGAGGTTTTTATGAAGCTAAAAACGACCCTATTGGGAAAAACATACGCCTTTTCCTCGCTAAAAGAAGTGCTGGCCAAGGCAAATGAAGAAAAAACCGGCGATAAACTGGCCGGTCTGGCAGCGGAAAACGCCCGGGAACGGGTAGCCGCCAAGGTGGTGCTGTCCGCGGTGCTGCTGTCGGATCTGCGGGAAAACCCCGCTGTTCCTTATGAGGAGGACGAGGTAACCCGAATCATCCAGGACGATGTAAACGAGGCTGTATATCATCGCATCCGCAATTGGACGGTTTCCGACCTTCGGGAGTGGATCCTATCCGAAAGCACCACCGGCAATGACATTCGCAAACTCAGCCGGGGGTTGACCGCGGAAATGATCGCCGCCGTATGCAAGCTCATGAGCAATCTGGATCTGATCTATGCCGCCCAAAAGATCACCGTCACCGCCCACTGCAACACCACCATCGGTCTTCCCGGCACGCTTTCCTGCCGTCTGCAGCCTAATCACACCACCGATGACCCGGAGGGCATCACCGCCTCGGTACTGGAAGGACTTTCTTTCGGCGCCGGTGACGCGGTGATCGGCTTGAATCCGGTGACCGATTCCCCGGAGCAGGCAGGCAAGGTGCTGCGGCGTTTTCAAGAAATCAAGGAGCATTGGGCCATCCCCACGCAGATCTGCGTGCTGGCTCATGTGACGGCCCAAATGCAGGCGGTCCGCCAGGGAGCGCCCTGCGATCTGATCTTCCAATCCATCGCCGGCAGTCAAAAAGGCAACGAGGCCTTTGGTTTTTCCGCTGCCACCCTGGAGGAGGCCCGGCAGCTTCTGCTGAAAGAGGGCACCGCCCAAGGCCCCAATGTGATGTATTTTGAAACCGGCCAGGGTTCAGAGCTTTCCTCCAACGCCCATCACGGCACCGACCAGGTAACCATGGAGGCCCGTTGCTACGGCTTTGCCAAGCGATTCCAGCCCTTCCTGGTGAACACCGTGGTGGGATTCATCGGACCGGAATATCTTTACGATGCCCGTCAGGTGACCCGCGCCGGTTTGGAAGACCATTTTATGGGCAAACTTACCGGCGTTTCCATGGGCTGCGATTGCTGCTACACCAATCATATGAAGGCCGACCAAAATGATATCGAAAATCTGGCCAGTCTTTTGACCCTGGCAGGCTGCAACTATTTCATGGGTATTCCCCACGGCGACGATATCATGCTCAACTATCAGACCACCGGCTTCCGGGAAACCGCCGCCCTGCGGCAGATCACCGGCAAGACCGCCATCCCGGAATTCCAGCAATGGCTGGAAAAGATGGGGTTTGTAGAAAACGGAAAGCTCACCGCCAAAGCCGGCGACGGCTCCAGCCTGCTGTTTTGATGAAAAGGTAAATTGTTCTTTATCTTGATAAAGTAAGGAGTATGTCATTCTGAGCGAAGCCGCCCATGGGCGGCGAAGTCGAAGAATCCGTTCTTTTCGATGGACATTCAAAAAGGATACGGATCCTTCGACTCGCTTCGCTCCCTCAGGATGACACGCGGTTTTCATGCGCCTGTTATCCTGTAAACAACAATTTACACTTCCAAGGAGGAATTTATGAACAAAGAAGAGCTCACCGCCTTGGTGGCGGAAATATTGGGGCAAATGCAGCCGCAGGTAAAGGCCAGCGATTATCGCGCCACCCAGCCGGAGCCGCAGAAACAAAGCCCTGCGCTCCACGACGGTGATTTTGTGCCGGATATTACTGCGCTGGATCTGCGGAAACTCTACCTGACAGACCATCCCGCCGACAAGGAACGTTTTGCCCGGATGAAGGCCCGTACCCCCGCCCGGTTAGGCAGCGGTAAAGCCGGGCCCCGGTACAAAACCCTGACCATGCTCCGCTTCCGGGCGGACCACGCCGCCGCCCAGGACGCGGTTTTTTCCGAGGTAGACACGGAATTTGCCAAGAAAAACGGCCTGCTTCCCACCAAGACCTGCTGTAACAGCAAAGATGAATATCTGACCCGGCCCGACTTGGGCCGTAAATTTGACCAGCACAACGCCAAGGCCATCAAGGGCGTCATCGACACCCCGCCCACGGTGCAGATCGTGATTGGCGATGGGCTCTCCTCCGCCGCCATCGAAGCCAACGCCATGGACTGCTACCATGCCCTGGCAGACGGATTGAAAACCAGAAATATTTCCACCGGCCAGCCCATTTTCGTCAAGTACTGCCGGGTAGGCGCCGGAGATGCCGTGGGCGATATCACCGGCTGCGAGCTGGTTGCCGTTTTGGTTGGTGAACGGCCCGGCCTGGTGACGGACAAGAGCATGTCCATCTATATCACCTACCGTCCCCGCACTGGTGTGCTGGAATCCAGCCGCACCGTTATCAGCAATATCCACGCCCAGGGCACACCTGCTGTGGAGGCAGGCGCTTATGCCGCGGAACTGATTGAAAAGATCCTGCGCAAAAAGGTTTCCGGTGTGGGGCTGCATTTGGAGGAAGCCCAATGATCCCGGTGAAAATCCTGGCCCTGCAACGGATCCCCAACGCCTCCCCCGGCCTATGCGATGCTTTAGGCATCAGTCGGCGCACACCCTCTTTGGGACTTTTGACTACCGATTGCGACGATGCCACCTATATTGCCCTGGACGAAGCCACCAAGGCCGCTGATGTGACCGTTTCCTTCGGCCAGAGCTTCTATGCCGGGGCCGCCAACGCATCCACGCCTTATGCCGGAGAAGTGCTGGGCATCCTGTCCGCCGCCACCCCCGGTGCCATCCAAAGCGGCTTGACCGCCGCTACCGCCGCCTTGGCGCGGATTGGTTTTGAAGATGTCGGCGGCATTCCCTGTCTGGCATACACCGTCAGCCGTTGCGGCAGCTTTCTTGCGCAGCAGGCCGGTGTTGCGGAAGGCTCAGCCCTGGCTTATCTCATCGCCCCGCCTTTGGAAAGCATGGTGGGCCTGGACGCCGCGTTAAAAGCTGCGGATGTGCGGCTTTGCAAGCTTTATCCGCCGCCAACGGAGACCAACTTCGGCGGCGGACTGCTGACCGGCACCCAATCCGCCTGCAACGCCGCCTGCGATGCTTTTCTCAGCGCCATCGCAGACATCGCAAAACGCCCTGTTGAACTGTAAATTGTTGTTTATCATGTCATCCTGAGCGAGGAAAGCGAGTCGAAGGATTCGTTCCCCGTAGTCGAAGAATACGGATTCTTCGACTACGCGGCCCTTTGGGCCGCTCCGCTCAGAATGACATATTCGGTACGGATACTAAGCTAAACAACCATTTACCTTCGTGGCAGCCGATGCTGCATTGGCTGCAGCGAAACTGATCTGGGCAACCATTCATCCCACCAAAAGGAGTGACTCCATGGAATTTGACAAAGACCTGGCCGCCAGACAGGAGGCTCGTGACCTGTGCATTCAGGCAGAAAAGGCCCAAAAAGTATTGGCGCAGATGACCCAGGCGCAACTGGATGCCATTGTGGAAGCCATCGCCAAACGGTTTTCCCAGGCCGCCGTGGAACTGGCAGACTTGGCCGTGCAGGAAACCGGCTTCGGCAATGTGGAAGATAAAACCGCAAAAAACCAATTTGCTTCCGACACTGTACGCTCTGCCATCCGGGATATGAAAACCGTAGGCGTATTAAAAGAGGATCCCCAGCAAAAACTATGGGAAATCGGCGTGCCGGTGGGGGTGATCGCCGCCATTGTTCCCAGTACCAACCCCACCTCCACCATTTGCTACAAAGCGCTGATCGCCCTGAAAGCCGGCAATGCCATCGTATTCTCGCCCCACCCCAAGGCCCTGGCCTGCTCTCTTGCAGCGGCAAAGATCGTGGCCCAGGCGGCAGAAAGCGCCGGCGCCCCCAAGGGCAGTATCGGCTGTCTGCGTCTTGGGGCAATGGCCGGCACAGAGGAATTGATGGCCGCGCCCCAGGTGAAGCTGATCCTGGCCACCGGCGGCCCCGGCATGGTCCGGGCGGCTTACTCCTCCGGCAAACCCGCCATCGGCGTAGGCGCCGGCAACGGCCCGGCCTATATCCATCACTCGGCGGATGTGGAGCATGCTCTGCGGTGCATTTTACGCTCCAAAAGCTTCGATTACGGCACAGTCTGCGCTTCCGAGCAGAGTATTATCGTGGAGAAGGCCCTGGAACAATCCGTTAAAGACACTGCCTCCCGGCTCGGCTTCTACTTTATGTCAACTGAAGAGGCCGGCAAGTTGGCACGGCTGCTCTTTCGTCCCTCCGGCGCGCTGAATCCCGACATTGTAGGCAAAGCCGCCACGGTGCTGGCCCAAAAAGCAGGATTTTCCGTACCCGCCGACACCCAGGTGCTGGTGGCGCGGGAGCAGGAAGCCGGACCCACCCGCCCCTACTCCATGGAAAAGCTCTGCCCGGTACTGGCTTTTTTTGTCATGGAAGACCAGGATGCCGTGCTGCGGAAAGTCATCGAGGTGCTGACCCACGAAGGCAGCGGACACACCTTTGCCATCCACTGCAACGACCGGGAGGTGATCCGCCGGTTTGCCCAGCAGGTCCCGGTATCCCGGTTTTTGGTAAACACCCCGGCAGCCCTGGGCGGCATTGGCCAGTGTACCGGGCTCTTCCCTGCCCTGACTTTGGGCTGCGGCGCAGTAGGCGGCAGCAGCTCCAGCAACAACATTTCTCCCCTGGATCTGATCAACATCCGCCGCGTGGCCTGGGGACAGGAGCAACCCCCCGCAAAACCGGCAGCGGTGGACGCCGATCTGGTGGAACTTCTGACCGCCAAAATCCTGGAAAGACTGGGATAAAATTTAACCATTTTGAACACGAAAGGAAACTACACTATGGACACCAATTCTTTAGGTATGATCGAAACCAAGGGCCTCATCGGAGCCATCGAAGCCGCTGACGCCATGGTGAAATCCGCCAACGTACAGCTGGTGGGCAAGGAGCAGGTAGGCGGCGGTCTGGTGACCGTGATGGTCCGGGGCGATGTCGGCGCCGTGAAAGCCGCCACCGATGCCGGCGCTGCCGCCGCAGAAAAAGTGGGCGAGCTGATCTCCGTTCATGTCATCGCCCGACCCCACACCGAGGTGGACAACATTTTGCCCAAAGCCCGGCAGAATTCCGGCGGCAACACCGGCAAATAAATGCTCTATTCCGAAGAAAACGTCCGCGCCAACATCCGTAACCGGGAGGGAAGGCGGGTCTTCTATCTGCAAAGCGGAGATACCTTGACTCCCTCGGCCCGGGACTGGCTGCAGCGGGAGCGCATTGACATCTTGCCGGCCCAGTCCGCCCGTCCGGAATTCCACACCTTGGAAAACGGCGCCGTATTTGCAGAAAAGCCGGAGCATTATACCCATCTGCGGGGCAATATTCTGGTGCCCAAGACCCATCCGATCATCGCATTCCGGGGCGCCATGGACAGCTTGCAGGCAGAGCTTTTGCTGGCTCAGCAGGCTGCGCCGGAGCATCTGCGAAAGGATATCGGGGAAATCCTGACCCTGGCCCGGAACATTCTGCGCTGGGATGTGCTGGAAGAACCGGCGCAGCTGGACAAGCTCTGCGGGCTGACACCTGCCCAACTGCGCAGCCATTCCCACTTCCCGCAGGATCACTACGGTCAGCCCCATTTTATGCCGGCAT
Organism: Oscillospiraceae bacterium; assembly: GCA_015068155.1. Classification (GTDB taxonomy): domain Bacteria; phylum Bacillota; class Clostridia; order Oscillospirales; family Oscillospiraceae; genus Faecousia. Next base: position 15,918 of record SVLC01000022.1, on the reverse strand, counting down.
ATACCGATGGGCCGGCGCTGCTGCAGCTAAACCGGGCCCGGTGCGCCGCCAGAACGGCAGAATTGGCCGGTGCTTTGGCCTTTACCGACAAAAACGGCGTTTGTCTTCGCGGGGATCTGCTGCAGGCGCTGAACCGGATGAGCAGCATGCTGTATATCCTGATGATCCAACTAAAAGCAGAAAAATAAACCGATGTTTTGCGACGCGTAAACAACCGTATATCTTACAAAAAGGAGGAACTGCTATGCAACCGGATATGGACAAGCTGACCCAGGCGGTCCTGGGCCGCATTTTTGTGGAATTAGAGGCTTCCGCCCGCCATGTGCATCTGACAGCGGACCAATGCCAGCTTCTATTTGGCCACGATCTGACACCGGACCGTCCCCTTTCTCAGCCCGGACAGTATCTGGCAAAGGAGCGTCTGAAGCTGATCGGCCCCAAGGGTTGTCTGGAAAATGTGGCCGTGCTGGGACCGGTCCGAAAGGAAGCCCAGGTGGAGATCTCCTTAACCGACGGAAAAACATTGGGCATCACACCGCCGGTTTGTCCCTCCGGTCACACCGCCGGTACGCCGGGGCTGATCCTCAGCAGCGAACGCAACACCCTGGCTCTGCGCCAGGGTGTGATGGCCGCCCAGCGGCATGTGCATCTTACCCCCGAAACCGCCGCCCGCTTCGGTGTCAAAGATAAGCAACTGGTGCATCTGCAGACCTTCACAAACCGACCGACGGTATTTGAGGATGTGCTGGTGCGGGTCAGCCCGGATTTTGCAGACCGGGCCCATTTGGACTTTGACGAAGCCAACGCCTGCGGTATGCAGAAGGGTGACTGGGGGCGGATCCTGCCATGAACCGGGCATTTTTGATCGGAGACGCCCCGGAAGGTCTGGACTTTTCCTATGTGCAGGCGCCGCCCTACGACGCTGTGGTGATCGGATCGCTGGAGCTGGGCGGGCTGCTGCATTTTGATAATGAAGTGGCGCTTACCGCCCTGGCATCGGGCAAGCCGGTGTATTTATACACCCCGGGGCTGCCCACATCCCCAAAAAACCGGGCATTGGCTGCCTCCCTGGCCACTGCCCAACTGGAACTGAAAAACTGGGGTGTATTGTTCACCGACGGCGCCCGGCGGCATTTGATCACCGGCGAAGAGGCTAAGCTTCTGCGTCAGCAGGGCCGCCGCCCCGCCCCCGGCGCGGTGCTGACACCGCTGGCAAAGGATATCTTGGAGGATAAAGTATGAAAATCGGAACCGTAATCGGCTCGATCTGGGCCACGCGAAAGGCCCACTGCCTTTCCGGTCAAACTTTTTTGGTGGTGCGCACCAGCTCGGAAGACCTGGTCGCCGCCGACCAGGTAGGCGCCGGTCCTGGCGATCAGGTGCTGCTGATCACCGGCCAGAGCGCCGCCCGATACTGTATGGATGCGCCGGTGGACGCGGTGGTGGTGGCCATCGTGGATGGCAACAAAGAACGGTAAACGGCCGTTTACGCAACCGTTGACACACCACACTGCAGGAGGAGGGCCTTGCCCCTCTCCTGCAGAAAGAAACCACCGACAACCATTTACATCACAAAAGGAGTGGGGATTTTGTCCGTATATGAAATCATCATCGCCGTCATGGCCGGATTTGCGGTTTTGGGCGCGATCGATCGGGTGCTGGGCAACCGGTTTGGCATCGGCAAAGAATTTGAAGAAGGCATTTTCGCCATGGGCGCTTTGGCGCTGGCTATGATCGGTATCATAGCCTTGGCGCCGGTGCTGGCAGCGGTGCTGAAGCCGGTGGTAGTGCCGGTGTTCACCTTTCTGGGGGCGGATCCGGCCATGTTTGCCGGCACCATTTTAGCCTGTGACATGGGCGGCGGCGCTTTGGCCCAGGAGCTGACCGACAACCCCCAAGCGGCGCTGCTGGGCGGCGTGATCACCGGCTCCATGCTGGGCGCCACCATCGTTTTTACCATTCCCGTCGCTCTGGGCATTCTGCAGCCGGAGGATCGGCCTGCGCTGGCCAAAGGCATTCTCTGCGGCATCATAACCATTCCCATCGGCATTTTTGTCGGCGGGATCACCGCCGGATTCCCCTTGGGTATGGTCGCCAAAAACTGCATCCCCATCATTTTGATCGCCGGTCTCATCGCCCTGGGGCTGTGGAAAGCAGAAAACGCGCTGATCAAAGGCTTTACGGTTTTTGGTAAAGCTGTCACCGTTCTGATCACCCTGGCCTTGGGCGCGGCTATTTTTGAAAGCCTGACGGGTTTTGCCATCATCCCCGGTATGGCTCCCATTTCTGACGGTTTTGAAACCGTGGGCGAGATCGCCATCGTGCTGGCCGGCGCATTTCCGCTGGTATTTGTCATCACCAAATTGCTGCAAAAGCCGTTGCTGAAGGTGGGGCGGCTGCTGGGTATCAGCGATACCGCCGCGGCAGGGCTTGTGGCCAGTCTGGCCAATTCCATCGCCACATTCGGTATGCTCAAGGACATGGATGGCCGGGGCAAAGTGGTAAACGTGGCCTTTGCGGTGTCTGCTGCCTTTGTGTTTGGCGACCATCTGGGCTTTGCGGCGGGATTCGCGCCGGAGATGCTGCCCAGCATGATCGTGGGCAAACTGGCCGGCGGCATCAGCGCCGTAGCCGTGGCATTGCTGCTGACCCGGCAACAAAAAGCGGACACAACGCCCCCGGCTTAGTGCTTCCGGGACGGTTACAGCAGAATTATCACCAAGGCTGCCGACCAAACAGTTTTCCATTCCCCTTCGGATTGACTTGACGGATGGAAATATTTGTGATAAGATACACTGTAGCCCGCCGGTGTGGTGGAACAGGCAGACACAAGGGACTTAAAATCCCTCGCCGTAAAAAGCGTACCGGTTCGATCCCGGTCACCGGCACCAGCAAAACAGAGAGAGCATCCGCTCTCTCTGTTTTTCTATATGGATGGGAACGGGATCGAACCCATCTAAATGCGGCGCGGATGAGCGCCGCTGGCGCTGCCTTGGCTGCGCCACTCCTTGATTGAGTCGATCCCGGTCACCGGCACCCAATATTTAAGGGAGGCATTGGCCTGCCCCTCTTTTTATGACATTAGGATCGAGCCCATCTGAATACAGCCCGGTACAGACTCACCAAGCTGCCGCTGAGGAAAATGCCGCCCAGGATATCCGTCAGCCAATGCACGCCGGAGATCACCCTGCCCAACACCATAAACACTGTAAATACCAGGATCCCCGCAGACAGCCGACGGCTCAATCCCCGATGCCTGACCCGGCTTTTCAGCTGCATAGCCGCCGTGGGCATCACACACAGCGCCAGCAATGTGGTGGACGACGGATAAGAAGCTTCCAGCTTCCCGTGGATCAGCACCGGCCGGTAATTTACGACAACTGCCTCAAACAGCAAATACGCCGCCAGCACCGCCAAATAAAAAACGCCCAGCGTCAGAATGTCCGGATCCACCTTCCGGATGCCGCCCCGGCGGATCCATTGGGCCAAGCCCAGGCCGGCAAATCCAGCCATCACCAGCAGCGGCAGGATGCCAAGCCAATCCGTGACGGTATACAGGCCCATACATACCCCGACGCGTTGGTGAAACCACCGGTTCACCGTGGCAAAACCCACTGCGGTGCCTGCCGGCCCTACGGGTTGCACATCCACCAGACAAACCGATCCGGTCCACAGGATGAATACCCCCAACAGGCACAAACCCCTGCAAATGTCTCTTTTGATTTCCTTTTTCAAAATAAAAGCCTCCCTTTTGTGTATTGGCTTTCGCCTGGATACACCATAAAGGAAGGCCGAAGAATTAGCAAGAAACTCCTGGTCACCACCGCGACACCTTTCGTGTCATGGCTTTTTCATCAGGAAAAACACCTTCACCAACAGACCAACAAACAGATACAGCGCCGCATAAGGCTGGGTGCTGATGACAAACAGCATCACTCCCGCCGCCGAAGTCAGCAGCGACAATCTGCGCCGGTTCCGCTGCCAAAAGGGCCAACGATCCCAGGGCAGCGTCAGATGGAGGATGCCTGCAAGGCTGCTCCACACCCCCACCGCCCAAAAAGCGATCTGCAAATACCCCGCCGCCTCCGACAGCCCCAACAGCGACACCGCCTGCACACCGGCAGCCGTTTTTACTCTGAACAGCGGCAACAGCAAGGCCAATGCCGCGCTCAGATCCGTCAGGCCCATGACATAGCGCTCCCACGGTCTGTTTTTCTTCGGAAGCAGGGTCTCCCCCTCCTCCGTCAGCAAAGTGTCGATGGATACATTGAAAAACGCCGAGATCTGCTTGATGGAATCGATGCTGGGACACCCTCTGCCGGATTCCCATTTGGAAATAGCCGTACGGGATACAAAAAGACTTTGGGCCAGGGCTTCCTGGGTCAGACCCTTTTGCAGCCGCAGTTGCCGCAGTTTTTCGTGAAATTCCATCGTCGCCCCTCTTTCCAAACTTTTTCCGTATTATACCCCTTCTCCCCGGGAAAATCAAGAGATTTTGGGTCGTTGCCGTATTTTAGGTTGACAAATGGCAGAATTTTGATTATGATAGGTTTTGACGCCGTAATACGGCCCATTTGAGCAAAGGAGGGAGCAACAATGGATAATAAGCTGTTTGCCAGAATTCTGTGCATCGTTTTGGCCAGTGTGATGGTGCTGGGCTTGGTGGCCATGGTCATTCCCATGCTGATCGGCGCCTAATCGCCCCTTTTCTGCCCCATAATTCCGTCCATAATCCGCGCTGAAAATTCAGCGCGGATTTTTTGTCATTTTTCTTGCATTTTTTGTAACTTTTTGTTACAATATAGAAAAATCTTCCAAAGGAGGCATCCCAATGACACTTTGGACTCCCACCCACGCCCTTACTTTGCTGCCGGCAATGGTCGTTATGCTGGCGCTGACCCTGGCGCTGCGCCGCTGGCTTGGGCAAAAGCCTCTCTCTGTACGGCTGATCCCCCTTCAGATCGTAGCCGGCATTTTGGTGCTGCTGGAGATCGGCAAGCAGGCGCTGTCTTTCCGTAACGGCTACGACCTTTACCACATTCCCCTGCATTTCTGCTCGCTGTTCATTTTTATGGTGCCGCTGGCGGCTTTCTACCGGGGCAAGCATCAGGTGCGTGTTCGCGCCATCACCGTGGCGCTGTGCGCAGCCGTCACAGGTCTGATGCTGATCTACCCGGATCTGATCTACAGCGCCCAGAATGTAAAGGAGTTTTTCACCGACTACTTTAGCTTCCACACCGTATTCTTCCACAATCTGGTGGTGCTGGCATTTTTCCTAATGGTGGGATTGAACTTGTACGAGTCCGGCCAGCCCAAGGAAAAACGAACCGTGATGTGGTTCATCATCGGCTACTGCGCCATTTCCGCCCCCATGGCCCAGATCCTGCAGACCAACTTCAACAACTTCTACCGCTGCAATATTGCGCCGTTGGAAGCTGTTCGGGCCGCAGTGGAAGCCGCTATGGGCTATGCGCCGGCGCAGATCCTGTATGTGTGCATCGTGGTGGTAATGGATATTCTCTTCGTGCAGATATTTTTCCTGCTGTATCGGCTGCTGCAGCGGCTGTTGCCCCCCAAGGATCTCCTATAAACGGCTGAGCGGCCGACCCACCGGGTCAGCCGCTCACATTTTTCAGTTAAATAACCGCTGATCCAGACCCCGCTTTTTCATGGCGGTATAAAGGATCACGCCCAGGGTCAGCAGCACCGCCGCCTCACCAATGGCCACATACAGCGCATTCAGCCAAAAACCGCCGCCGATATATACGGTCAACTCCCAGCCTACCAGCGCGGCGTTGGTAAGCGCCGGCATCATCATCCCCAAAAGCGGCAATTGTTTCACGGTGATCTGCCGGGTCAGCCACATAGCCCAGGCGGCCAGCAAAGAGGCCAGGCTTCCCACCAGAAAATCCAGGGGCAAGGCATTGGCGGAAGTCAAGTTAAACAGCAGGCAGCCCAGGGCAAGCCCCGGGATGGCTGCCGGTGTAAAAAACGCCAAAACACACAGCGCCTCCGACGCCCGAAACTGGATGGCCATAGAAGCAGAACCGGGAAAGAGTATATTTTGTCCGTGGGTCAGGGCGGCATACAGCGCGGCGATCAGCGCGGCATAAGCAAGTTGACGGGTATCTTTTTTCATGGTTCCTCCAAAACAAAAAAGGACGCACCTGCGTCCACAAAACAAAAATGAGCGCAAAGCGCCCATCCGAAAGTCCTAGTTTTGTTTACCGACAGGATGGTTACGAACTGTCCTATAAAATTGTAGCCATTCTACCGCAAAAAACATGATTTGTCAATTCTTGCGTCCCGGGAAAAAATCTGCTATACTGAAAATAATTACCAGAAAGAAGGCGCTTGCCATGTATGAGATCAAAAAATTGCCCCAGCAGATCATGATCGCCCGGTATATGCTATTGGGCACCGTTATCGCTACCGTGGTGAATTTTCTTTTGCTGTTGACCAATTCCGATCAATACATCCCCTATTCCGCATCGGTCGCCTATTATTTGGGCTATTTCGGCTGGCTGTTTGACGGTGCCGGCGGCTTTGGCGTTTTCACTGCGGTGGGCATGACTCTGGCCGCAGCGGTGCTGGCCGTGTATGTGGTGAGTTGGGCGTTGGCCGCCCAAAAACGCCGCTGGCTGCAGGTGGGTATGTGGCTGGTGATCGCCGATACCGCAGCGCTGTTGGGGTTGATCTTGGTTTTACGCATGGAAATTATGAGCTTCGTCTGGGAACTGGTCCTGCACGGCGCGGTGATCTATGAGATCGCCGCCGGCATTTCCGCCTGGAAAAAACTGACGGACGAACCGGAAGTCTGTTGATGGGGCAAAAAACCCTTGGCGAACCGTCGAATATATGCTACAATGACAAAAAGTGACAAAAGGAGGCGAATACCATGGCACCACCCACCAAGGAAAAAACCGAATTGATCGTAGGTCTTTGCACCATTGGCGTGGCTTTGGTTCTGCTGTTGGCGTTGATTTTGGGCATGAGCCGCATCAATCTGCAACTTGGTTCCTTCACCTCCCCTTCCCCCACGACACCCTCCCGCACCAGTCCCACCGTCACGCCTTCCGAGCCGGTGGAAACGCTGCTGCCCAATCCCTACGGCGCCCGGGATTTCGCCTATGCCAACGGCTATCTGACCTGCCTTTCCGGCGAAAGCTGGCTGGGCGTGGATGTTTCGGAATACCAGGGCGTCATCAACTGGCAGACCGTGGCCGCCCAAAATGTCCGCTTTGCCATGGTGCGCATCGGCGCCCGGGCCTGGGGCAGCCAGGGACAGATCCTTACCGACAGCCGCTGGGAGGAAAACCTCTCCGGGGCGGAAGCCGCAGGATTACGCACCGGCGTATATTTTTTCTCCCAGGCCATCACCGTGGAAGAGGCCCGGGAAGAGGCCCGGTTCGTGCTGGAAAAGCTGGATGGCCGACAGCTCAGTATGCCGGTGGTGTTCGACTGGGAGATCGCTCCCTCCGCCGATGCCCGCACTGCCAATATGTCCCCGGAATTGCTCAATAGCTGCGCCATCGCCTTCTGTGAAGAGATCCGGGCAGCGGGCTATCAGCCCATGGTGTATTTCAATCAGGATCTTGCCAAGCGGATGTTCGATCTGCCGCTGCTGCAAGCACAGGACTATCCCTTCTGGCTGGCCATGTACGCCGGCGCGCTGACCTATCCCCATCGGGTGGATATGTGGCAGTATACCTCCGGCGGCACCATGCCGGGTATTGAGGGTCTGGTTGATCTGAATCTGTACTTTATTTATGATGACGAAAAGGACGCCTGAGGGCGTCCTTTTGGCATGCTGAAAACCGGTTTTTGTGCAATGGAAAAAGGCGGGGCTGCGGACATCCGCAGCCCCAAATTAAGAGGAAAAGGAAATGAAGCAAACTTTTTTCAGCTCAGGGCAAAAAAGATCTCCGGATCCACGGGTTTACCGTTATGGGTCACCGCGAAATGCACATGATCCCCCAGGGCAGTTTCCAGCAGCGCAGTGGTGCCCACGGTGCCGATGGTCTGGCCCAGCTTGACGGTATCCCCCACCTTCACCTTGGTATCAGCAGAGAGGCTGGAATAGGTGGTAACATAGCCGTCCTCATGGCGGATGACCACTGTGGTGCCCAAAGATTCATCCTCATAGATGGTATACACCGTACCATCTGCTGCCGCCACCACCGGCGCGCCGGCTTCCGCGGCAAAATCCATGCCGTCATGGGTACGCCAATCCCGGGTAGTGGGATTGTAGCAAAGGCAATCCATGGCATAATCCATGATCACCTCGCCGGACACCGGCCGTCCGGTGACCAATGGCTTTTTCTCCGTGGGTTGGGTGGGCGCCGGGGTGGACGGGGTGGTGTCCGTGGGATTGGGATTCATCACATCCACCGTGGCGTTGGGGTCTTCCAGAGAAGGATCATCCCCGCTGGCGTTTCGGTAGTACAGATAGCCGGAGATCCCGATGGCCGCAGCGCACAGGATCAGGGCTATGTAATAGCCCTTGTCGGCGATTCTGTTCAGGAATTGTTTCTTCTTGTCGCTCATAAAAGCACCTCCAAAGCCAGTATTGCCACTTTTTCGGAGAATAAACCATGTTTTGGAAAAATTTCAGCCTCCCGGTGTGGGAGGCTGAAATTATTGCGTCCTATAGGTAAAAAAATCAAACTGGGTGACGCCCATTTGGGCCAGCAGACGGCGGCTGTTCTGCCGGTCCGCTTCGGTATTGAATTCCGGGATCAGCGGCAGCCGGACCACGATCCGTTCCGGCCCTACCAGCCACAGCAGCTTCTGCAGGTTCCGCAGCATGGTTTCGTTGCTTTTTCCGGTGTAACGGCGGTATATCTCGGGATCCGTGTCCTTGCAGTCGATGTAAAACATATCCACACTTTCCGCCGCCAGAACCACATTCTCCCAGGGCACATTCAGGGATGTCTCGGCGCACAGATGCCAATGCGCCCCGCAAAGACGCCGGAATTCCCGCAAAAAGGGGGCATACAGCAGCGGTTCTCCCCCACCGAAGGTAACGCCGCCTCCGGTGGCCAAAAAATACAACTGGTCGATCTTCACCTGCTCATAAAGCTGTTGTGGGGTCATGTCTGTGCGCTTGGTGTCCGGGGCAAAGGAAAAGGCATTGATACACCACCGGCAGCGCAGCGGGCAGCCATGAAAGCACACCAAGGTGGTGACGCCCTTGCCGTCCGTCTGCATACGCAAACGGGAGCAGGTTATGATGGGTGCTATCTGTTCCATAGGCTTATTAAGGATCAATCCCACAGATCCGGGTCGACCGGAACACCCATTAAGGTAGGCTCCGGCACAGCACCCGGGGGAGTCGGAATTTCGTCATCGGATGTATCCGTCTGTGTGGTGGGTACCGTATCCTCGATAATGCCCAGCTCGCCGGTAACCGGTCCGCCCTCCTGGCCGGGCGCAGTTTGGGCCGGCATCATATCGCCCATGGTGGTATTGGAGGGCAGACAGCCGGCAGCGCTGACCAAAATGGTAGCCGCGATACCGGCTATGGCAACCGCCTTGCCGGCCTGCTGCCGTTTTTCCAATTCCCGTTCCAGATAGCGGACCTCCGCTTCGCATTTGGGACAGGTTCCGGTGCAATCACCCTGGTACTTACACTCAGCGGTAACAAATTCGATATCGTTATCCGCGGCGATCTGCCGGCGAATATCTTTCAAAATCTTACACTTACTTTTCCCCTTCATACAGGCACATCCTTTCTTTTTGTCTTCACTATGTATATCGCAAAACAGGCCGTTTTTCTTACAGCATGGAAAGATTTTTTTGACTATATTATAAAAACGGTAAAAAAGCAAATTTTACTCACTAAATCACCTTGTTTTTTAGGAAATATAAAACGCGGTTCATCGAGCGGTTGCCATGACACATTGCAGGGCGGGAGCAAGCCCCCGCCCTGCGGTAAAACTACCCGACAAACTGAATTTTGCACTTTTCGGGTAAAATACATTGACATTATGTAAAAATGCGGTATATTTATAATGTCGTAAACTGACGAAATATTACCCTACAGAAACGGGGGATGATAATGTCTAAAGAACTCATCAGACTTCAGGACCTTGTCATGGAGTTCGACGGGGAACGGATCCTTGATGGGATCAACCTGTATATTAACGATCACGAGTTCCTCACTTTGCTGGGCCCCTCGGGCTGCGGCAAAACCACCACCCTTCGTATCATCGGCGGCTTTTTGACGCCCACTTCCGGTACGGTCACCTTTGACGGACAGGTCATCAACGATGTGCCGCCCTACAAGCGGCAGATCAACACCGTGTTCCAGCGGTATGCCCTGTTCCCCCACCTGGATGTATACGAAAATGTGGCCTTCGGTCTGCACATCAAAAAGATGTCCAAGGAAGAAATTCACACCAGAGTTACGGAAATGTTGGCTGTCGTTGGCCTGAAGGGCTACGAAAACCGCCACATCCAGAACCTTTCCGGCGGTCAGCAGCAGCGTGTGGCCATCGCCCGCGCCCTGGTCAACGAGCCGAAGGTACTGCTGCTGGACGAACCCTTGGGCGCGCTTGACCTGCGCCTGCGCAAGGATATGCAAAACGAGCTGAAGCGCATCCAGCAAGCCACCGGCATCACCTTCGTCTATGTCACCCACGACCAGGAAGAAGCCCTTTCCATGTCGGATACGGTGGTGGTTATGGACAAGGGCCGTATTCAGCAGATCGGCAAACCTGAGGATATTTATAACGAGCCGAAAAACGCCTTCGTGGCTGATTTCATCGGCGAGAGTAATATTTTGGACGGCATCATGCTGGAGGATTTCAAGGTAAAATTCTTCGGCCGCACTTTCAAGTGCCTGGACGCCGGCTTTGCCCCCAACGAGCCGGTGGATGTGGTCATCCGTCCCGAGGATATCGACTTCGTGCCCGTGGAAGAAGGCCATCTCACCGGCACCGTTACTTCTGTTACCTTCAAGGGCCTGAACTACGATATCATCGTGGATTTCAAAGGCTTTAAGTGGCTGATTCAGACCACGGACTTCCAGCCCGTTGGCGCCACTGTAGGCATCCGTCTGAACCCGGAAGATATTCACATCATGCATAAGAGTGCGTATTCCGGCATGTTTGGTGACTACTCGTCCTACTCCGCCGAGTACGACGAGCTGACGGAGGATGCTGCCGATGAAGAAGAATAAATCCTCCCTGGGTGTGATGCTGAGCCTGCCATATATGATATGGATGGCGGTATTCACCCTGATCCCCCTGGGTGTAGTATGCTACTATGCCCTGACAGACCCGGATACCGGCGCTTTCTCCTGGGTGAATGTAACCATGCTGGGCGAATACTGGTCCGTACTTGGCCGCTCTATTCTCTACAGTCTGGTATCGGCACTCATCTGCCTGCTGCTGGGTTATCCCGTGGCCTACTTCATCGCCCATCAGGGCAAAGTTGCCCAAAAGATCCTGTATATGCTGGTAATGCTGCCCATGTGCATGAGCTTTTTGCTGCGCACCCTGGCCTGGGTAGGTCTGCTGCAGGACACCGGTATCATCAACGATTTTCTGGATCTGATCGGCATCGGCCGGCTGCAGCTCATTCGCACCCCGGCCGCGGTGATATTGGGCATGGTGTATAACTACCTGCCTTATATGATCCTGCCGCTGTATGCCACCATCGTCAAAATCGACCATCGGCTGGTGGAAGCCGCGGAAGATCTGGGCTGTAATTCCCTTCAGGTGTTCACCAAGGTGATCTTCCCCCTCAGTGTGCCCGGCATCCTCAGCGGCATTACCATGGTATTCGTACCTGCAGTTTCCACCTTCTATATTTCCCAGAAGCTTGGTAACACCGATACGATCTTGATCGGCGATATCATCGAAAAGTGGTTTAAGCAGGGCAATAACCCCCATTTGGGCGCTGCGCTGAGCTTGGTCCTGATGATCCTGGTGTTCGTATGCACCGGCATCATGAACCGCTTCGGCGGTGAGGAGGAGGGTGTGATCGTATGAAAAGAGCCAATAAGATCCTTACGATCCTGATGTTCCTCTTCCTGTACGCCCCTATGGCCGTTCTGATCGTAGCCTCCTTCAACACCGGCAACGATATTACCAATTTCGAGGGATTTACCTTCCGGCAGTATGCGCTGCTTTTTAAGGACAGCACCCTTCTGTCCCTGCTGGGTAACTCCGTGCTGGTGGCGCTGCTTTCCAGCTTCATTGCCGTGGCCTTTGGCACCGTGGCAGCCGTGGGTATCCACAATTTGAACCCCAAGATGCGCAAGGTGGTCATGCGCCTGACAGACATTCCCATGACCAATCCCGACATCGTCACCGGTGTCAGCCTCAGCCTGCTGTTTATTTTCGTCGGCAGCAACCTGCTGGGAGCCAAGGCTGCCTTGAATTTCGGAACGCTTTTGATCGCCCATGTGACCTTCTGTCTGCCCTATGTGATCTTGAACGTCATGCCCAAGCTGAAGCAGATGGATCGGTCTTTGACCGACGCGGCCATGGACCTGGGCTGTACACCGCTGCAATCCTTCTTTAAGGTGACCCTGCCGGAGATCATGCCCGGCATCATTGCCGGCGGCATCATGGCCTTCACCATGAGCTTGGATGATTTCGTCATCAGCTATTTCGTCACCGGCCCCGGTTTCATTACCCTGCCGGTGGAGATCTACTCCTACACCAAAAAGCCGATCCAGCCTAAGATCTACGCCATGTTCACCCTGCTGTTCGGCCTGATCTTCGTGCTGATGCTGACCATGAATCTGCTGCAGATCAACGCGGAAAAGAAGAAAAAGGATACCCGTGTACGGGTGGAATCCAAGGGCATGCGGATCTTCAAGCGGGCTGGCGCCGTTGCTTTGGCGCTGTGTCTGCTGCTGGGCTGCGTTTTCCTTGGTGTTCAGGCAAATCAGCACACCATCATCCTCAATGTCTACAACTGGGGCATGAATATCGCCGACGGCACCGACGATACCTTGGATATCATCGCCGCCTTCGAGGAGAAATACCCCCATATCAAAGTCAACTACTCCACCTATGATTCCAACGAAGTGCTGTATACCAAACTGAAAAACGGCGGTATCAGCGTGGATGTGATCATCCCCTCCGACTATATGATCGACCGGATGATCGAGGAAAACATGCTGCTGGAGCTGAACTACGATAATATTCCCAATTTCTCCTATGTGGACGCATCCTTCCGCAATCCCGATTACGACCCGGAGAACAAGTACTCCGTCCCCTACACCTGGGGCACCGTCGGCATTCTATACAATACAAAGTATGTGGATTCTGCGGATGTTACCGGCTGGGAACTGCTGTGGAACGAAAAGTATGCCGGCAAGATCCTGATGATCGACAATTCCCGGGACGCCTTCGGCATCGCCCAATATCTGCTGGGATATGATGTAAACACCATGGACAAAGCGCAGCTTCAGGAATGCGCCGACAAACTGGCGCAGCAGCGTCCGTTGGTGCAGCAGTATGTGATGGATCAGATCTATGCCACCATGCAGAACGAAGAGGCCTATGTTGCCGCCTATTACGCCGGCGACTGTATGCTGATGATGGAAGAAAACCCGGATCTGGCTTTCTATCTGCCGGAGCATCAAGGCTTCAACCTGTTTACGGATGCTATGTGCATCCCTACCTGCGCCCAGGAAAAGGAAGCAGCGGAACTGTTCATCAATTTCCTGTGTGACCCGGAAATTTCCGGCGCCAATATGGACTATATCTGCTATGCTTCCCCCATCTCCGAGGCGAAAAACTATATGGAAGACTATCTTGCCGAAAGCCAGATCGTCTATCCCAGTTCTCAGATCCTGGAAAAAGGCACCTCCTATGCTTACCTTTCCGAGGACATTTCCCGCTATGTGGAAGGGCTGTACCAACATGCCACAAAAACCGCGGATCAATCCCAAACGGATAACCCCAATTCCTTGTGGCCCATCGTTGCGGTGATCGCCCTGGTAGGTGTGGCAGGCGTTGTTTGGTTCCTGCGGAAAAAGAAAAAATAATCGCCGCGCAAAGTTTTTTTGCCCCGGTTGCACGTTTTCGTGCAACCGGGGCCCTTTTTTCGCCTATGGTTGAAAGGAGGTTTTTTATGAGTGAATCCATTGTGGCAGCTTTGATCACCGGCATTCTATCTTTGGTCGGCGTTGTGATCAGCAACTGGGCCGCCGCCAGAAAAACCGCATCGGCGCTGCACACCCATCAAGCGGTAACCGACACCAAGCTGGAGGCGCTGACCCGGGAAGTGCGGGATCACAACCATTTTGCCCGCCGGATGCCGGTGGTGGAAGAACAGATCAAGGTCATCAACCACAGACTCAATGACCTGGAACATGCCGAAAAAAACTGAAAAGGAGGAAAAGCCATGGCAGAACGATTTGCAAAACTGGTGGATGTGAAATCCATTATGACACTGCTGCTGACAGCGGTATTTTGCGTGCTCTCCCTGAAAGGGGATATTTCCGGCAGCGAATTTCAAACCATTTTCACAGTGGTGGTAGGCTTCTATTTCGGTACACAATATCAGAAACAGAACAATCAGAAAACGCAGTAGTGCATAAACGTAAGGGCCGGCGGAAAAACCGTCGGCCCTTATTTTATTTCCATTTTTGTGGTGATGCAGATCCGTTCTTCGGTGATGGGATGAGAAAATTCCAGGCTGTAGGCGCACAAAAGCTGAGAACGCAGCCCTAATCCATCGGAATACGCCCGGCTTTCTTCCGTAAAATACTGCGGATCGCCCAGAATGGGCCAGCCCATATGGCAGCAATGCAGCCGCAGCTGATGGGTGCGGCCGGTAATGGGACGCAGCGCCAGCAGCGTGGTCTTTTCCTGTCGCTGCAGCACTTCATAGGCTGTCACCGAAGGTTTCCCCTCCGGGCCGATATACCGCAGCAGGCTGGGCAGCGGCCGCCTGGCAATGGGCGCATCGATGGTTCCCTGATCCGCTTCCGGTCCGCCAAACACCGGCGCCCGGTAGGTTTTTTCCAGCGGCATTTGCTGCAGCAGGCTGTGGATATGGGAATTCTTTGCCAGCAGCACCACGCCAAAGGTATCCCGATCCAGCCGGGTCACAGGATGGAACGCGGACTGCTGCCCTGTTCTTTCGTAATATCCCAGCACATAATTGGCCAGCGTGCCGTCATTTTGGGACCGGGAGGGATGGATCAGCATTCCCGCCGGCTTATCCACCGCCAGGATGTGGTCATCCTCATACAGCACCGTCAGCAGCCCTTCCTGGGGCGGGTATTCCGGCTTCGGCTCGTCCAGACGGACGGTGATCACATCCCCGGACTGCACTGCATAATCCGTATGCTGCGGCACACCGTTGACCCGGATGGCATCGCCCCATTTCAGGCGGTTCATCAATCCTGTGGACATTTTCAGTTCCTCTTTGAGAAAAGAAGATAGCCGCCCCTGCCGCCGCGCTACCATTTTCAGTTCCATATAGGCCTCCTTCCCGGGGTAAAGCGTTATTTATCGCATCTGCCTCACGGTGCAAAAAAGCCCTGCCGGACAGCAGGGCTTTTGATTCGCATCTTAGTTCAGAGCAGCCTTAGCCTTCTCCACAACAGCGGCGAAAGCGGCAGCGTCCTGGATAGCCATCTCGGACAGGCTCTTACGGTTCATCTCGATACCGGCCTTCTTCAGACCGTTCATGAACTTGGAGTAGTTCAGACCGTAGGGAGCGACAGCGGCGCTGATACGGGTGATCCACAGGCGACGGAAGTCGCGCTTCTTCATCTTACGGCCAGCGAAAGCATAGTTGCCGGACTTCATGACCTGCTGCTTGGCCATCTTAAAGTGCTTGGACTTGGAACCCCAGTAGCCCTTGGCCAGCTTCAGGGTAGCATTTCTTCTCTTGCGCGTCATCATCGCGCCTTTAACTCTTGCCATTTTCTATATCCTCCTATTC
>SVLC01000072.1 GCA_015068155.1 Oscillospiraceae bacterium | reverse complement strand
TACGCTCGGTGGTGGTGGTCTTACCGGCATCGATGTGAGCCATGATGCCGAAGTTTCTGGTATTTGCCAGAGAATACTGTCTAGCCATTGTAAAGGTACTCCTTTATTACCAACGGAAGTGAGCGAAAGCCTTGTTGGCTTCTGCCATCTTGTGGACGTCCTCGCGCTTCTTCACGGATGC
The DNA here is from genome assembly GCA_015068155.1 of Oscillospiraceae bacterium. Classification (GTDB taxonomy): domain Bacteria; phylum Bacillota; class Clostridia; order Oscillospirales; family Oscillospiraceae; genus Faecousia. The sequence goes on along the minus strand of SVLC01000072.1, from coordinate 5,005 downwards.
GCCGGTGTTGTTGGCGGCGTCCAGGATCTCAGCAGCCAGGCGCTCACGCATGGTGTTCTCACTGCGGTTGCGGCTGTAGGTGGTGATCCAACGCAGACCCAGGGTCTGACGACGATCGGGACGGACTTCGATGGGCACCTGGTAGGTGGCACCACCGACACGGCGAGCCTTCAGCTCCACTGCGGGCATGATGTTTTCCATAGCCTGCTGGAAGACTTCCAGGCCGTTCTTGCCGGTCTTGTTCTCGACGATTTCGAAAGCACCATAGACGACCTTCTGGGCGACACCCTTCTTGCCATCCAGCATGATGCTGTTTACGAGCTTGGTAACCAGAACGGAGTTGTAGTTAGGATCCGGAAGGACCTCTCTCTTGGGAACATTACCTCTTCTGGGCACTTTGCTTCCCTCCTTCATAATATAATGATTTCATCGGTACTCGAAAGTGAGTTTCTTTCGTTGTGCCTGGCCAAGAGGTTTCATCTATATAAAACCACTGGCAAGGCCATTTGCCTTGCGAAAGGGCAGGAAAAATTCAAAAATAGTTTGCCTGGGTCAAGAATTACTTCTTCTTGCCAGCCTTGGGACGCTTTGCACCGTACTTGGAACGGGACTGCATACGGCCATTGACGCCCTGAGTATCCAGGGTACCACGGATGATGTGGTAACGGACACCGGGAAGGTCCTTAACACGGCCGCCGCGGATCAGAACAACGGAGTGCTCCTGCAGGTTGTGGCCAACACCGGGGATGTAAGCGGAAACTTCCATACCATTGGTCAGGCGCACACGAGCGATCTTACGCAGTGCAGAGTTAGGCTTCTTGGGGGTGGTGGTACGAACGGCAGTGCAAACGCCACGCTTCTGGGGGGAAGGCAGGGTGGTAGCCTTGTTCTCCAGGGTGTTCAGACCTCTCTGCAGAGCAGGAGCGGTGGACTTGTAGGTGGCCTGCTTACGGCCGCTGCGGACCAGCTGATTAAAAGTAGGCATCTTGTTTCTCCTTTCTTTGGTTCTCGCCTGTTCGGCGGGTATATATTCTACAGCGGATACGCTGTGAGAACCGGAGTTATGCGACAGTCGCTGCTGCCGCCGCGCCCACTTCGATGCCGCAGGCGCGTCCCAGGTCTGCCATGGTGGAAACCCAGGTCAGTTGTACGCCCCGAGCCATGCACACCGCCGCGATGGGCTCGGTGATGGCGGGGTCGGCGTTTTCCGCCAGGAAAACGTGCTGTGCGCGGCCGGATGCAAGGGCTTTTCGCAGCTGCTTGGCGCCGACTACGATCCGTTTATCGCTCATATCGGGCAAAGACCCGCACTTCGGTATTTTACTATCTTTTTTAGTATCCATACAAAAACATATTATACGCACTTTTCCGAAAAAGTCAACAAAAATCTCAAGATTTTTTCTGTTATTTTTCCGGTTATTTCCTCTGGATAGCATAGCCCGGACAATTTAATATTATACCACTTTTTCGGGCTTCCCGCAAGTTATTCATCCATTGTATCTTTACCATTTTCGATTCCGTGGATCTCCAGGCCCCATTTGCCGCCCACACGGACCCCTTCCAGAAAAGCCCGCTTCTCTCCTTCCAGGGCGTATGCGCTTAGAACATGCAAAAGCTCATCCCCCACCCTGGGTGATGTCAGTTCATACAGCGTATGGATACAGGCTTTCATTTCCGGCGTATCCCGCAGAGCGCCCTCGGCATAGCATTCGTAGAATAATTCCAGCACCGATTCTATCTCTACATCACAGTGTTTCAGCGGGTGCTCCCGGATGTAACGGTAAAAGGCTTCTGAATAGGCGTTCATTATATTACCTCCCATTGTATTTATTCAATGTAATATTAAGATCATATATGACCTAAGTCAATGGTTTTTAGTTCATATGTGATATATTCAGCATATACAACAAATTACCCGGAGGGTTTATTATGCAGTATCATGAGATTCTAAAGAATTTACGAATCGATCACGACAAATCCCAGAAGGAAATTGCTGAACTTCTTCAAACCACGCAGACATATTACAGTAAATACGAATTGGGCAAACATCCGCTTCCCATTCATCATCTCATTACACTTTGCCAATACTACGGTGTCAGCGCAGATTATATCCTGGGTCTGCCCAAGGGTCTTCCCTATGGTCTGAGCAAGACTAAATAATGTCATGAGCCCCGCTAAATTATCGTTTATAGCAGCACCATTTCGTAGGGCGGGGTCATGACCCCGCCGACCAGGTGTTGGGAAATGACCAACAAAGAATGGTGCTGAATGTAAGATTTTCTGGATTAACGCCCACTTTCAGTCGAATTAGTGCGTCGGCGGGCTCATGAGCCCGCCCTACAAAGGCGTATGGAATTCCTACGTTAAACGATAATTTACCTCACAAATCAGTCTCAGTGTAGGAAAAAGCCCGCTTCCTTTCGGAAGCGGGCTTTCTATATGGGAATTAGTTCAGCTGAGCAGCTTCGAAGTCCTCGGGCAGGCGGCTTTCGGGGGTGGCGCCGGGCTGATAATCCCGGTAGGCCATCAGGCCGGAACCTGCGGGGATCAGCTTACCGATCAGCACGTTCTCCTTCAGGCCAACCAGGTGGTCGACCTTCTGCTTGATGGCAGCATCGGTCAGAACCTTGGTGGTCTCCTGGAAGGAGGCGGCGGACAGCCAGGAATCGGTGGCCAGAGCGGCCTTGGTGATACCCAGCAGGATGGTGGAAGCCTCAGCCTTGCGCAGCTCGGCCTCGCCTGCGTCGATGCGGGCCTGGACAGCTGCGTTGGCATCCTCAAACTCGAACAGGTCGATGGAGGTGCCCACCAGCAGACTGGTATCGCCGGGATCTTCGACACGGACCTTGCGCATCATCTGACGGATGATGACCTCAATGTGCTTGTCGTTGATCTCAACGCCCTGCTGACGGTACACAGCCTGGACGGACTGGACCAGGTAATCCTGAACAGCCTCCACACCGGAGATACGCAGAACATCCTGGGGATACAGTGCGCCGTCGGTGATGGGCTCGCCCTTCATAACGGTCTTGCCGTGGGTGACCTTCAGGCCCACAGAGTAGGGCACCTGGTAAACCTTGACCTCGCCATCCTCAGCGGTAACGGTGATGTTACGCAGGGCGGTACGGCGGGTGTCATCGATGTGGACCACGCCGGTGATTTCGGCGATGGTGGCCATCTTCTTGGGCCGGCGGGCCTCAAACAGTTCTTCGACTCGGGGCAGACCCTGGGTGATATCGTCACCTGCAACGCCGCCGGAGTGGAAGGTACGCATGGTCAGCTGAGTACCGGGCTCGCCGATGGACTGTGCAGCGATAACACCGACAGCCTCGCCCAGGTCGACCTCCTTGGAGGTGGCCAGGTTCATGCCGTAGCACTTGGCACAGACACCGATCCGGGCACGGCAGGCCAGAATGGTGCGGATATAGATCTTCTCGATGCCGGCTGCCTCGAACTTGGCGGCATCCTCGGGCATCATCATAACATCCTTGGAGTGCAGAACCTCGCCGGTGACGGGATGCAGCACATCGTTGACGGGATAACGGCCCCGGATGCGGTTGCCGAAGGAATCCACAACGTCGCCGTTCTTGTCGTACACAGCGCCCACCCAGATACCATTCTCGGTGCCGCAGTTGTGCTCGCGGATGATCACATCCTGAGAAACGTCGACCATTCGACGGGTCAGGTAACCGGAGTCGGCGGTACGCAGAGCGGTATCGGTCATGCCCTTACGTGCGCCTCTGGAGGAGATGAAGTACTCCAGAACGCTAAGGCCTTCACGGAAGTTAGCCTTAACAGGGATCTCAATGGTGCGGCCGGCGGTATCGGCCATCAGGCCACGCATACCGGCCAGCTGACGGATCTGAGCCATGGAGCCACGGGCGCCGGAGTCAGCCATCATGTAGATGGGGTTGAACTCGTCCAGATTGCCCTGCAGGGCATCGGTGACGTCCTTGGTGGTCTTCTCCCACTGCTGAACGACCAGGCGGTAGCGCTCCTCATCAGTGATGAAGCCCTGGCGGTAGAAGTTTTCAATCTCGACCACCTTGCCCTCGGCCTGCTTGACCAGCTCGTACTTGATGGCAGGAACCACCATGTCGGCGATGGACACGGAGATAGCGCCCTTGGTGGAGTACTTGTAGCCCAGAGCCTTGATCTTATCCAGCATCTCGGTGGAGATGGTGAAGCCGTGACGGCGGATGCACTTGTCGATGATCTTGCCCAGCTGCTTCTTGCCAACCAGGAAGTCAACTTCCAGGTCGAAGGCGTGCTCGGGATCGCTGCGGTCCACGAAGCCCAGGTCCTGAGGAATGGGCTCATTGTAGATCAGACGGCCAACGGTGGCGTTGATCATACGGTACTGCAGCTGTCCGTCGATCTTCTTGCCGTAGCGCACCCGGATGGGAGCGTGCAGGCCGATGGCGCCGTCGGCATAGGCAGCAATGGCTTCCTCCACGGAGGAGTAGCTGTGGATGGGGCGGAACTTAGCTTCCTTCTTGCCCTCTGCCTTGGCCTTCTTGTTGGCAGCCACAAATTCATCGGCATCCACGATCTGGTTCACGGGCAGATCCGTCTCACCGGCATCGGTGACAAAGACCTCCTCAGCGCCCTTCTCGGCCTTACCCAGACGGGTGTAGGTCAGGTAGTAGGCGCCCAGGATCATATCCTGAGTAGGAACGGTGACGGGCTTGCCGTCCTGGGGACGCAGCAGGTTGTTGGCAGACAGCATCAGCATACGGGCCTCAGCCTGAGCCTCGGGGCTCAGGGGCACGTGGATAGCCATCTGGTCGCCGTCGAAGTCGGCGTTGAATGCGGTACAGCAAAGAGGATGCAGCTTCAGGGCGCGGCCCTCAACCAGCACAGGCTCGAAGGCCTGGATACCCAGACGGTGCAGAGTAGGTGCGCGGTTCAGCATGACGGGACGGTCCTTGATGATCTCGTCCAGAGCATCCCAAACCTCGGTCTTGCCCTTGTCGATCATCTTCTTTGCGGACTTGATATTGTT
>SVLC01000021.1 GCA_015068155.1 Oscillospiraceae bacterium | reverse complement strand
CAATCCACTATTTCAACAACGAGCGACCAGTCCGCAAACTCAATGGAAAACCACCAGTCCTGTACAGAACAGAACTGGTGGCATAAGAAATTTTGTGTCTACTAACTATTGACTACTTCAGCATTGCACCGCAGGCGGATTTCATTATTGTTTCGGGGTAAATATCTTGATCAGCAGGGTAACCACCAGGATGATCACGCAGGTGACGGTGAAAATCCCCAGCATGCCCGTGCCCATGATGGACAGGGAGGTTAAAATATTGCCGACGTTCAGATTCTGAAAGAACTCCAGGATGGCATAGCCGATACTCATGATCCATTCATGCATATTTTCACCCTCCTTTTACAGACCCAGCATACCCTTGACCAGGGCCAGGATCAGACCGCCGGCGATAACCGATGCGATCTGGCCGGAAACATTGACGCCGATGGAATGCATCAGCAGGAAGTTGGAGCTATCCTCTTCCAGGCCCAGCTTGTGAACCACCCGGGCGGACATGGGGAAAGCGGAAATACCGGCAGCGCCGATCATAGGATTGATCTTTTTGCCCTCGGGCAGGAAAAGATTCATCAGCTTGGCAATCATAATGCCGCCGAAGGTATCCACGATAAAGGCGATCAGGCCCAGGCCCATGATCAGCAGGGTCTGCCACTGCAGGAATTCCTCCGCCTTCATGCGGGAGGCGATGGTGATGCCCAGCAGAATGGTGATGAGGTTTGCCAGTACGTTCTGGGCAGTGTTGGAAAGGCTGTCCATAACGCCGCATTCCCGGATCAGATTGCCAAACATCAAAAAGCCGATCAGCGCCACCGCATCGGGCGCTACAAAAGCCACCAGCATGGTCACCACGATGGGGAACAGGATCTTAACGATCTTGGGAACGGGTTTGCCCTTGTATTCCATACGGATCAGCCGTTCCTTGCGGGTGGTGCAGGCCTTGATAATAGGCGGCTGTACCAGGGGCACCAGGGCCATGTAGGAATAGGCCGCCACCATGATGGCGCCTAAGTAGTTGGAGCCAAGCGCCGTGGCCACAAAGATGGAGGTAGGACCGTCGGCTGCGCCGATGATGCCGATGGAAGCGGCATCCTTCAGATCAAATCCGAAAAAGCTGGCCAGCAGCACTGTGAAGAAAATGCCAAACTGGGCGGCCGCGCCAAAGATCATCAGCTTTGGATTGGTCAGCAACGGTTGAAAATCGATCATGGCGCCGATGCCGATGAACAGCAGCAGCGGGAACAACTCCGCGCCGTCGATACCGATGGAAAACAGGGTGTCGATGACATGCTGTACGCCGGTGCCGGGCACTTCCAAAGGCAGATTCACCAGAATAGCGCCAAAGCCCATGGGGAGCAGCAAGGTGGGCTCCATCTCCTTGGCAATGGCCAGGTAGATCAGCAGACCGCCGATGCCCCACATAAGGATGTGCTGCCACTGGATATTCGCAAAATTTTGAATGAGTATTTCCACGGAAACACCTCCAATGGATGGTAGAAATTAGTTTAGCCCAGTCTGTTTAAATGCTATTAGCCGCCAAACATACTCAGCAGGAAGCCTGCGGCGATGGCGGAGCCGATAACACCGGCCACATTGGGGCCCATGGCGTGCATCAGCAGGAAGTTGGAAGGATTGTATTTCTGACCGACGGTGTTGGAAACACGGGCAGCCATGGGCACGGCAGACACACCGGCGGAGCCGATGAGGGGATTGACCTTGCCCTTGGTGACCTTATACATGATCACGCCGCCCAGCATACCGCCGGTGGTAGAGATCATAAAGGCGATCACACCCAGCACAATGATCAGCAGGGTCTGCACCGTCAGGAAGGTAGAGCCAACCATGGTAGCGCCAACGGAAAGGCTCAGCAGAATGGTGACGATGTTCATCAGCGCATTTTGCACCGTGTCGGAAAGACGGTCGGTAACGCCGGTTTCCTTCAGCAGATTACCCAGCATCAAACAGCCGATCAGCGCGCCGGTGGAAGGCAGCAGCAGCGCCACGAAAATGCCGACCACGATGGGGAAGATGATCTTCTCGGTCTTGGAAACGGTGCGGGTCTGCACCATCTTCACCTTGCGCATCTCGGGGGTAGTCAGGGCCTTCATAATAGGCGGCTGAATGAAGGGGATCAGCGCCATGTAGGAGTAAGCCGCCACGGCGATGGGGCCTAAGAGATGGGGCGCCAGCTTGGAAGTCAGGAAAATGGCGGTGGGGCCGTCAGCGCCGCCGATAATGCCGATGGCGGCAGCCTCCAGCGCATCGAAGGCGCCGGTGGCTCGGGCGGCGAAGAATGCCAGAAATACGCCCAACTGGGCAGCGGCGCCCAGCAGCAGGCTCTTGGGATTGCTCAGCAGAGGGCCAAAGTCGGTCATGGCGCCAACGCCGATGAAGATCAGACAGGGATAGACGGAGCTTTTGACACCGATGTAGAAGTAGTCCAGCAGACCGCCCTGGAGCATAATGTCACCAAAGCCGATCTCGTGGCGCATAAACTGATCCCAAAGTTCCTGATGATACATACCGACGCCGGGCAGATTGGTGAGGATACAGCCGAAGGCAATACCCGTCAGCAGCAGAGGCTCGAACTTCTTGCTGATGGCCAGCCACAGCAGGAAGCAGCCGACGGCGATCATCACCAAATTCTGCCATCCGTTTTCGCTGAGAAAACCGGTAATGATCCGGGCAAAACCGGAATCATTCCATAAATTTAACAGAGTTTCTCCAATGTTTATCATAGGAAACCTCTCTTTAGCCGATGACCACCATGGGAGCGCCGGTATCCACAGTTGCGCCGCGGCTTACCAGCACCTGGGTGACGGTGCCGTCCTTGGGCGCCAGGATCTCATTTTCCATCTTCATGGCTTCCAGCACCACCAGCACCTGGCCAGACTTAACGGCATCACCATTGGCCACATTGACCTTCAGGATCGTGCCGGGCATGGGCGCATTCACAGCTTCGCCGGCGCCGGTAACGGCGGGAGCGGCAGCAGGGGCCGCAGCGGGGGCGGCAGCAGGGGCCGCAGCGGGCGCAGCCACAGCAGCGGGAGCGGGGGCAACGGCTTCGTACTCAGCCAGCAGCATAGCCTGGCCAGCCTCTACTTCCACTTCGTAAACGCGGCCATTGAGAGTTACTTTATATTTCATGATCACTTAACCTCCTTAATGGAAATGAAACGCAGTTCGTTCAGGGGCTTGCCCATTTGATCGGCCACAATGGCCATCAGCATAGCTGCGGTCTTGGGTTCTACATCGTAGAGCTTCACACCGCCGGCAGAGCCGGGTGCAGTGGGCGCGGGGGCCACTTCCTGCGGAGCAACCGGTGCTTCTACGGAAGGTTCGGTATTTTTCTTCTGATCCCGCGCCTGGAAAAACTTACCAACGGCAATGACCACCAGCATCAAGGCGATCAGGCCCAAAAACACCACGCCGTAACCCAACAGGGCGGCCAGGCCTGCGCCTGCGGAATTGATTTCAGTAGAGAGAAACATCATACAACCGCCTCCTTAGCACTCGGTGATGGTGTAAGTAACGCAGTTTTCTTCCTTTTCCTTCCGCTCTGCAAAGAACTTTTCAGCCAGATTGGGGAAGGCGATGTAGCTGAGCACATCCTCGTCGCACTTGGCAACGCCGGCAAGCTGCTGCCGGGTCTTATCCACGATGGGCTCCAGGGTGTCGGCATAGCGGACGGACAGGGGCTGCTCATCGCCCAGGATCTGCTTCTGGATGGCCGGATCGATGGGCGCGGGGGTCTGGCCGTATTCGCCGCGGCAGTAGGCCTTGATCTCCTTGGAGACGGTCTTATAGCGCTGGCCGTCCAGCACATTGCGCACCGCCTGCACGCCCACCATCTGAGAGGTGGGGGTCACCAGAGGAGGATAGCCCAGGTCAGCGCGGACCTTGGGAGTCTCGACGAGCGCCTCGTCGAACTTATCCAGGGCGTTCATCTGCTTCAGCTGGCTCAGCAGGTTGCTGAGCATACCGCCGGGAACCTGGTAGGTCAGGCACTGGGTATCGGTGGCCATGGACTTGGGCATCAGTGTGCCGTCAGCCACAAATTCATCCCGGACACCCTTGAAGTAGTCGGCCATAGCCTTGGTGGCATCGTCGTTGAGATCCACCTCGTAGCCCAACTGACGCAGGGCGTAGGCCAGGGTCTCGGTAGCGGGCTGGGAAGTACCGCCGGAGAAGGGAGAAATGGCGGTGTCAATGATGTCCACGCCGGCTTCCACAGCCTTCAGGTAGGTCATGAAGGCCAGGCCGGTGGTGGAGTGGGTATGCAGGTCGATGGGCAGATCCGGATGGGCATCCTTAATAGCGGAAACCAGGTCATAGGCCTCCTGGGGACCCATGATGCCGGCCATATCCTTGATGCAGATGGTAGAAGCGCCCATAGACTTCAGATCGTTGACCATTTCCACATACTTCTTGTGGGTATGTACAGGAGAAGTGGTGTAGGAAATGGTGCCGGAAGCAATGGCGCCGGCTTTCACAGTGGCTTCCATTGCCACCTTCAAATTATTGACATCGTTCAGCGCGTCGAAAATACGGATCACATCGATGCCGTTTTCCACAGCCTTCTGCACAAAAAGCTTGACAAAATCATCGGGATAGTGGGCATAGCCCAGCACATTCTGACCACGCAGCAGCATCTGCAGCTTGGTATTGGGCAGCTTGGCGCGGATCTTCCGCAGCCGCTCCCAGGGATCTTCGTGCAGGTAGCGCAGGCACACATCGAAGGTGGCGCCGCCCCAGCATTCGCAGGCATAATAACCGGCCTTGTCAATGGTCTCCAGAATAGGCTCGAACTTATCGTAGGGCAGACGGGTGGCGATGAGAGACTGGTTGGCGTCACGCAGAACAGTCTCTACAAACTGAACTTTTTTTGCCATGTTTTAATTACCTCCAGTGAAATCATAATGCACAGGAAACATTCCTGAAATATTGGATAATCCCGGTGGCAGGCAGGAAAATCCCATCCTCCACCACTTACATCATAGCATATATAACCAAAAATGCAAGCATATTTTTGGATATTTTATGAATTTCCCGTTCCTCCAGGCAAAGGCAGTTTGGAAGACAAACTGCTCCGTCATCGACACAAATCCCCAAAATACACAAATTCGTGTAAAATATACATTATTATTCTATATTATTTTCACCGAGTCGTATTGATTTTTCCACAGCAATGCGATATGATAGTATTTGCACTATATCGATGCGCTGCATCACTATTATGAAACGAGGTTACTACCATGCTTGATCTGACCAAATACGGCATTACCGGAACCACCGAGATCCTCCACAATCCTTCCTACGAGGTTTTGTTTGAAGCAGAAATGGACCCCTCCCTCACTGGCTACGAAAAAGGCCAGCTGACAGAGCTGGGCGCCGTAAATGTGATGACCGGCGTTTATACCGGCCGCTCCCCCAAAGACAAGTACATCGTTATGGACGAAAACTCCAAGGACACCGTTTGGTGGACCTCCGATGAGTTCAAGAACGACAACCACCCCATGACCGAGGAAGTCTGGGCCACCGTGAAGGACCTGGCTGTCAAGGAGCTGTGCAACAAGAAGCTGTATGTTGTCGATGCTTTCTGCGGCGCCAATGCCGACACCCGCATGAATGTTCGTTTCGTGATGGAAGTGGCATGGCAGGCCCATTTCATCAAGAATATGTTCATCGTGCCCAGCGAAGAAGAGCTGAAGACCTTCCAGCCCGACTTCGTGGTATACAACGCCTCCCTGGCTTCCGTGGAAAACTATAAGGAGCTGGGCCTGAATTCCTCCACCTGCGTGGCCTTCAACATTTCTTCCCGTGAGCAGGTGATCCTCAACACCTGGTACGGCGGCGAGATGAAGAAGGGTATGTTCTCCATGATGAACTACTACCTACCCCTGAAGGGCATCGCTTCCATGCACTGCTCCGCCAACACCGATATGGAGGGCAAGAACACCGCCCTGTTCTTCGGTCTGTCCGGCACCGGCAAGACCACCCTGTCCACCGACCCCAAGCGCCTTTTGATCGGCGATGACGAGCACGGCTGGGACGATAACGGCGTGTTTAACTTTGAAGGCGGCTGCTATGCCAAGGTCATCAACCTGGATCCCGCGTCCGAGCCGGATATCTATAACGCCATCAAGCGCAACGCCCTGCTGGAAAATGTAACCGTGGACGAAAACGGCAAGTGCGACTTTGCCGACAAGTCCGTCACGGAAAACACCCGCGTGTCCTACCCCATCAGCCACATCACCAACATCGTCAAGCCCGTTTCCGCAGCTCCCGCTGCCAAGAACGTGATCTTCCTGTCCGCCGACGCCTTCGGCGTACTGCCTCCCGTGTCCATTCTGACTCCCGAGCAGGCTCAGTACTACTTCCTGTCCGGCTTCACCGCCAAGCTGGCCGGCACCGAGCGGGGCATCACCGAGCCCACCCCCACCTTCTCCGCCTGCTTCGGCCAGGCCTTCCTGGAGCTGCATCCCACCAAGTACGGTGAGGAACTGGTGAAGAAGATGGAAGCCAACGGCGCCAAGGCCTACCTGGTCAACACCGGCTGGAACGGCACCGGCAAGCGCATCACCATCAAGGATACCCGCGGCATCATCGACGCCATCCTCTCCGGCGCCATCAACCAGGCCGACACCAAGGTGATCCCCCTGTTCAACCTGGAAGTGCCCACTTCCCTGCCCGGCGTCAATCCCGCCATCCTGGATCCCAGAGATACCTATGCCGATGTGGCCGAATGGCAGCGCAAGGCCGAGGATCTGGCCGGTCGGTTCATCAAGAATTTCGTCAAGTACACCGGCAACGAAAAGGGCAAGGCCCTGGTGGAAGCCGGCCCCAAGCTGTAAGCCCCCAAAACAAGAAAAGGACGGTCTTGCGACCGTCCTTTCGTATTTTGTATTATCTGTGCTTACCCAGGAAGAACAGCGCCAGGGTGCCGGGGCCGGAATGGGCGCCGATTACTGCGCCGGTATAGCCGATGAACACCTGCTTCACGCCGCAGCGTTCTTTGATCTGCCGGGCCAAATAGTTGGCATCCTCCAGGCAATCGCCGTGGCAGATAAATGCTGCTTCGTTCTCGCCGAAGGCGGACAGCTTTTCCATCTGCTGAGCCAGCGCCTCAATGGACGCCTTTCTGCCCCGGGACTTGGATACGCTGACCAGATGACCCTCGTCATCCACATGGAGCACCGGCTTGATATTCAGCATGGTTCCCAGCAGCGCGGTCGCGGCGCTGATACGGCCGCCCCGCTTCAGGTACTTCAGATCGTCCACGGTAAACCAGTGGCACAGATGCCACTTATTGGTCTCCACCCAGGCGGTCAATTCCTCCAGATCCATACCGGCATCCCGCTTCCGGCAGGCATGCCACACCAGCAGGCCGCCGCCCAAAGACGCGCAAAGGGAATCCACCACCCGGATCTGCCGCTGGGGATATTTTTCCCGCAACTCATCGGCGGCGATCATCGCGGACTGATACGTAGTGCTCAAGCCGGAAGAAAACGCGATGACCAGCAGATCCTTTCCTGCCTGCAGTTCCGGCTCCATCACCCGGGTCCAGCCCTCCGGATTGATGGCAGAGGTGGATGCCGCTTCCCCCGCCCGCATAGCCGCGTAGAATTCTTTTGTATCATCGGTGACGGAGTCTTCCAAAGTCTGACCCCGGAACAGCAGGCTCAGGGAAGCCATTTTTACATCCAGCCGGGTCAGTTCGGAAACCGGCAGGTCAGAGCCGGAGTCTACGATAATCTGATAATTTGCCATAGGTCATTACGCTCCATTTTTTAATTATTCTTTCCCCATCTTAGCAAACGGCAATTCAAAAGTCACCCTTTTAACAGGAGAGCCCTTTTCCTGGCAGTAGAAAAGCCACTCTACCAGCAGTAGAGTGGCCATTTTTCCCTTATTTGCCCTTTTTCAGCGCCTGTCGGGCGAAAACACAGCTCCAAAGCAGGGCTACCCAGCCCACCAGACCGATGCCCCAATACTGGCCGCAGACCATAGGGGTGGATACCAAGATCAGAATATCATAGAGTACATCGCCAAAGATCAGCGCCTGCTCTTCCGGCATGACGATGATCAGCGCCACCGAAAGCAGGTTCACCACCAGCGCCGTCACCGTGGCGATGACCGCGATCAGAGCGATCCGTTGCATCAGCTTCAGCAGCTTTTCGTCCCGATCCTTCCAAAGCTTCCACAGCAGCAGCGCCGGCGGCAAAAAGAACAGCAGGGCGATGATCACCAGCAGCCATTTATTTCCACCCTCCTGAGGGGGTAAAAAGCCCAGCACGGCGCATAGAATATACATGCCGATCCAAATGGCAAAGAGAATATATTTGTTGAGTTTCATAAAGCGCTCCTTGGAGATCGGGAATAGCCGCGATCATACATTTTGTGCATCCATTCTACTGCAATTATTCCCAAAACGCAAGAAAAAATGGTGGACAGACCATAAATCTTCTGCTATAATTATGTAAATCTTTACAAAAAGGGAGAAATGCAGTATGAAATGTCCGTTTTGCGGCGATCAGGAAAGCAAAGTTGTGGACTCCCGCCGTTCTGAAGACGGCCAAAGCATTCGCCGGCGCAGAGAGTGTCTGAAGTGCCAGCGCCGTTTTACCACCTATGAAATGGTGGAAAGTTTGCCCATTATTGTTGTAAAGCGGGATGGAACCCGCCAGAATTTTGACCGGAACAAGATCCTCAACTCCATGATCCGCGCCTTTGATAAGCGGAAAGTGGACATCGACGATCTGGACCGCCTCACCACCGAGATCGAGCAGGCTATCCAGAACTCTCTGGAACGGGAGATCAGCACCGATCGCCTGGGCGAAATGGTGATGGAGCGGATCAAGCCCATGGACGAGGTGGCCTACATTCGATTTGCTTCGGTGTACCGCCGTTTCCAGGACGTCAGCAGCTTTGTTCGGGAGGTCAGCCGTTTCCTGGAGGAAAAGTAAGGAGTCCCTATGACCATTGAAAATATCAAACAATTGATGGATGATTTCGATATCAGCGCCCTGCTGCCGGATATTATGACGCTGATCAACTGGATCATCCAGATTTCCCGGATCGCCCTGTTTGCGGTGCCTGTGGTGCTGCTGGGTTTGGGAATGTATTATTTCCTCATCGCGCCGAAAGAGGCCAACTACACCGCCGGTTATCGGTGCTATTGGGGTATGGGAAGCCCGGACGCCTGGCGCTACACCCAAAAGCTGGCCGGCATTCTGTGGACCCTGGCTGGCCTGACCATGATCGTGGGTGTGGTGCTGCTGAACGCCACCTTCCCTGCCATGGAGCCGACGGATGTGATGTGGAAAGCGGTTTCCTGCCTGGCGCTGCAGGGTATGATCGTACTGGCGCTGCGGCTGGTGGTGTATGTAACAGTGATGCTGCATTTCGACCGGAAAGGCAACCGCCGCCTAACCTGGAGTCAGATGTTCCGGGGATAAGAATATTATCGCAGGGGCGACCTATGGATCGCCCCTGCGTTTTTCGTTTCCGCCAAACCGGTCCTTACTTTGGGAATGTAATGGTCAGCACGATCTCGTTTTCCGTTTCCCGGCGCTCCGACACCGCGGAAATGCCGGCCAACTGGATCTTGGACAGGGTTTGGGTGAGATTTTGAATAAACGCCCCCACATTGGGCTTATGCTCCCGGGCCTGTTTTTCCTGCAGCAGCGAGTCGATGTACCGTTCCGTCCGGGCCACATTCATATCCAACTGGACGATGCTGGCGATCACCGCCATTTTTTGATTTTCCGACGGCAGCTTCAGCAGCGCCCGGGCATGGCGCTCCGTCAGATTGTGGCGGCGCAGTTCCTCCAGCACCTGGGGCGAATGCTTCAGCAGCCGCAGCTTATTGGCCACGGCGCTTTGGCTTTTTCCCAGGAATTTGGCAGCCTGTTCCTGGCTCAGGCTCCATTTTTCCATCAGCATGGCCACGCCCCGGGCTTCTTCGATAAAATCCAGGTCCTGCCGTTGGAGATTTTCGATCATGGCCGCCAGGCCGGACTCTTTTTCGTCCATGCTCATGACGATGCAGGGAATTTCCGTCAGCCCCGCCATCTGGGCCGCCCGCAGGCGGCGTTCTCCGGCGATCAGTTCGTACCCGGCGCCTACCCGGCGCACCGACAGCGGCTGCAGGATGCCGTGGGCGCGAATGCTGTCGGCCAGCTCCTGCAGCGCGTCTTCCCGAAAGACCTTTCGGGGCTGGGACGGATTGGGGCGGATGGCCCGGGCCGGTACGAATACCACCCGGCCGGTTTCCATATAAGTTTTCAGTTTTTGGCATTGCATTGGCCGTTCCTCCTATGTAATGAGTGGGTACGGCCCATTGTATCAGCCATTGCCCGGGAAAATTCACGAAATAGGAAATCTCTGCCGGGAAATCGCCCGACGGATTTCGCCCCGGAAATGCATACCCCCTGAAACGAAAAGAATCCCGCTGCCGGAAGCAGCGGGACCTTTTGCGAAAGGGGTTTGAAAGAAGAGAGGTAGAAAAGAGGATTTGCGATCTGCTTGTCGCAGAAAGACAGCGGCTCACGGCTTCCGCCGCCTTTCTTGTATGTATCCTATCACCCGCTTTTGAACGGCCCTTAGCCAAAGTGAAAACAAACCTCGACGATTTTGTAAACGATTTTATCCGTCCGGCGTCAAAGGGCCCCGGTTCGCCGCCTATCCTTTTGGGAATGTCAGCAGCACTTTGAACAAGTCGCCATCCACCGTCAGCGCCAAACTGCCGCCCTGGGCCTGCATCAACCCGGCGGCGATGCTCAAACCCAATCCGCTTCCTTCCGTATTGCGGGCAGAATCTCCCCGGACAAACCGTTCCATCAGCTCATCTGCGGTAATATTCAGACTTTCCCGGGAGATATTCTTAAAAGAGATCTCCACAGCGCTTTCCGTTTCCAGGATATCCACATACAGCCGCGTGCCGCTTTGGGCGTATTTCACCGTATTGCTCAGCAGATTACTGATGACCCGCCAGGTCAGCCGGCCATCCGCCAGCATCCGCAGCGGCTGCTCCGGCTGGCGGAACACCACGCTCAGCGGCACCGCATCCAGTTTATCGCCAAATTCCCCCAATGCCTGCATCACCGTTTCGCCGGCTTCCAGCGCCGTCAGCGTTACCGATACATTTCCGGAATTGGCTTTGCTCAGCTCCACCAGGTCCTCCGTCAGTTTCTTTAGCCGCTGGGCCTGGCGGTTCAGCACTTCCAGATATTGCTGTCCCGCCTCCGGGGAATGGGGCTGCTGCAGCAGATCCACATAGTTGATAATGGAGGTCAGGGGTGTTTTGATATCGTGGGACACATTGGTGATCAGCTCCGTTTTCATCCGTTCCGATCGCATCTGTTTCCTGGCCGCCGCCAATGCTGCCCCGGAAAGGCTGTTGAGATGCTCCGCGCAGGCAAGAAACGGCCCCACTAAATATTTTGTGTCGATCTTCCGGTCCACCTGGCCCTCTGCCATGGTTTTCGCGCCCTTCAAAATAACGCCGAAGCAGTAACCCCCATACAGGACCACACCCACGCAGCCCAGGCATAGGATCAGAAACGCCAGCACGAACACCGGCTCCGTACGAATGTAGCTATTGACATAAAAGGCCGGTACCCCGGCTATGCCCAGCGCCAGCACCATGGCCGCGGCAGTCAGCAGCCATTGCCACATCACCGGCAGCAGCCGAAACACCGCCCGGACGCCCCGGCAGCAAAAGCAAACACCCCGCCATACCCGGATGCAGCACCAGCCGATGACGCTGTGGCGCCACCAAAAGCCCTTGACCTTGACCTGGGCCGCAAAAGCAAACCCATAACCCACTATCACCAGGCACATGGCATAGCATACCGTCACAGCCGTCACTGCCGCCATCCGGTATATGCCGCTGGAAAGCAGCGCCGGCACACCTTCAAACAGGAGCATACACCCCCAGTATCCTAAAAAACAATCTGCAGCGGCATACAGATCCAGGGGCAGCCGATTGAGTCCGCCGGGCCGGATCTCCTCTGTTTTGGGCCGTCTTCCCGCCGCCCAGCACAGATACACCGCGCAAACTGCCAGCAGCAACACGCTCCAGGCCAAAACGAAGGGCAGCGCATCCCGGATCTGCCAGATCCATTCCAGCAGGCTTCCCAGCGTAAAGCCGCCGGTTTGGTACAGCACCACATCTGCCTGAAAGGTGAGATTTTGGCAGGAAAAGACATCATATAACAGACCGTCATATACCTCGGAGCCTATCAGAACGCCACCGTTAGGGGGTTGATTCTCCCCCGAATGCGGATGTATCTCTGTATAGGAAGGGGTAATATCCGTAAAGCTGTAGACCATACATTCGGCGTCCGGCGGCGCATCCGTACCGCCGCTGGAGATCACCTCGCCGTTTAGCCGTAAGGTATAGGAATACAGCGACACGCCCGCTGCTACCAGATCTGCGGATATGCCGGGCAAACAGCCGTCTGCCAGCGCCTCCACCGCTTCCTCCGGCGCGGTACTCAGATAAAGACTTGCCCAGGCTCTGGCCTGGCTATACGCATAATCCCTGGCATAGCTCCGGAATTCCCGCTCCCATACCTGCTGGGCGCTGGTGGCATCCGTTTCCCAGGCGCTTACCGCAAAAATGCCCAATCCGCTGCCTGCTGCCGTCAGCAGACACAGCGCCGCCACAAAAACCGCCGCAAACTTCATTGCCAAGCTTTTCATATTATTTCCCTCCTTCGATTTTGTAGCCCTGGCCCCAAACCACCTTCAGATAACGGGGTTCTGACGGGTCGATCTCCAATTTTTCCCGCAAATGACGGATGTGTACCGCCACCGCGCCTTCATTGCCAATGGCCGGCTCCTGCCATACCGCTTCATACAGTTTTCTGGTGGAATATACCTTCCCCGGATTTTCCATGAGTAGTTTCAAAATTCCATACTCGATAGGGGTCAGACTCACCGGCTCGTCGTCCACCGCAACCGTTTTGGTGCGGTCATCCAGGCTGATGCTGCCCACCGACAGCAATCCCGGCTCCCGGGGTCTGCCGAAATTGGCATACCGCCGCAGCGCCGACCGCACCCGGGCCAGCACCTCCACCGGAGCAAAAGGCTTGGTGATATAATCATCCGCCCCCACATTCAGCCCCAGCACCTTATCCTCGATCTCGGATTTGGCGGTGAGCAATAAAATAGGCACATCGGAAAATTCCCTGATCTTTGCCGTTGCCGTGATTCCGTCCATCTTCGGCATCATCACATCCAGCAGCACCAAATGCACCGGCTGACTTCTGACGATCTCCACCGCCTCCTGGCCGGTAAAGCTCTCCAGAAGCTGATAGCCCTCCGGCTTTAGGTATATCTTCAACGCATTGACAATATCCCGCTGGTCATCACAAATTAAAACAGTATACATCGTTCTCTCCTCACATAACAGAATTTTTTCTGTCTACATCCTATCACGGAATGAATTAAGAAAAAAGTGGGTAAGTTATTAAGAAATGTATAAGAAAACCCTGCGGCAGGTTGCCGCAGGGTCAAATATGGAATTACTGGACCAGCAAAACGCCGTCCTCGCCGAAGGTATAGGTCACATCCTCGATGGTGTAAGTTCCTTTTACCATAACGCAGTTGTCATCGAAATAGTAAATCTTCCCGTCGATCTCTGCCCAACCGATGATGGCTGTGCCGTCGGCGCCGAAATAGTACCGGGACCGGTCGATCTCGTACCAGCCCTGGACCATGGAACCGTTGGCATTGAAGTAATACCGGGTCTCATTGATCACCATCCAGCCGGTGACCAGGAAACCGTCCGCATCCTGGTAGTAGGTGATGCCGTCCACCTGGAAAAAGCCGATGACCCGCTGGCCGTGGATCAAATAGTAGGGTCTGCCGTTTTCCTGGAACCAGCCGGTAAAGTCCGTAGCCTTTTCCCACTGGGCATACAGCGTCATGTCCTTTTCCAGGACATAATCTTCCCGCACCTGCTGACCGCCTTCCGCAGCGGTATACCAGCCCAGGAACACATAGCCGTCCCGCTTGGCCTCCGGCAGTGTGCCGAGGGTGCTGCCCAGCTCCAATTCCGCCGCATTCAGCGCGGTGTTGCCGCCGCAGGTGTCGAACTTGACACTGGCGGTGCCGCCCTTCTGGTCCACCACCTTAAAATCGGAGCACCACAGCCGCAGGGTGGTCCATTCGGTCTGCATAGCGCCGTCAGCATAATAGTTGTTGCTGACCACCACGGCCATTTCATACCGGTAAGTACCCACATCCAGCAGGCGGAAGGCCATCCGGTCGGACACCACGCTGTAAGACAGGCTGTAGCTGTTGTCCGTCACCTTATCGGTGGTGGTCATCCAGTGTTGCAGGCCGTCTTCGGTGATGGTAAACACCTGGGCGCGGACGGAACAAATATTGTTGTATGTAGCGGTCACAACACCCTTGATATTAAAGATGTTGCCCTTGCGCTGCTCGGTAGGCGCGCTGATGCCGGTAACCGTCACATCATCATAGCGCATACTTTCCACCTGGGTATGGGCAGCCGGCACATAACCGATACCGGCATCCTCCACCTGGTACCAGTATTCGCCCTTGGTGTTGCGGTACATGCCGGTAACACTGAGCCGCTCGCCGGGCTGCAGCACACGCATCACTTCGCTGCTGCGGTCCACCTCGGGGGTGCAGGCCGCGGTGTAAAGCTTGGTTTCCCGGTCCACCGTGGCATACAGATAAGCCGGCAGGAATTCGCACTTGTCCTGATAGGTTTTCAGACCAAAGTGGATCAGGCCTTCATAGGTGGTCCAGCCGCTGTAGTACTTGCAGAATTGATCAATGGTCAGCACGATGGGCGTGCCCTCTGCATAGTATTTCCCGCTGATGGTAGTGGAGTAGCTCTCGCTGTAGTAAACCTTGCCATCCATAATTGCATGGATAAATGCCGCATGGCCGTACTTTCTGCCGGCGGTGGTATTGGTCTTCTGGAAGCCCACCAAAATGTTGAATGCATCTTCCGTGCCATTGTTGGTCAGCAGATTCAGCGCTTGCTTCATGGTGTACTTGCCGGCGGACAGTGCCTCCACCCGGAAACCGCCGGTGGTAAACTCCATATCCTTGTACAAATCATACTGCTGATTGCCGTTGGCGGAGTAGAAGCCGGTGTTGATGCCCAGTAAATACGTATGCCAGTTGACAAACGCGCCGCAGGAACCCCGGAAGGAGTAGCGGTCGCTGCCTTCCAGCGCGTCGGCGTATGTATCGGTGATCTGCTGCAGGATGCGGTCTTCGCGGGACTGCACGGCAGCAGAATCCGTAGTGGGGATCACACTCAGAAGCAGAAGGAGCGCCAGAGCCAGAGGAAGGATCCGAAGGATCTTCTTGCACATAAGGGATGTTCCTTTCCTTCAATATGAGTAAAAGGGGGTAAAAATCTTGTATTTTGCCCATTTGGGCGCACAAAAGCAACGGTGCGCGCACCGAGGCACTGTGAATTGTAACACAATAATATGAAATAATCAAGAAAAAAATTCCATTTCACGAATAATTTTTTCTTTTTTATCTTCTTTTTCCCTTAAAACATTGGGTTTTCCACACTTTTCCACAGTTTTCCACACCCTCTGCACAATGGGTTCATAAATAATTTACGGAAATTCCCATTTTCCCTCTTGCATTTTCCGCAGGAATGTAGTATGCTATCTTAGCACTCAGGACCGCAGAGTGCTAAATACATAAAAAAGCAGGGGAGCTTCGGCCCACACCCGCAATTTGAATACATTTTGGGAGGTAATCAAATGAAACTGAAGCCTATGGCAGACAATGTTCTGCTGAAGCAGCATGAAGCAGCGGAGACCACCGCTTCCGGCATCATCCTTGCCACCACCAACAAGGAAAAGCCCATGATCTACGAGATCGTATCTGTCGGCCCCGGCACCAAGGACGTGGAAATGACCGTCAAGGCCGGCGAAAAGGTAGTGGTCGGCAAGTTTGCCGGCACCGATGTGACCATCGACAAGGTGGACTACAAATTTGTCAAGCAGGATGACATCCTGGCTGTCGTTACCGAATAAGGAGGTAGAAAATTATGGCTAAGATCATCGTTTACGGCGAAGAAGCCCGTAAGAAGCTGCAGCTGGGCATCGACCAACTGGCCAATACCGTAAAGGTCACCCTGGGTCCCAAGGGCCGCAATGTGGTGCTGGGCAAGAAATACGGCGCCCCTCTGATCACCAACGACGGCGTGACCATCGCCAAGGAGATCGAGCTGGAGGACGCTTTTGAGAACATGGGCGCCCAGCTGATCCGGGAAGTCGCCACCAAGACCAACGACGTTGCCGGCGACGGCACCACCACCGCCACCGTACTGGCCCAGGCCATTACCCGGGAGGGTCTGAAGAACCTGTCCGCCGGCGCCAACCCCATTGTGATGCGCAAGGGCATCGAGAAGGCTGTTGCCGCCGCCGTGGAGGCCATCAAGGCCAATTCCGTGCCCGTCAACGGCAGCGAGGATATCGCCCGCGTCGGCACCGTTTCTTCCGGCGACGAGTCCATCGGCCGTTTGATCGCCGAGGCTATGGAAAAGGTGGGCACCGAAGGTGTCATCACCATTGAAGAAAGCAAGACCGCCGAGACCGGTCTGGAAGTGGTGGAGGGTATGCAGTTCGACCGGGGCTACATCTCCCCCTACATGGTCACCGATACCGACAAGATGGAGGCCGTTCTGGACGATGCCTACATCCTCATCACCGATAAGAAGATCAGCTCCATCCAGGAGATCCTGCCCATTCTGGAGCCCATCGTCAAGGCCGGCAAGAAAATGATCATCATTGCCGAAGACGTGGAGGGTGACGCCCTGGCTACCCTGCTGGTGAACCGTCTGCGCGGCAATTTCAACTGCGTCTGCGTCAAGGCCCCCGGCTTTGGCGACCGCCGCAAGGAAATGCTGCAGGATATCGCCGTGCTCACCGGCGGCACCGTCATCTCCAGCCAGCTGAACATGGAGCTGACCGAAGCCCAGCTGACTGATCTGGGCCGGGCCCGTCAGGTGGTCATCACCAAGGATAACACCACCATCGTCGACGGCTTCGGTTCTGCCGACGCCATCGCCCACCGCGCCCACGAGATCCGTTCCGCCATCGCCACCACCACTTCCGATTACGATCGGGAGAAGCTGCAGGAGCGTCTGGCCAAGCTGGCCGGCGGCGTAGCCGTCATCAAGGTCGGCGCCCAGACCGAAGTGGCCATGAAGGAGCAGAAGCTGAGAGTGGAAGACGCGCTGAACGCCACCCGGGCCGCTGTGGAAGAGGGCATCGTGGCCGGCGGCGGTACCGCCCAGGTCAATGCCATCGCCGCTGTGGAAAAGCTGATCAAAACCCTGTCCGGCGACGAAAAGACCGGCGCCAAGATCATCGCCACCGCGCTGCAGGCCCCCATCCGTCAGATCGCCGAGAACGCCGGCGTGGACGGCAGCGTGGTCTACGAGAAGATTCGTTCCTCCAAGCGTATCGGCTGGGGCTACAATGCCTACACCGAGGAATATGTGGACATGATCGCCTCCGGCATCGTGGATCCCACCAAGGTGACCCGTTCCTCCCTGGAGAACGCCGCTTCCATCGCTTCCTGCGTGCTGACCACCGAGAGCCTGGTGGCCGACAAGCCCGATCCCGCCGCAGACGCAGCCGCCGCTGCCGCTGCCCAGGGCGGTATGTACTAAGATACAGCAAATGCCCCGGCCTTACGGTCGGGGCATTTTCATCGGTTTTTACTTGGTCGCGGTGGCCATGCGGACAAACTCCAGGGTCTGCTCCAGTTGCTCGTCGTCCATCTCCATTTTGCCGTTTTCATCCATTCGGAATTCATAGCTCTGGAAGCTGGAGCCCCAATCGTCGCCGATATACAGCACGCCTTCTTCTACATAATAGACCTTTTCCTCTACGGAATCCATCACATCCACCACCGTCTTGGCCCGCTGCTGGCAGAAGGCCTGTACGGTCTGGCCATGAAGCTCCATGCAGGCGGCATCCGCCTGGGCCTGGGTCATGCCCTGCTGGCTGTACTGGTCGTACATGATCTGGCTCAGCCGCTGGGCCACCTGATCGGTCAGGTTGGATACATTCATGACCTCCACTTCGATACGCACCTCGCCATCGTTATAGAAGGTGTAGGTGATGCGCATCTGCATCGTCAGATCGGCCATACTCAGCCGGTCAGCGGGAATCTCGTATTTTGCCTGCCAGTTACCGAACAGATCCTTGCAGGCGGCAGTGGTAAACCGTTCGTCGGCGTCGATGATGTCACCTTCGGTCTTGCCGCAGACGCTGCAGGTCTTGGGCCTTTCCGTGGTGGCATCTTCCCACAGGTGCTTGTCATTGGGTTCACCCTCGGTCAGGCCGCAGTGATAGCAGGTTTTGGGGGTCTGGCAATCGGCAGGCAGCCATTGGTGATTACATTCGCCGCAGCCGCTGAGCATGACCGTCAGCATCGCCGCCACCAACATAACTTTCAGCATTTTCATAGTATTACCTCCGGGATCATTCCTGGTTTCTGCGCTTCATCAGCTCCCGCATACGGATGCCGTGATCCAGGATCCGCTTGCGGATACGCAGACTCTTGGGGGTGCATTCCAGCAGTTCGTCGTCAGCCAGGAATTCCAGGCACTGCTCCAGGCTGAACACCTTGGGGGTCACCAGGCGGATGGCATCATCCGAACCGGAAGCACGCATA
Organism: Oscillospiraceae bacterium; assembly: GCA_015068155.1. Taxonomy (GTDB): domain Bacteria; phylum Bacillota; class Clostridia; order Oscillospirales; family Oscillospiraceae; genus Faecousia. The sequence goes on along the minus strand of SVLC01000021.1, from coordinate 13,767 downwards.
TTGGTCAGTTGCTTGCGCTTACATACATTAACGGTCATATCCTCGTTGCGGCTGCAGATACCCACCACCATGCCGGCATACACCTGGGTGCCGGGGGCAATAAACAGCGCGCCGCGCTCCTGGGCAGCGCCCAGGCCATAGGCTACGGCCTCGCCGCTTTCGTGAGCGATCAGGCTGCCCACCAGACGGCGCTCGATCTCGCCCTTCATGGGCGCGTAGGAATCCAGCACAGAGGACATGATGCCTTCTCCCTTGGTGTCGGTGAGGAATTCGCTGCGGTAGCCAAACAGACCCCGGGAGGGGACCTTAAACTCTAGGCGATAGCGGCTGCCCATGGGAGTCATGCCCAAAAGATCGCCCTTGCGGCGGCCCATTTTTTCGATCACCGCGCCCATGCACTCCTCCGGCACATCCGCCACCATCCGTTCAATGGGCTCGCAGACCTTGCCGTCGATGACCTTGGTCAGCACCCGGGGGGTGGAAACGGAGAACTCAAAACCTTCCCGGCGCATGGTCTCCATCAGAATGGACAGATGCATTTCACCACGGCCGGCCACATTGAACGCATCGGTGCCCTGCTCGGTCACATGCAGAGAAACATCCTTCAAAAGTTCCTTTTCCAGCCGGTCCCGGAGATTGCGGGAGGTAACATATTTGCCTTCCTTGCCGGCAAAGGGGGAATCGTTCACCGCAAAGGTCATTTCAATGGTGGGATCGGAGATCTTTACAAAGGGCAGCGGCTCCGGCTTTTCCACGGCGCAAAGCGTGCGGCCGATGGTGATATCCGCCATACCGGACAGCGCCACGATCTCACCGGCGGAGGCCTCCTGGACGGGGGCTTTGCCCAAACCGTCGAAGGCATAGAGGGCCACCACCTTGCCCTTCTGCTTCATTTCCGGGTTGTGGTAATCGCAGATAGCCACTTCCTGGTTTACCTTGATGGTACCCCGTTCGATCCGGCCAATGGCAATGCGGCCCACATACTCGTTATAGTCGATGGAGCTGACCAGCAGCTGCAGCGGCGCGGTCTCATCGCCGCTGGGGGCATCGATATATTTCACAATGGTCTCAAACAGCGGTTCCAGATTGCTGCCCATCTCGTCGGGAGAATAACTGGCGGTACCCTGACGGCCGGAGCAGAACACGGTGGGACTGTTAAACTGCTCGTCGGTGGCATCCAGGTCCAGCAGCAGTTCCAGCACCTCGTCCATCACTTCATGGATGCGGGCATCAGGCTTGTCCACCTTGTTGACCGCCACAATGACCTTGTGGCCCAGCTCCAACGCCTTCTGCAGCACGAACCGGGTCTGGGGCATGGGGCCTTCGGCGGCGTCCACCAGCAGAATAACGCCGTTGACCATCTTCAGGATCCGTTCCACCTCGCCGCCAAAGTCGGCGTGGCCGGGGGTATCCACAATGTTGATCTTATAATCCTTGTAATGCACGGAAGTGTTCTTGGCCAAAATCGTAATGCCGCGCTCCCGTTCCAGGTCGCCGGAGTCCATGACCCGATCCTGGGTCACCTGGTTCTCCCGGTAAATGCCACCTTGCTTCAGCATCTCGTCCACCAGGGTGGTTTTGCCGTGGTCGACGTGAGCAATGATGGCGATATTGCGAATATTTTTTTGAGATGCCATATCTATGCACTCCTCTATATCATAATCTTCCAACTTAAAATAATAGCACAACCAGCGTCACATTGCAAGAATTTTTCCAAAAATTTATGTGCGGCGGACACTTTTACCGGTTTTTGTATGCCGTGCAAGGATTTTTTATTAAACATTCTGTGAATTCTTCCGGAATTTGTTGAATTGTTCATATTTTAACATATAATAAAGACATAAATACTTGCAAAACAAGGTGGTTCTGCTATGAACGGCATCGCAAACTGGTTTCGCCGGGTCGGCTTCAAACTAAAAATGGGCTTGCAGCGGTTTATGATGGGCCGATACGGCACCGACAAACTCAACTCCCTGCTGCTGTGGATCGCGGTGATCTTTGTACTGCTGTCCGTTTTTCTGCAGAATCCGGTGCTGAATCTGGTAGCCGTGCTGGCAGCTTACGGACTGATGGGCGTGGTGATCTTCCGCAGCCTGTCCCGCAACACCTACCGGCGTCACCGGGAAAACCGGCGGTATCTGAATCTGCTGGAACGGCTGAAGGATCGGGAACACAAATATTTCGCCTGCCCCAAGTGCAAGCAATCCGTCCGGGTGCCCAAAGGCAAGGGTAAGATCGCCATCACCTGTCCCAAGTGCCGGGAAAAATTCGTCAAGAAAACCTAAAAAGCAGAGCCTGTTCGGCTCTGCTCTTTTTTTATTTTTCCAGGGCCATGACCTTGTCAATACGGCGTTGGTGGCGGGGTTCGTTGGAGAAGGGCGTATCCAGCCACTTGTCCACGATCTGCAAAGCCAGCTCCTCCGGCACGATGCCGGCGCCCATGGCCATCATGTTGGTATCGTTGTGCAGGCGGGTCATTTCCGCGGACTTCAGGTCACTCAGCAGGGCGCAGCGGATGCCGTCCACCTTGTTGGCCACAATGGAAACGCCAATGCCGGTGGTGCACAGCACGATGCCCTTGTCGCAGTTGCCACGGGCCACAGCGATAGCGGCAGCGGATGCAAAATCGGGATAGTCGCAGGATTCGGAGGTATAGGTGCCAAAATCGGCCACCTCAAATCCCCGGCTCTGCAGATGCAGGACCACCTTGTTCTTCAGGTCCAGCGCGCCATGATCGCAACCAATAGAAATACGCATAATCTATGTCTCCTTTTTAAAAATAAAGTTCCTTACAAAACAAATTGTTATTTGCGCAGCCATGCCTTTTTACATCACGAATCCGCCATTGACGGGAATCACCTGGCCGGTCACAAAATCCGCATCAGCCAAATATCCAAAGGCCTTGGCCACATCCGCCGGCGTTCCGTTGCGGCCCACACAGCTCTCTTCCGCCAGGCCGTCCAGGGTTTCTTGGTCCAATCCGGCGCACATATCCGTCAGAATCACGCCGGGCGAGACGCAGTTGACCCGGATACCGCTGGGCCCCAGTTCCTTGGCCAGCGCCTTGGTCATGGCGATGAGGGCGCCCTTGGTGGCAGAATAGGCCGCCTCACAGGACGCGCCCACCTGGCCCCACATAGAGGAGACGGTGATGATACAGCCGGCCTGTTTTTTCAAAAATGACGGCATTGCCGCGCCTACGCAATTGTAAACGCCTTTAACATTAACGGCAAAGATCCGATCCCAGTCCGCTTCTTCCATCCGGCTCATAAGACCGAAATGCATGATGCCGGCATTGCAGATCAGAATATCCACATCCGGGATGGCTTCGAAGGCCCGATACACCGCCCGCCGATCCGCCACATCACAGCAGATGGCCGTGGCGCCGGTAGCCGCTTCCACCCGGCAGGCTGCGGCGTGGTTTTTTTCATAGAGGAACCACACCCGGTCCCCCCTGGCAGCGAACAGCTCCACCGCTGCCCTGCCGATACCCCGGCTACCGCCGGTGATCACTACATTTGCCATTTTTTCTCCTTTTCCCGAAGCTGACCGCCGTTTCTCTGCGAAACCGTGGGCGCTCCGCTTTTAGGATGCGCGAAAAGGGCCGCACAGCAGCCCTCTGGATTATCTTCTGCGGCCTCTGGATCGGTCAGAATACTGCTTGCAGGCGGCGATCTTGGAATCGGACTCCGCCATAAACGCCTTCAGCTTTTCTTCAAACAACTGGTCGGCAGTTTTCGGAGTCGGCGCCGGCGCAGGGGCGGCAGCAACAGGACGATTCTGCGCCCGGCCTTCGGGGGCGGGGCGGTTTTCCCTGTGGGACGCATTCTCCCGGACAGGGCGGGGCTGCAGCCGCTTGATGGACAGGTTCACCTTGCCGTTTTCCAGCCCGATGACCACCACCTTTACATCCTGACCCTCCGTCAGATGCTGGCGGATATCGCTGACATAGGCATTGGCCACCTCGGAAATATGTACCATACCGGTCTTATTCTCGGGCAGGGCCACAAATGCGCCGAAATTGGTGATGGATTTGATCTTACCTTCTAAAACGTCGCCGACAGTTAACTCCATAGTTTGCTTTGCTTCCTTCCAAATTTTCAATTGCCGGGGGTGATCACGATGGTATCCGGCAGCACCAGACCCAGCTCTTCCATAGCGATCCGCAGGGCGCTTTCGATACTGCCCAATTCTTCGATCCGCTGATCCAGGTCCTGGTTATCTCCCTCCAAGGCCATGGCGTACTGACGCATGGCCTCGTACTCGCTGCGATTTTCCTCGATGGCGGCGTGGAGCGTCACCAGGGCCACCGTGGATAAAACCACCGTCGCCAGGATCAGGCACTTGACCAGGGGGCTGGTCTTGGTGAACACCAGGCGAAAGCGCCGTCTTTTTTTCTGCATGCTCCCTGCCACCTTTCTTTTTTTGCCGCCGACGGCAGCAAATACTCCACCCTATTGTAACCCATTTCTTCCATTTTGCAAATACTTTTTTTGCAAATTTTCCAAAAAACTGAAATGTTTTTCTAACCGGAAGGGTAAAAACCCGTAAAATTTTTCCAATTATCTGCCAAAATCCAAAAAACACCGGCCGCAGCAACCATCCGGCCGTTCCCTCCCATAAAATTCCGCCCAGGGCCATGGCCCCCAGCCACGCCAACCGCAGGTCTCCCTGGCAAACGGAAAAATTCACATACAGCCAGCCGTAAAACATGGCAACCACAAATATCAGATCCGGCAAGGCATGATGTTTCCGCCGCAAGGGCCGCAAAATATCATACCCGCAGCCCAATCCCATGCCCACCGCTCCGGCTATGCAAAACCGGGCGGCCGCCACCGCCGGGGCCGTCATCGGAACAGCCGCCGCAGACCGCCGCCCCGGGGCTCCTCATACACAAAGGCGCAGACGGTGCCTTCCACCGCTACCTGCCCGCCTTCCACCGAAAGGTTCTTCAGCTGCAGCCCCTGACCGTGCACCGTCAGCAGCCCCAGGGAGGTCTTCAGTACCACCGCATTTTCGTCAAAGCTGACCACCTCCGTCACCCCGGTCATGGTCATGTGGCTTCGCTCCGTCAGTGTCAATTTGTGGGACATTTGCGCCGCATCCGCCATTTTCATCCCTCCTTACTGAAAAAGCCTATGCGCCGACAGTAAGAAAGTTGACAGCTTTTTGATTTGGGGCTATAATAGCAAAAGAGATTTGTCTGCTGCATTGGGAGGTGAGTGTGTGTCCGCGCCATATTATTTCGCCGGCTGTCCGCTGGACGGGCAAAGCGGTCACGCCGCCGGCCGGGCGTTGCTGGCTGCGCTGTACGCCGCCCACGCAGACGGCCCCATGCCGGAAATTCTCACCGGCCCCAAAGGAAAGCCCTGCTTTGCCCACGGACCCTGGCATTTTTCCATCACCCACACGCCACGCCACGCCTTTTGCGTGCTGGCACGGCAGCCGGTGGGCATCGACGCGGAGGAGCTGGATCGCCCCATCGACCTGCGCCTGGCAGACAAGATCCTTTCTGACGGAGAGCTGGCCCAATTTGCCGCGGCCAACGATCCCCGGAGGGCGCTGCTGACTTTCTGGGTACTGAAGGAAGCCGCCGGCAAGCGCAGCGGCGAGGGCATCGGCTTTCATCCCCGGCATACGGATTTTTCCCTGGATGACCCCCGTATCCAGTATCACAGCGGCTGCATCGTGGCCATCGTTTTATCCTGAAGAACCTGCGTACCCAAAGGAGTGACCATTTATGTTATTTGATACCCATGCCCACATGGACGACCGGGCCTTTGATGCCGACCGCGCCCAACTGCTGTCCTCCCTGCCCCAGCAAGATCTGGCGCTGGTGATGAACCCCGGCTGCAGCCTGGCGTCCTCCCGGAATGTGGACGCGCTGACCCGACAATACGATTTTCTTTACGGCGCCGTAGGCTCCCATCCCGATGCCTGCGACGAAGTCAACGAGGAAGTGCTGGATATTTACCGCCGGCTCTGCCGGGAAAACAGCAAACTGAAAGCCATCGGCGAGATCGGCCTGGACTATCATTACGAGGACATCCCCCGGGACATCCAGCAGCGAGCCTTCCGGCTGCAGATGGCGCTGGCCAGGGAACTGGATCTGCCGGTCATCGTCCACGACCGGGATGCCCACGGCGATGCCATGGTCATCGTTGCGGAATTTCCGGAGGTCACCGGTGTGTTTCATTGCTATTCCGGCTCGGTGGAAATGGCCCAATGGCTTATCGACCGGGGTTGGTATATCGGCTTTACCGGGGTGCTCACCTTCAAAAACGCCCGCAAGGCCATTGAAGTAGCAGAAGCCATCCCCCTGGAACGGATCGTGCTGGAGACCGACTGTCCTTATATGGCGCCGGAACCCTTCCGGGGCAAGCGGAACGATCCCGGCAAGCTTTACCGCATGGCAGAGCGGCTGGCCCAAATTCGGGGGCGCGATGTAGAAGAGATCCGGGATATCACCCTGGAAAACGGCAAGCGGCTCTACAGAATCCCGTAAAAATCAACAAGCCGGCAGGATACCTGCCGGCTTTTGTTATTAACAGGCAACGGGGGCAGGGACGCACACCGTTCTGTGGCCCAGCTTCCGGATACCATGGCATACACCGTACAGCAGCAATACCGCCATAAAATACACCACCGGATTGATGACCATCAGCAGCCACTGGGGAATGATACCGTTTTCCACCAGCCCCAGATACAGCGCATCCGCCTCCAGGAAGAACCAGTTATGCTCCAGCATCACATTGCCCATTTTGGCCCACAGGGTAATGCCCGCCAGCAGCGCGCCGCTTTTCCAGGCCCGGGAAATCTCCGGTTTTACCGCGCCCAGCGCCATGGACAGAATGCCCCAGGCCATCAGCACGCCATGATAAAACATGGTCTGCACCGCCTGATAGCACCAGGGTTCGCCGGTGCCCACGCTGGCCGGATAGCACAGATACATCATCGGCGCCAGGGTGGCCAGCACCGCCACCGGTTCCCGGAGCTTGTGGCCGTTCCGGTTGAACTGGGCCACCAGGATCAGCGGGCACAAAACCGTACAGATATGGAAGGGCAACTTATCCATGTTCATGCCGCCATAGACAAAATCATGGAAAAAGAAATCGGAAAAATAGGAAATGGCCAGGGCATACGCCAGTAAACGCAGGGCTTTTTCCTTTTTATCCGCAGTCTTGTGCCGCAACGCAGCATAGCCGGCTGCGATTCCGCCAAAGATCAGCGCCATGTAGGCGATATGCGCGCCGGAAAAGGGCGTTATTTGAATGCCGGTGTCAAAAAAGGACATGGCAAACAGCTTCATTAAAAACTCTCTCATAGCTTCCTCCTTGTCGGACCGTTGCCGACTTTGGTTGCATTATACACTTTGCCTGGGCAAAAGTCAACATTTTAGGAACAAAAAGTTACAATCTTTTCCCGTTTTTGTAACTTTTTCACTGTCATCGGCTGCCTGACAGCCCAAAAACCATCCTTTTCTTGACAAACCGGGTAAAAAAATGGTATTCTATCAGGGTAAGGCTTCATACGCTTTCTTAAGCGCCGCTTTAGGCGGCGATGTTATTCTATTCCGGTAAATCACATCAGCGAGGTGTGAACATGAAAAGAAACGACAACTGGATCAAATTCCGCCACAAGGCGGTGGTCTTCCTGCTGCGCTGGACCCTGGGTGTTTACACCAGTCTGCGCTACCACATTAAAATTGAAAAATTTCCCGATTCCGGCAAACGGCCCTATCTGATCCTGATGAATCATCAGACCGCCTTCGACCAATTCTTCGTGGGCGTTACCTTTCACCAGCCGGTTTACTACATGGCCAGCGAGGATCTGTTCTCCATGGGCTGGGTATCCCGGCTGATCCGCTGGCTGGTGGCTCCCATTCCCATCCGCAAGCAGGCCACCGACCTGCAGGCGGTGAAAAGCTGCATCAAGGTGGCCCGGGAGGGCGGCAGCATCTGCATTGCCCCGGAGGGACACCGCACCTTTCACGGCCGTACGGTGTACATCAAGCCCACCATCGCGCCGCTGGCGAAAAAACTGGGCCTGCCCATCGCCATTTTCCGCATCGAAGGCGGCTATGGCGTACAGCCCAGATGGAGCGATGTGATCCGCAAGGGTCCCATGCGCAGCTATGTACGGCGGGTCATTGAGCCGGCGGAATACAACGCCATGTCCAATGACCAACTGAATCTGCTGATCCAGCAGGAGCTGACCCACGACGAGGCTATGGTCACCGACCAATTCCACCACAAAAAGAACGCGGAATTTTTGGAGCGGGCCATGTATGTCTGTCCCTGGTGCGGTCTTTCGGAATTTGAAAGCCGGAACGATGTGATCTCCTGCAAAAAATGCGGCAAAACCGTCCGCCATCTGCCCACCAAGGAGCTGGAAGGCGTGGATTGCCAATTCCCCCACCGCTTCGTGGCAGATTGGTATGATTTCCAAAGCGCCTACATAAACCAACTGGATCTGACGGCTCTCACCGACGCGCCGCTTTACACCGAAACCGTACGGCTGAGCTTGGTGCATCCCTGCAAAAACAAGGATATTCTGAAAGAAAACGCCACCCTTTGCCTTTACGGCGATCGTATCACCATCGACGGTCAAAGCTATTCCTTCGACGAGCTGGCGACCATCACCCTGCTGGGCAAGAACAAATTGAATGTCTACGCCGGCAACGATATTCTGCAGCTTAAGGGCGGCAAGCGTTTCAATGGACTGAAATACGTACATTTTATACACCGCTGGAAAAACATTCGGAGAGGAGAACCTTATGACGAATTTCTGGGACTTTAGCGCATGGGGCTTTTTCAACCTCATCGCCGTACTGCTGGTGGCGCTGATGGCCGCCCATATGCTCAAACGGTCCATTCCCTGGCTGCAGGCTTCCCTGATCCCCACCTCCGTGCTGGGCGGCGGTTTTCTGCTGATCATTTCCGTGATCTATAACAATATCACCGGCCGGGAAATGTTCAACACCGCTTTCTTCGGCGGTAACGGCGCAGCCTGGCTGGAGCTGATCACCTACCATATGCTGGCCCTGGGCTTCACCGCTTCGGCTCTGCGGACCACCGGCGGCAAGCTGGGCAAGCAACGCACCGCAGAGATCTTCAATACCGGCTTGACCACCGTTTCCACCTATCTGCTGCAGGCTCTGGCCGGCATGATCATCTGCATCATCGGCGGCATTTTCATCAAGGACCTGCTGGAAGCCGGCGGCCTGCTGCTGGCGCTGGGCTTCGGCCAGGGTCCCGGACAGGCCATGAACTACGGCGGCATTTATGAAAGTGATTACGGCTTTGTCGGCGGCAAAAGCTTCGGCCTGACCATCGCTTCCATGGGCTTTTTGGCTGCCAGCATCGGCGGCGTGATCTATCTGAACATTCTCAAGCGGAAGGGCAAGATCAAGCTGGATAAAGGCTCCGGCGCTGCCCAGGAAGCCGTGGAAGGCGAAAACGAGATCCCGCTGCAGGAAAACCTGGATAAGTTCACCATTCAGATCGCCCTGATCATGGTAGCCTATATGCTGGCCTATCTTTTGATGCTGGGCTTGGGCGAGCTGATGCCGGGCATGCGCAATACCATCTACGGCTTTAACTTCCTGCTGGGCGTATTGGGCGCTACCGTGCTGAAGAATGTGATGAATTTCCTGCGGAAGAAAAACATCATCCACCGCAACTATACCAACAATTTCCTCCTGAACCGCGCTACCAATTTCTTCTACGACATCATGGTCACCGCCAGTATCGCCGCTATCCGGCTGGATATCATCGGCCAATACTGGGCTGTGCTGCTGATTTTGGGTGTAGCGGGTCTGGTGATCACCTATGCGTATGTGCTTTTCGTCAGCAAGAAGCTGTTCCCCGGCTATGCCGAGCAGCAGTTTTTGGCCATGTACGGTATGCTCACCGGCACCGCCAGCACCGGCGTGATCCTGCTCCGGGAGATCGACGGCGATTTCAAGACCCCGGTGGCAGACAACCTGGTGTATCAAAATTTCCCGGCTATGGTCTTCGGCTTCCCCATTCTGATTTTGGCCACCATGGCCCCCACCCAGCCCTATTTGACGCTGACCATCGTAGCAGCATTCTTCCTGGTGATCAATCTGATCCTGTTCCGCAGTTTGATTTTCCGCAAAAAGAAGGCAAAAGCAGAAATCTGATAAAAAAGACCGGCTAAGCCGGTCTTTTTTGCGTGGATGGGAAATTTTCAGTTTGTGGCTATTACGCTTTATAATGCTTCTGCATTTCCTTTTCAGCAGCGGCCAGCTCCTCCAGCAGCTCCCGGGCGCTGACCCGCAGCACACCGCTGCGCAGCGAACCCAACTGCACCAGTCCATCGGAAGACGCCACCCGTACATTATAATTGGGGCCGATTTGGGCCACCAGCGCCTCCATATATGCATCGGCGGTCTGATTTTCCTTGGTGTACACCACCTGGATGCCCAAATTCTGCTCCTTTTCTCCGGGATTTCCCTTTTGCTTGTAGCCGTCAAAAACCACCACGGTGCGGCATTTTTTGTAAGCGGCGTAATTGGACAACCGGCTGCACAGCAGATCCCGGGCGGCGGAAATATCCGCCTGTGCGGTTTGGTCGATCTGTTTCCAGGCAAAGATCAGATTGTAGCCATCCACAATGAGATATTGCTGCTTGGGCGGCCGGATAGTCAGCAGTTCCGAAGCCGGCCGGTTTTCCGGGGCGGTGTATTGAGGCCGCTTGATGGGACCAAATTCCCGCTCCATGATCTTTTCCAGGGTCATATCGTCAGCAGACAAATTCCGGGTCAGAATTTGCGGACCTTTTTCCGCCTTCAGGCCGCTTTCCAAATGCATATAGTTTTTCACTTCGTTCCATTTCACCGTAAAGCCGGCGCCATGGGCGCAGAATACGGAATCCGGTGTGTTCTCCACATCCGCCTCCGGCTCGTAAGCCGCTTCCGCCACCACCTGGTCCTCATTGTGGCAGGGCAGATACCCATGCAGCGAGATCTGCAGCTGTCCCCTGCCCTGGGTGTAGGCAGCCAATGTTTGGGCGTAATCTCCCAGTTCCGCCGCCGGCAAAATACCTTTCAGCACAGACACTTCACCCAGGCTTTCCGGCGCATCCATTTCGCCGCTCATGGCCCGGATATCGGTGATCGCCCGGCCAATGGATGCCGTAGGCACCGTCAGCACAAAATCATACCACGGCTCCAGCAGCCGGGATTTTGCCTGCATCAGGCCCTGGCGGACCGCCCGGTAGGTAGCCTGGCGGAAATCGCCGCCTTCGGTGTGCTTCAAATGGGCCTTGCCCACCAAAAGGGTCATTTTCACATCCGTAATGGGCGCCCCTATCAGCACGCCCTTATGCCGTTTTTCCGACAGATGCCCCAAAATCAGCCGCTGCCAGTTCATATCCAGCACATCGGTAGGGCAAAGGGTATCCGTCTGCACCCCCGCGCCCCGGGGCAGCGGCTCCAGCAGGATATGGGCTTCGGCATAATGCCGCAAAGGCTCAAAATGCCCCACGCCCTCCACCGTATTTTCAATGGTTTCCAGATAATAGATCCTGGGATCGGACAAACGGATCTGGACGCCGAACCGCTCCTGGACGATGTTGGTGAATACTTCCATCTGCACCGAACCCATGAGCTGCACGGAAATTTGGCCAGTGGCGCTTTCCCACAGCACTCGCAGCAGGGGATCTTCCTCTTCCAGCAGCTTCAGCTTGGGCAGCAGCAGCGCCGGATCGCCGGCAGTTTCCACCCGGTAGGTCATAACCGGCTGCAGCTGGGGCAGCGGCGCGGAAGGCTCCGCCCCCAACCCCTGGCCGGCATAGGTTTGGCTTAACCCCGTCACGGCGCAAAGCGCGCCGGCGGCGACCGTCTCCACCGCGGTGAATTTTTCTCCGGAATACAGCCGAATGGCCTGAATCTTTTCGTCACCCACCGACCCGCGGACCTTCAGACTGCCGCCGGTGATCTTCAGCCATGTCAACCGATTGCCCTGGGCATCCCGGGAAATTTTATGCACCCGGGCCGCAAAATCCGGTTTTTCCGCAAACTCCGGGGCGAACCGGTCCAAAATGTCCAAAAATTCCGCCACGCCCTCCAATTTCAGCGCCGAACCGAAGCAGCAAGGGAAGATCCTCCGCTGGGCCACCAGCGCCCGCACACCATCATCCGCCAGCGCGCCTTCGGAAAGATAGGTTTCCAGCAGGCTTTCCTCGCAAAGGGCGGCGTTTTCCTGGAACGCCGGATCAGCGGTGTCCAAACAGCCCGGGCTGAGCCGGGATTGCATCTGCGCCATCAGCTTTTCCCGGTCCGTATCCGCCAGGTCCATTTTATTGATGAATAGGAATGTGGGCACGCCATACTTCTCCAGCAGCTTCCACAGCGTCAATGTATGGGCCTGCACCCCGTCGGTTCCGCTGATCACCAGCACCGCGCCGTCCAAAATCGGCATGGTCCGTTCGGCCTCGCCGGAGAAATCCACGTGGCCGGGGGTATCCACCAGGGTCACCGCCCGATTGGCGGTTTCCAGCAGCGCCTGCTTGGAAAAAATGGTAATGCCCCGGCGACGCTCCAGATCGTGGGTATCCAGATAGGCATTGCCATGATCCACACGGCCCAGTGTGCGTCTGCTGCCGCTGCAGTACAGCAGCGCTTCGGATAAGGTGGTCTTGCCGGCGTCCACATGGGCTAAAATCCCCAGGGTCAACGGTTTTTTTGGCATAGCAACGCCTCCTTTCTCAAGAATCTGTTTCTCAGCCCATGGTGTCATGGGCCAGGCTGGCTGCCTGGGGATCTTTGGTGCAGGTCATGCGCCAAAGGGGCACCACCGCGGCCAATTGCGCCGTCAGCGCTTCAAATCGGGGGCGCGCCGCCGCGTCCATAGGACAGTAGCTCTGTTTGCGCAGCATTTCCAGGGCCTCCGGGGCGGAAATGGGCAAGATTTTGTTTTCCGACCCCCGTTCCAAAATGCAGATGCCCGCCAAAGGAGCAGAAATATTGGTATCCAAACCGTGTTTGCCGCTCCAGGGCGAACCATACGCCACCACGCCCCGGTCCGTCAGCGCCAAAAAGGGCTTGTCATCGTTGATCATCACCGCCCGGTCACCGAAAACCTCCCGCCAAAACCGGGTGTGGGTGGATTTGCCGGTGCCGCTTTTGGCCATAAAAAGATAGGCCTTGCCATCCACCGCCACAGCGCTGCCATGGACCAGTAGGGTATCCTGCCGGAACAGATATTCGGCAAAAGCCCGCTGGATGGCGGCCCGTTCCAAAAAGGGGTCGGTGAATGCCCGGCGGCGAAAGCCCTCTTCCGCCGCTTCGGCATCCAGTTCCGCCTGCTCGAAGCGCAGATCCTCTTCTGTGACAACGACAGAAAAATCCGGGGCTTCGTCGGTGAGATAGGCGCCCAAATAATGGGGCGTGGAGTCAAACAGCGACGCCACCGCCGCCACCGCCCCTGCAATTTTCATGCGAAATACCGCCATATCGCCCCTCCTTCCACCATTTTTCCCCATTATAACACACATTCCCCCACCCGTCACCTCTTTTTTCTGCGGAGAATAGAATTGACAAATATTTATTCCTATGGTAAAATGAGCCTCTACGCGGATGTGGTGGAATTGGTAGACTCATTGGATTTAGGTGATGTCACCTCAGTGAAGGTTTTTCGGGAGGTATTGCAATGAAATGGAACGAAATGACAATGGTACAACGAGTCATATATGTCATTGGCTTGATTTCCGGTTTTTCGTATTTATTTTTGTCTGCGCTTG